>DATLHE010000036.1:0-4975 GCA_035540335.1 Thermomicrobiales bacterium | reverse complement strand
GGCGAAGATCGCCGCCATGCGCTCGCCGCCGCGCAGGACCTGGCTCGGCGGCAGGCCGACGATGCGGCCGGTGCCCTTCCCGATGTACCAGATGAGCGCGAGGATCATCACCATCGTGATCGTCTTGGAGGTCGGGATCTGCGCCAGCTCGTAGGTTGCGAGCTGGGTGTTGAACGCCTTGGTGCCGGCGTCGGCGGTGACGATCAGGCTCGATAGCGTGAACTTCATGACGCCGGAGATGGCCATCGTGCCCGCCCAGAGGGCGCCGCAGCGCTCGACGTGCGCGCGGTAGGCGGCCTCGCCGCCGATGTTCTCCACGGCGCGCTCGACACGGTCCTTGCGCTGGACGACGTCGAAGAGCAGCTTGACGATCGGAAAGCTGGTGCGGTTGCTGACGAGCAGCAGCGCGGCGAAGCCGACCGGGATGAGGGCCTCCTTGACCGCGAAGAGACCACTGGGCAGCTTGAAGACGGCGATCACCCCGGTCAGCAGCACGCTGAGGATGCCGAGGATGGTGCTGGCGTCGACGCGCCTTCGGCGCAGGAGGTCCCAGACGCCGTAGGCGGCGGGGATGGCGATGGCGAGCAGGAGCGCGGGGAGGGCGCCGAGGAAGCGGTCGTCGCTGAGGAGGACCAGGATGGCGATCGGAAGGAGGACGTTGATGATGAGCTTGTGCATGGTCGCGGGCGCGTCTCCTGGCAACGCGCGCCAGAGAGGCGGCGCGCCGTCCGCATTGTAGCGGACCGCGAGTCTTTCCCGACGGCAGGCGTGCCGCACCGGCGCGGCGCTCCGGGCTATCCCTGACGCGGCGCGATCACCTTGCGCATCGTGGCGAGGCACAGCGTGAGCGCCTCGTGCCTCGTGGTGCCCTGCCGGACGCTTTCCCACGCAGAGTAGAGCACCGCCCACATCATCTGCTGGATCCACGTGGCGGGGAGCGACTGATCGATCGTTCCCTCTGCCTGCCCGCGCTCGATGAGCGCGTTCCAGCGTGCCTCGAGCGCGTCGTCCTCCGGGTCGCATTCGGCCTGGTCGCGCTTGAGGCTTTCCCAGTAGGTCCAGATGATCGCGTCCCAATGGTCGAACGATTCGTGGCAGAGCCGGATGACGGCGTCGGTCGCCGGACCGTCCTCGGGCCGGGCACGCCGGGTGGCCGCCTTGACCTCGTCGGCGGCGAAGCGGGTGACCGCGTCGAGCAGGTCGCCGCGCTCCGGGAAGTAGCGGTGCAGGGTGCTGCGGGCGACGCCCGCCGCCTCGGCCACCTCGCCCATCGAGGCGGCGGCGTTCTGCGAGAGCAGGGAGACGGCCGCCTGCAGGATGGCGCGGCGGGTGCGGGTACGGGTTGGTGAGTCGGTGTGCGTCTGGTCCTCGATCATGGTCCACATTGTACGCATCCGTCCTGAGTTGAGACACCGTCTTGACAAAATGGGACATTGTTGTCCTATTATGGGGCGAATGTGATTGATTTGCTCGTCGCGAGGAGCGTGTCGCGTGTCCCAGCAGCCCACCCGGTGGCAAGTCCTCTGGTCGTTTACCCGTCCGCACCTGCCGACCATGGCGCTCGGTCTCCTGCTGGCGCTGCTCGGCTCCGCCGCCGGGCTGGCGAGCCCGCTGGTGACCAAATGGGTGTTGGATTCGCTGGCGGATTCCGCCTCGCTCAACGGGCCGGTGCTCGTGCTGGCCGGGTTGCTGATCGTGGGCTCGGTCATCGCGCTCGGCCAGTGGATTCTGCTGGGCACGCTGGCGGAGCGGATCGTGCTCCGCGCCCGCTCCGGCATGGTGCGGCGGTTCCTCGGCGCCCGCGTGGGCGAGATCGCGAGCCGGCCGAGCGGCGAGCTGGTGACCCGGGTCACCTCCGATACCGTGCTGTTGCGAGAGGCGGCCTCGTCTTCGATGATCGGGTTCATCAACGGCGGCGTCATGCTTGCCGGGACGCTGGTGCTGATGGGCGTGCTCGACCTGCCGTTGCTCGGGACGACGGTGCTTGCGGTGTCGGTGGTGATCGTGCTGTTCGTGCTGCTGATGCCGGGGATCGCCAAGGCGCAGGAGGAGGCGCAGGCGGCCGTCGGACGGCTCGGCGGCACGCTTGACGGGGCGCTGCGGGCGATCCGCACCGTGAAGGCCAGCCGGGCGGAGGAGCGGCAGGCCGATCGGGTGCTGGCGGACGCGGCGGCGGCGGCGGTGCACGGCGTGCGGTCGGTGCGGCGGCAGGCGTTTGCGTGGGTGACGGCGTGGTCGGGCATCCAGCTCGCGATCATCGTCATCCTCGGGTTCGGCGCGTGGCGGGTCTCCGAGGGCGCGCTCGCGGTCTCGAGCCTGATCGCGTTCCTGCTCTACGCCTTCGGCCTGATGGGGCCGATCACCGAGATCAGCCAGAACCTCACCACCCTGCAGAAGGGGCTGGCCGCGGCCGGGCGCATCCGCGAGGTGGAGGCGATCGCTCAGGAGGCCGACGAAGTCGCCGCGCACCATGCGCCGGTGGTCTATGCGGAGGTGGTGGACGGCCCGGTGCTGGATGTGCGGGAGGTTACCGCGGCGTACGGGCCGGAGCAGGAGCCGGCGGTCCGGGACGTCTCGCTGGTGGTCCCCCGACGCGGGCACGTGGCGATCGTCGGGCCATCCGGCGCCGGCAAGACGACGCTCTTCTCATTGCTCCTGCGTTTCCTGGAGCCGCAGGCGGGCGAGATCCTGCTCAACGGCCGCTCGTATGCCTCGCTGACGCACCACGAGATCCGGCGGCATTTCGCCTATGTGGAGCAGGAGACGCCGATCGTGCCCGGGACGATCCGTGAGAACCTGCTGTTCACGCATCCGGAGGCGACGGAGGGCGAGATCGCGGCCGTGCTGTCTGAGGTGCGCCTCGACGGGAAGATCGCGGCGTTGGAGGACGGGCTCGACACGTCGCTGACGGAGACGGCGGTCTCGGGCGGGCAGCGGCAGCGCATCGCGCTGGCGCGGGCGATCCTGCGCACGCCGGACATCCTGCTGCTCGACGAGGCGACCGCGCAGGTGGATGGCATCACCGAGTCGGCGATCCAGGCGTGCATCCATGACCGAGCACAACGTGGCGCGGTGATCACGATCGCGCACCGGTTGTCGACGGTCATCGACGCGGACAGCATCGTCGTGATGGAGGGCGGGCGCGTGCGCGACCAGGGCACGCATGACGAGCTGCTGGCGCGGGACGCGCTCTACCGGGAGCTGGTGGAGGCGTTGCGGATCGCCGAGCGGCGGCCGAAGGTGGTGGAGCTGGCGGTGTAGGAGGGAGGTCTCGCGGGTCTTCCCGCTACGTCATCCTGAGCCTGGCGAAGCGCCTGTCCTGAGGAGGCGACCCGGTCGCCGCTCGAAGGAATACCCGCGCGAAGCGCACCGCGCCACGGGCGCGGATTGAGTTGCGGGCGACATCATCTGGCCCTGCGGGCCAGCGGGCCGACACTCCTTCGGAGGTACGGCCCCTACGACCCGAGACCAGCGGCTTCGCCGAGAGATGCCTCGACTTGCGGCTGAGGGTGGCGTAGGGCGACGGCATTGGATGGCAGCCGTGGTCGCGAACGCGGTTTCCTCCGCGCATCCAATCCGTCTCCTACAACAGCGACGTCGAACGCAGCGACGTGAGATCGGCCTCGACCAGCGCGACGAGTTCCGCCATGCCGGCCGCGTCGAAGACCATCCGCGCGCCGGCGCGGGCGTAGAGCTCGGGCAGCGGGCGGGTGCCACCGAGGGCGAACGCCGCCTGGAGATCGGCCAGCGCGCCGGCCTGGTCCTGCCGGGCGTTCCGCCAGACCTGGAGCGCGGCGAGCTGCGCGAGGCCGTATTCAATGTAGTAGAAGGGGTGGAGGAAGATGTGGAGCTGCCGGTACCAACGGCTCGCGCGCAGGTCCTCCAACCCCGTCCAGTCCGTGTCGGGGTCGAACTGGCTCCAGATCTCGATGAACTTCGCATCCCGGGCGTCACGGTCGGAGGCGGCGGGGTCGGTGTAGAGCCAGTGCTGGAAGGCGTCGACGACGGAGATCCACGGAAAGCGGGTGACGATCTGGTCGAGATGCTCGCTCCGCGCCCGGGTGTACTCGTCTTCGGTGTAGAAGCCGTCCTGATCGGCGCGGAGCCACGGCCAGGCGAGCAGCTCCATCGACATCGAGGCGACCTCGCACATCTCCTCGCCGGGCTGCCGCTGGTAGAGGAAGGGGAGCTCGGCCATCGCGATCTCGTGGAACGCGTGGCCGGCCTCGTGGACGAGGATCAGGACGTCGATCGCCGTTCCGGCCGCGTTCATGAAAATGACCGCCTGCTTCTGCCACGGCAGCGGAAAGCAGAAGCCGCCAGGGCGCTTGCCGGGGCGGCTGTCGAGATCGAGCAGCCGGCGGCGCATCAGCTCCGCGAACTGGTCGCCGAACACCGGGTCGAGATTCGCGAACGCCTGCCGCGAGGTGCTCATCAGGACGTCGGTCGAGGCGTAGGGCATGAGCGCGGGGCGGTTCTCCGGGTCGACGGTGAGGTCCCACGGCCGCAGAGCGGCGATGCCGAGGGCGTGGCGACGCTCCTCCATGATCCGGGACGCGGCCGGAACGAAGGTTTCGCGGACGCTCTCGTGAAACGTCGCACAGTCTTCCGGCGTGTAGTCCTCCCGGTAGAGCTCGGCGAACGTGTAATCCCGGTAGTTCGCGAACCCGGCGTTGCGTGCGATCTGCTGTCGCAGCGCCAATTGGGCGTCGAAGATGTCCGCCAGCTCGTCGCGATGGTCGAGGTAGGGTTGCATGCTGAGGCGCCACGCCCGCTCGCGGACGTCGCGGTCCGGGTGTTGGAGGTAAGGCTGAAGCCGCGAGACCGGGATCGATTCGCCCTCCCACTCGACCATCATCTTGCCGCAGACGCTGGTGTAGCGGTTGTCGAGCTCGGCGAGCTGCTGCTTGAGCGGGGTGTTCCCGGGCCGGAAGAGATCGCGCCGGGTGCGGAAGCGGCGCAGCGTCGTCTCCAG
>DATLHE010000035.1:0-4741 GCA_035540335.1 Thermomicrobiales bacterium | reverse complement strand
GCCCCGACCCACCCGTCGCCGCGGCCGTCGTGCCGCGTTCCAGCACTTCCTGCTCACGGCCTGGCGGCAGTCCCGGCCCCTCGTCACGCACCTCGACGACGACCCGCTCGTCCGCCGCGTACGCATGCAGGCGAACCGGGCTGCCGGGGGCGTGTCGCGCGCAGTTGGCGAGCAGGTTGGTCACCGACTGGGAGAACGCGCGGTGTCCGCCCGCGGCGACGAGACCGTCGCGAGCGTGCACATCCACCCGCATTCCCCCGGCGCGCCGGAGGGCGGCCAACTCGGACAGCACGCCCGCGACGTCGAACGGGGGGTCTTCGCCCGGCTGACCGGCCAACATGCCGTGCAGGCGGGCGATCTCGGAGAGCACGGCCGAACGCAGCTCGGCGCCGTCCGGCGTGGCCGTCGGACGGTCCAGCAGGTAGGCGATTCCCGCCAACCCCGCGAGGCCGTTGGCCAGCTCGTGGTCGCGCTCGGCCGCACTCGCCGTAACTCCGTCGACGTGCTGGATCGCCTCCTTCAGCGCGGCCCGCTGCTCTTCGCGATCGACTTGCAGCGAGATGACCTCGCCGCGGTTGCGGCCGACGACGCCGCCGAGCACCGCGATCGTGCCGACCATGCGCAGGCCGCTGACGAGCAGGTCGGGATCGGCGGCGCTCCCGCCGGTGGCTGCTCGGTACAGCTCCACGGAGGCGAGCAGCGCGAGCCCCAGCCCCACGCGGCTCATGGGCAGATCGCGTCCGGCCAGCCCGACCACGAACGCCCTCGCGGCTGCGACACCCCATCCGAGCGCGATCCCGGCGTGGACCACGGGGCGGTCCAAGAGGATCGAGGCGGCAGGCGTGCGCCAGTCCGCGAAGCCGATGACCAGCGTCGCCAGGGTCACGGCGGCCGCGGCCTCCCACAGGGCCCAGCGGCCTGCGGGCACGATGCTCGTCGTCCACAGCAGCAGCAGGACGGCGACCCCGAGGTCGGCGGCGCAGAGCACACCCATGAGAGCGGGCATCCGCTGGAGCGTCTGCGGACCGAGGGCCGTGAGCGCAACGCTGAGGCCCGCGAACAGGCCGAATGCTGCACTGAGCGCGGCCCGGCGTCGATGCCCGGTCGCCGCCGCGCCGACGACCACCGCGACGGCTCCGGCCGCCGCGACGGTGACCAGCGTCAGCCCGAGGTGCGCTGCTCCCAGGTCTACACCGGCAGCGCGCAGCACGGCGATCAACAGCCATACGAGCACCACGGCCGACGCGATCCCGATGAGGTCGGCGATGACCTTTGTGCGGAACTCCGCCATCAGCCGACCGAGATCGGCAATGGTCATCTCTTCCCCTGAACAGTCGCTACGTCCTACGTCATCAGGATCGCTTGAATCGCCCCGGACGTTAACGCCTCTGCACAGATTTGCGGAAACGTGAGAACAAACACGACGACGCTCGTCGGACCGTGTGCGGCACGTCGCGCACAGCCCGCACGACGCCGTATCATTTGCCCATCGTCGACGGCGCCTTTTGCAGGCCGCAAGATCACGAAGTTCGGCTGGAGTAGCAGGGTCCTCCGTAGGAGAAGGCCCGCACGAGTCCCTCCGGCTCGCCGATGACGACACCGTCGCCTCCGTTGCGGCGGCCAACCGGATAGCCCGCGCGACCGCCCGAGCGGCGGTCGCCGACCTGCCGCTGGACGCCGTCGTGACCGGCCATCGCGGCGGGCCACGCACGATGAGAAGTGAGATTCCCCCGCTTCCCGGAGTGCGGGTTACCTGTCGGTGTTGTGCTGTTGGCCTGGATGCGGCGCGGGTTGTACCACCCGTCGATGTAGCGGACCACGGCGTGCTCGGCCTGGGTGCGGGGTGGCGAACGTGGTGCCGGGCCAGTACAGGAGCTCGACCTTGAGCGTGGACCAGAGGTTCTCGGCCAGCGCGTTGTCGAAGCTGTCCCCGGCGCTGCCGGTCGAGGGGCGACCCCGGCGTCGAGGAGGCGTTGGGTGAACCGCAGCGCGGTGTACTGGGCGCCCTTGTCGCTGTGAAAGATCAACTGCCCGGAGCGGACGTCCCGGGAGCGCAGGGCGTGATTGAGCGCGGTCAGCACCAGCGCGGTCGTGGCGCGCGAACCGCACGCCTTGGCGGCGCAGCTCCAGCCAGACTCGTGGGGCCGTAAGTGGCGGCGAACCCGTGCGCAGCGCGGATCTTGAGGATCTGCTCCTTGCCCGTCCGCATGAACCGGCCGCGGCTGAACAGCGGGTAGTTCTGGCTCAGCGAGGCCGAAACGTCCCGGCAGACGCCGTTGATCACGGTTCCGGCGATGTCATGAAGCCCCCACACGGTGACGTCGGTGCGGCCGTCGTTGTCGATGACCACGACCGGCCGGGCGGCACGTTGTCGAGGAAGTCCCCGACCGTGCCCTCGCCCCCACTGTCCATCGAGGCGTAGCGCACGGTGAACGCCGGGCCCCGCGGCGCGGAACTCGTCCACGGGCGGGGCGATTCCTTGCAAGGTTTTCGACGCTTGCGCGGCCGAGGGCGTCGGAGATCGCCGCGGTGGGCCCGCAGCAGCGCAACACCATGCCGCATTTCGGCCTCGATGGTTGCCTCGCACTCGGCCACGGTCCGGGCTTGGGCGAGGACCTCGGCGGCCCGCCCACGCGGCACGACCACCACACCGTCCTCGTCGACCAGCACCACGTCACCGGGAGAGACCCGCTCCCTGCCGACGGGAATCGGCTCGCCCGTGGACGCCCGCCTCGACTCCAGCCCAGGGCCGAGCTCCCGTCATGCGTGAGTTGGTCGAGTTTGGCGACACCGAAGGCTGACCGATCCCACTAGCGAGATCACCGAGTGCAGCGCAAAGCTCTGTAGTCCGCACGGCAAGGTCGTCGCGCGACTGCCGAAGGGAGCACGCCCAGGGCCGCTGGTGGCGACAAAGCCGGGGCCCGCTGACCTACGACACCGGATCCCACCTACGCCGGTGGGATCCGGTGTCGCTGGAGGATCCGCCGGATTGTCGCGGCGCCGACCCAGTGGCCGAGCTTGAGCAGCTCGCCCTGGAACCGCAGGTACCCAGCGTGGGTTCTCCCGCGCCATTCGCACCACGACGGCGGCGAGCATGTCGTCGATCGGTGGACGACGGTCCAGTGGGGGTAGCTCCAAGTCGGCCAACGATGTGGCGATGCCAGCGCAGGATCGTCAATTGCTGCTGTACCCCGAGGCTCTGACCCGGGAAAGACCTGCCGTTTGACCCACCTCGCCCCCCTGAGCCGCACCCATCCCTGCACGTTTCGTCACAGGTGGGAGCCAGTGCGGGTGCCGATGACCTTGTCACGGCGTTGATCAGCGCCCTACCACTGTGCGGTCCCGCCCTCTCTCGCAAGTCGCCAGCTCGATCGCCCGTTGGCGCGCGTCGAACGAGCCATCGCGGATCATCGCGGCATCGGTTGGAGCACTCCTTTTCGGTCGTTCTCGGACCGACAGACACATCGGCGAGAATGCGCTCCGTTCATCGTCGCGGTACAGAACCGAATGGCGGTGGCGTCGTGCGACTCCCAGGGGTGGGTACACGTATGGCAGGTCACGGTGGCCGCGTCGAAAGGGGCGACCTCCGGCGGTGTCATCGCACCTTCTCTGAACTTTGGTCGGCGCCAGGTCCGCTCCGGAGGAAGACGTCGATCCGGTCGTTCTCCGTGGTGGCCTTTCTAGATTTTTTGATGGCGCGTTTCTCCTTGATGGACTTGCCGGACTTCTTGCTCGGCGACTGACGCGGTGACTTGTCGGACATGACGCTCCCTCGTTGTCGTGGCCGTTCCTGGTACCTCCCTCGAGGTCGAGGAACTGTCATCGACGGCGTTCTCGCTCATCGCGATAGACGAACTCGACAAAGCTCTCCTGGTAGCTGCAAGGCGATCCGTTCCAATCGCTGCCGCTGGGGTCGATGCCGTCCACGCGTTGCCGACCCTGTTCATCCTCGATGACAACCCATGCCGCGACCGGGTTGTACGTGAGGTCGTCGCCGTCCTTGTACATGGCGTAGTAGCCCGCTGCGGGAATCATATGGACAACACTGTCGCCGTTCCTCATCCGCATCTCCTCCCATCCTCACACTCGCCGTCCCCGCAGCCGTTGTCCGTGCGCACCGCGGCTCAGCGCCTGCGGCCGGTGAGGCCGCGTGAAACGACACGGCGTGCATCAAACGGAGAGGAGGAGCAGTGGTGTGCACTGTTCGCGCTGCCGTTCCAGCCCGCTCCTACCGGCAGTGCAGCAACCCGCCGACCCGAGAGGCCAGGCGCGCAGGCCATGCCCACAGGCTGCGGCGGCCTCGGCGCCGCGGGTGATCCGCAACGCGCCGAGCAGTGAGCTCTGACTCGGCTTGTACTGCGTCCGTGTAGAGCCGGAACATCGCGGCCGCAACCACGCCGTCGTACACCGGCCTGCCAGCCGCGTCGCTCACATGGTTCTCACCGCCGGACGGCGTGTTCCGCCACGGCAGCGGATGATGCGACCGGCGCGAGGAATCGATGACCGCGCCGTTCCTGAGGACCGATCTCACATCGGCACTCCTGCCCCCGGCTACGATCTCCGCCGGCGCTGGCAATACGCCGAAGACGGCGCCTGCGTGGCTGCGAGTGCGGAGACGCTACGGCCATGGTCAGGATGGCGGGTGACCGGCGACGACGTCACCGGCGCCATCACTCGACCCCGTCGTAGTGCCGGGTGATGACGCGCGACGCCGCACTGGCGCGAAGTTGTATGTCGCGCC
>DATLHE010000034.1:0-4242 GCA_035540335.1 Thermomicrobiales bacterium | reverse complement strand
GTTGAAGATCGTTGCCGCGAGGAAGACCGCGATGAAGGCAACGAGCGACGCCATCTGGAATCGCAGGTACTTCATCAAGTTGTCGTACAGCGAGCGACCGTAATCCACCGCCTTCACGATCGTGGCGAAGTTGTCGTCGGTGAGGATCATCACCGCCGCGCCCTTGGACACCTCGGTTCCCGTGATACCCATTGCTACGCCGATATCGGCCTTCTTCAGCGCGGGGGCGTCATTGACACCGTCCCCCGTCATGGCGACCACCTCGCCGGATTGCTGGAGCAGCGACACCAGACGCAGCTTGTCCTCAGGAGCGACGCGCGCGATGACGCCGATCTCGGGAATCTGTCTCATCAGCTCATCGTCACTCATCGCCGAGAACTGGGCTCCAGTAATGGCCCTGCCCTCGATGCCCAGTTCATTGCCGATCGCGGCGGCCGTCGTGGCGTGATCACCGGTGATCATGCGCACGCGAATGCCGGCGCTCTTGCATTCTGCGATCGCGTCCCTTGCTTCAGAGCGCGGCGGATCCACGATGCCGACCATCGCCAGCAGCGTCAGGTCCTGAACGAGATCGATCAGATTTCCGCGAGGATCGAAACTCGCCGGATCGAAGTCACGCTGCCCCACGACCATGACGCGCTGACCCGCGGCCGCGAAGCGGTCATTCTCGTCCAGCGCGAGGTGCTGGTTCTGTTCGGTAACCGGCAACACGTCGCCGTCAGGGGTCATATACGAGCCGCCGCGAGCGATGAGGACGTCTGGCGCACCCTTGACGAAGCAGCGGACAACGGTCTTACCGCTGCGATCGGTCATCGTATGGAACGTCGCCATGAACTTGTAGGCGGCATCAAAGGGCACCTCGGCGATGCGCGGGTAACTCCGTCGGGTTTCGTCGATATCGAGCCCACCCTTGGCCGCCAGCACGATCAGCGCGCCCTCGGTGGGATCGCCGATCAACTGCTCACCGTCCAGCGTGGCATCGGCACAAAGGATCATGGGAAGCAGGAACGGATCGAGGCTTTGGCCGACCCCGCCCGGGCGCAAGATCTGCCCCTCGGTGCTGTAGCCCTCGCCGGTGATCTTGAAACGATTGCCCTGACCAGGAATGGCCAGCTCGCGCGCGGTCATCTTGTTCAACGTCAGGGTGCCGGTCTTGTCCGAGCAGATTGCCGATGTCGAGCCTAGCGTTTCCACCGCGGGCAGGCGCTTCATGATGGCGTTG
Organism: Thermomicrobiales bacterium; assembly: GCA_035540335.1. Taxonomy (GTDB): domain Bacteria; phylum Chloroflexota; class Chloroflexia; order Thermomicrobiales; family UBA6265; genus UBA6265. Next base: position 3,020 of record DATLHE010000034.1, on the reverse strand, counting down.
CGTTCGGCGAGCGCCCGCGTTCCCAGCGACAGGAGTGTGGTAACCACAGCGGGCAAACCGGTAGGAATGGCGGCGACAGCCAGCGCAATACCGGTGATGAAGAGCTCGTCTCGCGACTGGCCACGAATCGCCCCAACCACCACGATCACGACAAGCGCGAACGCCGCGATACCAGTGATAACGACGGTGAGCTCATCAAGCTTCTTCTGCAGTGGGGTCTTGTCGGCCTGAGTGGCGTCGAGCATCGCTCCAATATGCCCGATCTCCGTGTTCATGCCGGTACCGGTGACAATCATTTCTCCCCGGCCGCGCGTCACCGAGGTGTTCATGAAGGCCATGCACGCGCGGTCGCCCAGCGCGACGTCCTCCCGGTCAATCGTGTCGGTGTCCTTGGAGACTGGGACGCTTTCACCCGTCAGCGCGCCCTCCTCGATCTCCACGGTGGCGGCCACGAACAAGCGACCATCCGCAGGCACCAGGTTTCCCGCCTCGACGAGCACGATATCCCCCGGCACGAGCTCTGTGGCGTTGACCTCAATCGGCTGCCCGTCCCGGCGAACGCGCGCGATGGTCTTCATCATGCCCTGAAGCGCCGCCAGGCTTGCCTCTGCCTTGGCCTCCTGATGCAAGCCCATCACGGCGTTGACCAGGGTGAGGCCGATGAGGACGATGGTGGTGCCCAGTTCGTGGGTGACGATCTGGTTAATGATCCCCGCGCCCAGGAGGACCATCTGCATCAGGTCCTGGTATTGACGCACGAACGCCTTCCAGCCCGGCTCCTTCTCGCTGGCCGCCATCTGATTCGGCCCGTACGTCGCCAGACGCGATTGCACCTCGGCCGCGCTCAAGCCCGTCGCCGGATCGACCTCCAATTTAGCGGCGACCTGTGCCGGGGTCATTCGATACCAGATATCTTCATGCGTACGGTCTATCGTTGCTTCGGCCATGGTCTCTTCCTCAACGCGATCGAGACGTGTCGCTGACCACCCCGTGACGGCATCCTTCGTCTGGCGCCGTGCAGTCCCTGTGCGGACCCTTCATGCGGGTACAACATGCGTCCCTGCATCTCCTTGGACAATTCCATCGATGTCCTGCAGGGAGCCGATCGCCGCTCGCTGGCCAGTCAGCTCGGCGAACTGGATCGCCGCCGCGACCTTTGGGCCCATGGATCCGGAGGCGAACGTGTGCCGGCGCAGGTCATCGACCGTCACCCGGTCGAGCAAGCGCTGTTCGGGCGTACCGAAATCGGCGTAGACGCCATCGACATCGGTTGCCATGACGAACAGATCCGCCCCGAGTTCACGGGCCAGGAGCTCACTGGCAAGGTCCTTGTCGATGACGGCTTCGATGCCGCCGAGGATGCGTTTCCCTTCGGGCACGTAGGCGGATGGTATGCCTCCGCCACCGGCGCAAATGACGATGGTTCCGCGCTCCAACAGCCAGGTGATCGGCCGGGACTCGAAGATGCGCTTTGGCAGCGGCGAGGGGACGACCCGGCGCCATTTGGCACCGTCCTGCTTGAAGATCCACCCCTTCTCCGCGGCGATTCGATCGGCCTCATCACGCTCGTATACCGGGCCAACGAACTTCGTAGGGTCCGCGAATGCGGGATCGGCCGGATCGACCTCGACCATCGTCAGCAGCGTCGCCAACGGCACCTCGAACGGAAGCATGTTGCCAAGCTCCTGCTCGAGCATGTATCCGATCATGCCCTCCGTCTGTGCGCCCAATACGTCAAGAGGATAGGGATCCACGTCGGTGTAGGCCTGCGCCTGCAAGGCCAGGAGACCTACCTGTGGCCCATTGCCATGCGTGAGGACGAGCTCGTGGTGGCTGGCCACCGGCGCGAGCGCTTTCGCCGCGATCCGGCAATTCGCGCGCTGTGTCTCGGCTGTCATCGGTTCGCCCCGCTTGAGCAGTGCGTTACCGCCAAGCGCCACCACGACTCGCATTGGTTGCTCCCTCCTGGAGTTGACATGTCACCCCTCTTGCCACCGCGCCTTCAACGCATGCAGAGAGGGCTCCCACTTGGTGCCGCTTCAGGCCGCGCTTTCGGTCGATCGCGCGGCCAGTGTTTCGTCCAGCGGTGGCATGACCACCTCATCACCGGGAGGCATTTCCCCCGGCGCGAACTTGTCCATCTTGAAGCCGGTGAACCCGTACACGAGCGAGAGAATTGGATTGATGATGTTGAAGAAGCAATACGGCAGGTACTCGAACGTCGAGACGCCCAGCACGCCTGCGTGATAGGCACCGCAGGTGTTCCAGGGAATGAGCACCGAGGTGACCGTGCCGGAGTCCTCAACGACCCGGGACAGCACCCACGGCCTGTACCCGCGCCGCTTGAACTCCATGCGGAACGTGCGAGACGGAATCACGATGGCGATGTACTGGTCGGCCGCGATGATGTTGAGCCCTAACGCGGTGCCGATCACGGTGGCGACTAACGCGCCGCCAGACCGCGCCCTGCCGAGCACGCCGCTGACCAGCTTGCTGAGCGATCCCGTTTGTTCCATGATCGCGCCAAAGCCGAGCGCACCGAGGATCAGCCAGACCGTGGTCAGCATGCCGCTCATCCCACCCCCAGAGAACAACGTATCCATCTGTTCCACGCCGGTCGTGGACACGAACCCATTCGCCATTGCCGCGTAAATCGCTTTCATCGCGGCCAACGGCGTGCTGAGATCCGGGTCATCGGCGAACCGGATAACGAGGTCGTGTTGGGTGAAGATGGCGAGCACGCCCGAGAATACGGCGGTCAGGAAAATCGAGAGAAACGCCGGAAACCTCACTACGCTGAGGACAACCCGCAAGACGAGTGGCAGCAGGCACACCAACGAGGTGTTGTACGACGCGCCGAGCGTCGCCCTTGCCTGGTCGACGTTCAACGCCGAAGACGAGACGTGCGTCCTCCAGCTGATGATCTGGAAGATGATGAGCGAAAGTCCCAGCGACGGGCCAACGGTCCACATCATGGTGCGGATGTGCTGCTGGACCGTGTGTCCACCGACCAGCGAAGG
>DATLHE010000033.1:0-13439 GCA_035540335.1 Thermomicrobiales bacterium | reverse complement strand
TTCTTCGCCGCCTCGCCCGAGGCGCTGCACATGATCACCTGGGTCTTCTCGCCGCGCGGCATCCCCGCCAACTATCGCCAGCAGGACGGCTTCGGCGTCAACACCTACCGGATGGTCAACGCCGCCGGTGAGGGCGTGCTGGTCAAGTACCACTGGAAGTCGCAGCAGGGCATCGAGTCGCTGACGGCGGCGCAGGCGGCGGAGATCCAGGCGCAGGAGCTCGGCAGCCACACGAAGGACCTCTTCGAGGCGATCGAGCGCGGCGACTACCCGCGGTGGGAGCTCAACGTCCAGATCATGAGCGACGACGAGCACCCGGAGCTCGACTTCGACCCGCTGGACGACACCAAGACCTGGCCTGAGGACCAGTTCCCGCTGCGCCCGGTCGGGATGATGACGCTCAACGAGAACCCGAAGGACTTCTTCGCCGAGGGGGAACAGATCGCGTTCGGTACCGGCGTGCTGGTCGACGGGCTCGACTTCTCGGACGACAAGATGCTGGTCGGCCGCACGTTCTCGTACAGCGACACCCAACGCTACCGTGTCGGCCCGAACTACCTGCAGCTGCCGGTCAACCGGCCGGTCGCGGACGTCCACACCAACCAGGAGGGCGGCCAGATGTCGCTCGGCCGGGATGAGCGCGGCGCCAACCCGTCGGTGAACTACGAGCCGTCGGTGCTGGCCGGCGTGCAGGAGGCGGACGACTCCTACCGGGAGTACCGGCCGCAGGTCTCCGGAGAGGTGCTGAAGGCGCCGATCGACCGCACGAACAACTACCAGCAGGCCGGCGAGCGGTACCGCACGATCGAGCAGTGGGAGCGCGACGACCTGGTGCTGAACCTGGTGACGGCGCTCAGCCAGTGCGACCCGATCCTGCAGGAGAAGATGGTCGAGCACTTCACGAAGTGCGACGCGGAGTTCGGCCAGCGCGTGGCTGACGGCATCCGGCAGGGCGCCGTGCAGGAGGCCGTGCCGGCGGACTCGCTGGTCTAGGCACTCGCCGACAACCGAATCTGCATCGCGAACGGGCCGGGCATAATGCCCCGGCCCGTTTGGCATTGGTGACCCGCCGGTCGTCCTGAGACGTATTGGGCATTCGCGCCCTACCGCCGGGTTGCCCACACATACCGAATCAGGTATGGTGCCCAACGGGTCATTCTTTCCTTTTCCACAAGGCAAACATCAACCAGATTCGGAGCAACGGACGCACAGCCTTCGCGGATGCGATCACATGACGTGACCGGCGATTGTGAGGCTGTGCCTCGACCATGGTGCGCCCCGGGCGGCGGGCGCGCGAGCAGGACAGGCGGCGATGAGACGCCGGCAGGGAGTTACCGACACATGCATCGGGGTGGGGCACTGGTACGTTGGGTGGGGATGATCGCCATCCTGCTGAGTCTGTTCGCGCCGTTCGTCACGGCGGATGTCGGTGCGCAAGAGGTGCCTTCGGATCCGGAGGTGACGCTCGTCGAGGAGGGAACGCCCGCCCCACCGGAGCCGACCGCGGAACCGACGCCGGACCCCACGCTCGCGCCCGAGCCGACCGCGGAGCCCACGGCACCGCCGACGGCCGAGCCGGCCAGCGAGCCCACACCGGAGCCGACAGCCGAGCCAACGATCGAGCAGACGGTTGCGCCGGAGCCGACCAGCGAGCCGACAGCGATGCCGGCGTTGCAGTCCCGGGGGGCCGTGACAAGCGCCTCCCAGCCGAACCCGCGGGCCAACCTGGCCATCACGTTCATCCCGGGCAGCCCCTTGGTGATCGCGGGCACACCGGTCGATGTCATCGTCCGGGTGTCCACCACCACGTCCAATGTGGACATCTTCAGCCTCCAGCTCTTCATGCCGGCCGCGCCCGGAACCAGATGGACGGCGACGCCAGTCAACGGTGAGTGCGATGCTGACCTCTTCTGCTGGCCGGAGCCATCCGATCCGCTCGAACCCACCGCTGAGTTCGAGGTGCGCCTGACGAGCCCGACCACGGCCGCCACCTGCGGGACGCACGGCTTCCAGGTCGACGCATACGGCTCGCAAGGACTGGCGCAGGCGTCGAACAGCTTCACGGTCCTGTGCGTCCCGAACGTGAACATCGCCGTCTCCGGCCCGGCGAGCACCACGCTGGGCGACACCCTCGCCTACGACATTACCGTAACCAACTCCGGCAGCGCCCCGGCTACGAATGTCAGCCTTGCCAGCACCCTGCCCACCACCGTCGCGCCCTGGACCGTGGGCGCGCCGTCCGGCACGGCGCCCATGACTTGCACCGGGGGCGGCATCGACCCCGGCCTTGCATGCCAGATTCCCACCCTCGCTCCCGGGCAAACGTCCAGCGTCACCGTCCAGGCCACGGCGCGGGCGAGCGCGTGCGGCAGCACCATCAGCTTCCTGGCGCACGTCACGACGCCCCAGCAGGTCACCAGCAACACGGTCACGACAACCGTCGCCTGCCCCAACGTCTCGATCGCGCTCAACGGCCCGGCGCGCACCGATCTTGGGACTTCGGCTTCCTATACGGCAACGGTCACCAATTCCGGCACCGTCCAGGCGAACAACGTGACCTTCGAGGTCATCGCGGCCCTCTTTGCCCGGAGCAGCAAGAACGGCGTCGCCACGGATCCGCAGCAGCCCGGCATGCAGTGCGAGTGGGTGATCTCGACGACCAATCGCTGCTCGGGCATCACGCTCGCCCCTGGGGCGTCCGCGAGCGTGGCCATCACCGTCACTCCCCCGTCCGAGGTCCGCGAGTGCGATGCGAGCTATGTCGTGGGGTCCTGGCTCCGGGGCGACCTTACGGGAGAGAGTTCCGCCAGCACCACGCTCGTCTGCCATCCCGACGTCAGCGTCAGCATCGATGGTCCCGCGAGCATCACGCCCGGCGAAACGCTCTGGTATGACATCACGCTGACAAACACCGGCCTTGGTGCGGCCAAACGGATCGCGATGTACAGCACCCTGTCCGACATGGGCGGCACCTGGTCCGTTGCCAGCGCCCCGTCGGGCTCCCTGTGCGGTACCGCATCACAAGGCTCCCCTTATTGCTCGTTTATCGATGTGCCCGCCCAGACCGGCAGCGTCACGATTCGCGTGGAAGGCGTCACGCTCGCCGAATCCCGGTTCTGCAACGACGTTACCGCAACCGCCTGGGACTCTCCGGGCGGAGAACCAACATCGATCACCACCACCGTCATCTGCGAGCCAGACCTCGCCCTCAGCGTGACCGGCACAGCCGCCGCCGGGCTGGACGAGGCGATCAGCTACACGTTCACCGTCACGAACAGCGGACTGGGGGCGGCGAACGACGCGAGCTTCGAGAGCCAGCTGCCCGACACCGGTCACCCCTGGACCCCGGTCGCTGACAATCCGCAGGACTGCTCCGTCTCGGGCAACCTCCTGACCTGCGGCGGGCTCGTGGTCGGCGCCGACGGCGGCTCCCGATCGGTCAGCGTCCTCGGTACCGTCGGCAGCGATGCATCGATGTGCGACGGCCTCACGGTGTCGGCCAGCCTGACCGGCGCCTCCACGGGCGCCAGCAACACCGTCGAGACGCGCATCGACTGTATCCCGGGAGTCGGGCTTGCCAAGACGGTGACTGCCATCGACGGCGCGCCGGTCGACGATTTCGACGGCGAGATCGTGCTTGGGACGGAGATCACCTACAGCCTCCTCGCGACCAACACCGGCAATATCACGCTCACCGGCGTCACGGTCACCGACCCGTTGGCAGGGATCGCACCCGGCGACTGCACGGTGGCGACGCTGGCGCGCGGCGACTCGCTGCACTGCGAGGCGACCTCCACGATCGCGCAGGAGGACGTCGATCGCGGGAGCTTCGCCAATACAGCCACCGTGACCGGCACCGCTACGAACGGAGTCGGCGTTTCCGCCACAGCCGACGCGACAGTCCAGGTGAGCCAGCATCCGTCGCTGGCGCTGACCGCGCAGGGAACCTATGCCGAGCCGTCGGCGGGGGCGCCGCTCGGCTCCGTGGCGTACACCTTCACCGTCGTCAACGACGGGACGACCACCCTCACCGGCGTCACGCTCGGCGAGGCGCCGGGCGGCCTCGGACTGGCGCTGGCCTGCGCCATCGGCGACACACCGGCGGAGCAGCCGGCGACGCTGGCGCCGGGCGCGTCGCTGGCGTGCGCAGCGTCCCACACCGTCACCCAACCGGAGATGGACGGCGGCAGCCTCGTCACCACCGCCCAGACCGACAGCGACCAGACGGCGGCGGCATCGGCGCCGGCGGCCGTCTCGCTGCCGCGCACGCCGGGGATCACGATCGCCTCTCGCGCCACCAACATCCCGGCCAACGGCTACGACCGCTTCGACGTCGTCCATTACGCGTACGAGGTCGAGAACACAGGCAATGTCACGCTCCAGGACGTGACCGTCACGGACACTGTCCGGAGCATCCACATCGACTGCGGCATCCCCGGCGTCGACTTGAAGGACATCATCCCTGCCCTGGCGCCCGGCGAGGCGGCGACCTGTGACGGGACGTACATGGTCGTCCAGGAGGACGTCGAGGCCGGGTCGTTCGCCAACACCGCCCGCGTCACGGCGAACGCACCGCGCGGGACCGACCCGGCGACAGTCTCCGCCAGCGCCAACGGGTCGGTGCCGACCGACAATACGCCGGGCCTCACGCTGCAGAACAACGCCTACGAGGGATCTCGGCTCCTACCCGGGCAGACGGTCACCTTCGCGATGATCGCCACCAACGGCGGCAAGGTGGCCCTCACCGGCGTCGAGATCACCAGCAGCGTGCCCGGGCTGTCCGGTCTCACCTGCGACATGAGCGGCACGCCGGCGACCCAGCCTGTCACCCTGCAACGTGGTGAGATGGTGAGGTGCACCGCGACATACACGGTGACCCAGGACGATTTCGATCGTGGCAGCATCACGAACGAAGCGTCAGTCAGCGGGACCTACGGCGAGATCACGGTCGACGACGCCGCTACGGCCACGCTCGACGACCGGGGCACCCGGGATCCGCGGGTCGAGCTCACGACGACGGCCAGCCAGCTCGTCGGCGTCACCGCCGGCACGGACATCACCCTTACTTATCAGGTCCGCAACACCGGCAACGTCACGCTCCGGAACCTGACCGTTACCGAGGACACGCCGGGGATGAGCACGATCGATTGCGGCGACGGCGGCAACGTCATCGCGACGCTGGCGCCCAACACGCCGGCCGTCACATGCACGACGACCTTGACGATCACGCAGGCGATGATCGACGGCTATGTGCCCAGGGATTCCGGCGACTTCGGCTGGATCCTCACCACCACGGCGCGGGTGACGGCCGACGCCCCTGCGGGAATGACCCCGGCCCAGGTATCCGGCGAGGGAAGCGTCTCAATCTTCGGCCTGCGCCTGGTCGTCGTCGACCTCGTCACGACCGTGACGCATGTCGATGGCGCCCCCGTCGCCGCGGGCGAGCCGGTGACCGGGCTGACGGCCGGCCAGGTCGTCACCTTTGCGCTGACGGCAACCAACACCGGCCATGTCACCCTGAACGACGTCCGGATCACCGACACGGCGCTCGGCGCGCTGGACTGCCCGGGATCGGGATCGGCCACCCTCGCGCCGGGAGAGGCCGTCCGCTGCACGGGCACGCTCGAGATCACGCAGGGGCTGTTCGATACCGATCCCGACCGAAGGGCCGAGACCCGTGGCCGGGTGACGGCGCAGGATCCGCAGAGCAACGCGGTGAGCGACGTCCACGGCGTGGTCGTCCCCCTGGCGCCGGTGGCGCCGGTGCTCGATCTGGCGGCCAGCGTCGCGCCGGACACGGTCGATGCGCCGGGCGACGTCACGGTCACGCTGACGATTACCAACGACGGCAACGTCACGCTCGGGAATGTCGTCGTGCCGGAGCACCCGGTCCTGGACGTCGCGCGGCTCGACTGCGACCCGGACACGGAGGGCGCGCAGGCCATGATCGGCACCCTGCCGGTCGGCGCGGATGTCACCTGCACGGTGCCGTTCGGCATCGGCCAGGAGCAGATCGATGCCGGCGCGGACATCACCATCACGGTGCGCGCGGCCGCGGACCCGGCGGCGTTCGCCCGGGTCTTCTCGAAGGAGGCTTCCGCCACCGTCGGGATCGACCAGAAGCCCGATGTCGCCATCACCAACACGGTGGTCGGCGAGACGACCGATCTCGAGCTCGGCACGACGGTGACGCATGCCATCGCGGTCACGAACACGGGGAATGTCACGTTGGGTGGCGTGACGGTGTCCGATGACGCCGTCTCGAATGACTGCCTGGGCTGGAGCCCCCTCGCGCCGGGCGAGACGGTTACATGCTCCGTCACCGGCGTCATCACCGAGGCAGACATCCTGGCCGGGGAGCTCACCACGACCGCGGTCGTCACCGCCATCGCCCCGGACGGGACGGAGCTGCGGCGCGAGGGCGCCGCCACGGTCACGACGGTCGCGCCGGCACCGGCCCTGTCGATCGCGAAGGGCGCCGCCTCGGCGGACGGCATGCTTGGCCCGGACGCGACGGTGCGCCTGGGCGATGCGTTCGTCTACACCTTCCTGGTCAAGAACACCGGCAATGTCACGATCACGGACGTCGTGATCGAGGACGCCATGCTGTCCGGCGCCGGCGTGGCCATCCCGGCGATCGGCGACTTGGCGCCGGGCGAATCGCGGACGGTCGAGGCGCCCTGGACGGTCGGCGCGGCCGATGTCGAGGCCGGGTCGATCATGAACGAGGCCGTCGCCACCGGGAAGGATCACAGCGGCGAGGGTGTCACCTCCGCGCCGGGCAGCAGCATCCTCACCGTGGCGCAGCATCAGGACCTGGAGGTGACGACGGAGATCTCCACGCCGGAGGGCGGCATCCGCGAGGGCACGGTGCTCGGCCTGACGATCACGGTCACCAACACGGGCGACGTGACGATCCGCGGCATCGAGCTGACCAGCGACCTGGCGGGGCTGACGTGGGACGAGGCGGCGGCCCGGAGCGGTCTCCTCGCCTTCGCCCAGACCGGCGCGGGGCGAACAGTGGGCGATCTCGCGCCCGGCGAGGCGGCGACCGTCTCCGCGACCTACACGGTCACCGCTGACGACGTCGCGGCCGGTGTGATCCGGGGCAGCGTCGTCGCGGCCGGCACCGGCCCGGGGGGCGGGATCATCACGGATCAGGTCGAGATCACGCTCGCGGTCGATCATGAGGCGCCGGAGCCGGGCGCAACTCCGCCGGTCCCGCCGGCCACCACACCGGTCACGCCGGCCGATCCGGCGGCCATCACGCCGGAGGCGACGTCCACACCACCGGCCCCGCTCGTGGTCACCGGCCTGCCCTCGACGGGCGCCAGCGGCGGCGCCAGCGTCTCCCTCGCGCCCTGGCTGCTCGTCGCGGCAGGGGCGCTGGCGGTCGGGGCCTCGGCACTCGGGATGCGAAGGCGCGCCGGACGGTAGCAGGTAGAGGCTCCCGCACGCATCATCGCAGCCGACGCCCGCCGGTGGTTCTCCCGGCGGGCGTCGGCATTTGTTCACGCGTGGCACCTTCGTTGCGACGCCGCCCCCAGGATATGGCGCACGACGAGGAGCCCCGGTTGGACCACGATCATCCCCACATCGCCTCGCCCTGGTATCGCGAGGCGATCTTCTATTCCGTCGACCTGGCACGGTTCAAGGACAGCGACGCCGACGGCTACGGCGACTTCAGGGGGCGGACGCAGAAGCTCGACTACCTGGCGTGGCTGGGCATCGACGGAGATCATGCATGACGTTCATCGGCTATCACGCCTCCCATGAGCAGTTCTCCCCGGCCGACCTGCTGCGCTGGGTGCAGCGGGCCGAGGGGGCAGGATTCACGCGGGCGATGTGCTCGGACCACTTCGCGCCGTGGAGCGAGGGGCAGGGCCACTCCGGCTTCGCCTGGAGCTGGCTGGGCGCGGCGCTGCACGCGACGCGGCTGCCGTTCGGTGTCGTGAACGCCCCCGGCGACCGCTACCACCCGGCGATCATCGCGCAGGCGATCGGCACGCTGGCGGTGATGTTCCCCGGGCGGTTCTGGGTGGCGCTCGGCTCCGGGGAGGCGCTCAACGAGCACATCACCGGCAACGCGTGGCCGGTCAAGGCGGAGCGCAACGCGCGGCTTCGAGAGTGCGTCGACATCATCCGGGCGCTGCTGGCAGGGGAGACGGTGACGCACGAGGGACGCGTGACGGTGAAGGAGGCGCGCGTCTGGACGCGGCCGGCGGAGATGCCGCCGCTCATCGGCGCGGCGCTCACCGAGGCGACGGCGCGGGAGGTTGGCGCGTGGGCGGACGGGATGATCACCGTCAATGCCGAGCGGGAGCACATGCGGCGGATGATCGCCGCTTTCCGCGAGCAGGCGGGGGCGGACGCACCGGTCTACATCCAGTCGCACCTCTCGTGGGCGGCAACAGATGAGGAGGCGCGGCGGCACGCGATGGAGCAGTGGCGGACGAACGTGCTGGCGGGGGACCTGGGCGCGGACCTGTGGCTGCCAGAACAGTTCGACACGGCGGCGAGCTACATCCGGCCGGAGGACCTGGATGGGGCGATCCGCATCTCCGCCGACCTGGGATGCCAGCGCGAGTGGATCGCGCAGGACCTGGCACTGGGCATTGATGGCGTCTTCCTGCACAACGTCGGGCCGAACCAGGAGGCGTTCATCGATGCCTTCGGCCGGGAGGTGCTGCCGCAGTTCGCCGATGCGAAGGCGTCAACCCGGCCATAGGTTGCCGGGGGCGGCGCACACCCTGCGGGGTGCGCGGCTACGACGGTGATGATCGGCCCCGACATTACCGAAACGTGCGATCCCCGTAGGGTGCCGGCCCGCATCGCCGAAGGCGATATTGGTGATGACGAATACCGCTTCGCGTAGGATCCTTCGCTCCGCTCAGGATGAGGGGATCTTGGGTGCGCGGTTCTCGATATCGAGCCGTCACCACGCCAAGCAACGCCGTGCACAAGACCCGGCGCTACAGGGGCGAGCGGCGGTTCCGGCATCGCAACGTCGTGTCCGCACACGGACCCCGGCCACCCAGGGCCGGGGCTACTGCGTGGGCGGGCGCAGGACCATGAGGTGGAAGATGCCGAAGAGGCGGGTGTCGTCGCGCTCGACGGTGAAGCCAAGCTGGCGCACGAGGCGATTGGTCCGGCGGTCAAGATGGCAGCCCATGTGCCGCACCTGCAAGGGGGCAACGACCTTCTGGACGACGCCGATGAGCGGATTCGGGGCGAGCACGTGCTCCAGGAGCACGATCCGCCCGTCCGGGCGGCAGACCCTGGTCATCTCGCGCAGCGCCGTGGCGGGGTCCGGCACGGTACAGAGCACGAGGCTGGACGTCACCGTGTCGAAGCTGTGGCCGGGAAACGCGGTCAGCGCCTCAGCGTTCATCTGCCTCAGCGTGACGGGAAAGGGGCACGCCTCGGCGACCTTCGCGGCCTCGGCGAGCATGCCGGTGGAGAGATCGATGCCGGTGTAGGAGCGGATCGGGCCCGGCGCGGGCGCAAGCGAGCGCAGCAGGGCGCCGGTGCCGATGCCGACCTCGAGGACGTCGCCACTGAGGAGGCCGGCAAGCTGGCCGCGCAGCGGCCCGCCCATCAGAGCGCGCTCGCCCCGGCCCTCGCGCGCATCCCAGCCCGGGGCGAGCCGGTCGTAGATCGCCTCGACCCGCTGCAGCTCCGCCGCCTCGCCGTCCGGGCGGCGCTGGCGCATTCTGACCGGCATGTGACCTCGCTTCCGTTACGACATTCAACGCGCGTCATCGGTGCTTGTATATCAGACCGAGCGACGACCCGGGAGATGACTCCCGGGTCGCCAGCGTCAGCGTGATGCGTTGGAGAGCGTCGTTACTCGGACGCGCCGCCTGTACCGCTCGTGGTCGTGCCCTGCCCGGCGGGCTTGGCGAATTCCTTCGGGTTCTTCTCGAAGGTCTGCCGGCAGTCCTGGGAGCAGAAGAAGTATGACACGCCTTCGTAGGTCGTCTGGGCTTCCGCCTGGCTGCTGTCGAACGTCATACCGCAGACGGGATCGGTCACTGTGGCCATCTCCGCACCTCCTCGTGATATGGCCGTTCCTGCAATGAGGCCAGCAAGATACATGCCCGCCCGGCCTTTGACGCGCCCGGCAGGGCGGCGTCGCGCAGGCATGGGAGAATGAGCCATCGTGCCGGACGCCAGGCTCACGGAAAGGACCATACGCCGCTATGTCACCTGCCGCTCGCCCGAAAAAATCCCCCCACGCCGAGGCCGCCGCGCAACTCCGGGAGCTGGAGGCGCTGGCGGGCGATCCCACCGCGCAGGTTGCGTGGGCGACGCAGCTGATGGAGGCGTCGCGCCAATTGGAGGTCGTGCGGACGGCATTGCGGGTGCTTGAGGAGGCGGCCGACCCGGCACTGCGGCCGGCGCTGTATGCGAAGTACGAGTGGTGCGAGCGGACGCCCTCGACGCGCGATTCGAGCGGGTTCATTCGCGCGTCGATCGTCCGCGCGCTGCAGCCGATCATCCGGCCGGACGACCTGCCGCTGCTGCAGCGGGCGCTGACGACGTACCAGATGCAGGGGCTGTACGAGCTCTGCGCCGAGTTGCGGGCGGCGGCGCTGGTCGCGGCGAACGAGCTCGATCCGGGGTTCGCGGCACTCTTCGCCGCCCGCTTCCTGACCGATCCGCTGACGTCGTTCTCCGGCGAGCCGGCGCGGACGGCGATCCAGATCCTGACCGCGCAGCAGCAGCTGGCGCCGGTCTTCGCGCTGGCGTCGTGGGGCAACGCGCACGGGGAGGTCGTCGGCGAGGCGCTGCGGAGCCTGACGGGGCTGCCGGAATCGCTGGTGCCGCTGCTGATCGAGCGGCACCGGGAGAGCGAGGACGAGCAGGTGCTGCTCGGGCTGTTCGACCTGCTGCTGGGGCATCCGGCGCGGGCGGCGTGGCGCGACGAGATCGCGGCGTTCCTGCGGACGACGGCGCTGCTGGATCTCTACGGCATCGTCGCGATGCAGATCGTCGCCAGCCGCGACGAGGGGCTCATCGGGCTGCTGCGGGAGGTGTCATCGACCGAGCGTGACCGGGACAAGGCGCGGCTGCTGGGCCACGCGCTGGAGCTGGCATGACGAGTCATGGGCAAGCAACGGGCAAACATGGATGAGTCAGGGGGTAAGGAACGGACAGACCCATTCGACTTCGCTCGCGCGCAGCGGCGTCCGCAGGGGCCCCGCAGGGGCAGGGCAGGCTCCAGCGTCTGCCCCTACGCCCACGGGTTGATGATGAGCACGCCAGTCGGCTCAAAATCGCCCACGTTGCGGGTGACGACGTGCAACCCGTGATGGAGTGCCGTCGCAGCGGTGAGGGAATCGGACGCCGAGAGGTTGAACCCGCGTTTTTGGCACGATGCATAGAGCTCCCCCCACAGGCGACCGACGTGGAGGTCGATGGACAGGATGTTCCGAGAGTACGTCTCAAGCTGACGCTCCAAGAATGCTTCCAGACGTAATCGACGTTGACCCTCCGGCTGCCGCGTGATGCCCCGCTGAATCTCGCCGACGGTAATCGCCAAGAGGAAGGTGCGATCTATCGGGAGCGATAGCAGGAAGCGGACAACGCCTTCATTAGCGATTGTCCTTCTCGAACTCGGATATTGCGCATGTGTCCAGCAGGTAACTCACAGCTCGGGATCCCGCATCGGCGCCTCGATCCTCTCGATATTAAGGTTCCTGAACTCAGGTTCGTCCAGAAAGGCGCGAACAAGCGGGTTGTCACCCTCGCTCAGACTGTCCTCCACCAGAATGACAAAGCGCTTGCCGTGTCGCTGAATCCGCTGAGGCCCCTCACGCTCCGCGCGATCCAAGAGTTCACTGAACTTGCTCTTGGCCTCTGCCACGTTCCATTCCATGATGCTCATCCTCCTCGCGGATCGTGGGCAGCGGACCACTCGCGCTCGTACGCCGCATCGTCGCCAGCGAGGGCGCGGAAGTCGGCCTCCGAGAGCACGACGAGATTGCCGCTCTCTCGCTGCCAGAGCTGCGGTCCCGCCGTGAGCGCCCTGGCGCAGAGCGCGTCAAAGTACTGGAGCTCCAACGTCGAGAGGCCGCAGCCGCAGTCGCGAATGTGATCGAGGATGTCGGCGAACTCGTCGTCTCCGGGCATGGATAGAAGAAGCTCGACGAACCCGTTCCGGGGCCTCGGTGTCTCGTCCATGCGCATACCTCCCGGTCGTGAACGTCATCTGAATCGATTGTACCGGGGCGCGGTGCAGACGGCGGGAGTGCCGTCCCAATCGTGCGACGGGGAGCGGCGAGGTGGTCGGCCACCGCCCGCAGCTGCGGCTCGCAGGGGCGCCCGCAGGGGCAGGGCCGACCGTACGACGGGCGGTGGACCGGGAGGCGCACACCCTTCGGAGTGCGCGGCTACGACGTGGGAACGGCGTCCAGCCCCAGTGCCGCCGGGAGGTCCGCCAGGGACTCGACGGTGAGGAAGGGTGTCACGGCGGGGTCGGGTGTGGGGCGGCCGGCGGAGATCCAGACGCCGCGGATGCCGGCGTCCTGGGCGCCGGCAACGTCGCGCCGGAAGTTGTCGCCGACCATGACGCAAGCGTCCGCCGCGAGGCCGAGCTGGCGAAGCGTCTCGTCGTAGATGCGTGGGTCCGGCTTGCCGACGCCGAGCTCGCCGGAGACGATCACGACCTCGAAGCGGGCGGTGAGCCCGGTGCGGTCCAGCTTCGTGCGCTGGACGTCCGGGATGCCGTTGGTGACGATCGCCAGCCGGTAGCGCTCCCCGAGCGCGGTCAGCGCCTCGCCCGCGCCGGGGATGAAGGGGTTGGTCGCCGCGCGCTCCCGCTCGAACCGGGCATCCAGGTCATGAGCAAGACCATCATCCTCGACGCCGCAGGCCGCGAGGGCTCGCCGCCAGCTGTCGAACCGGAATTCCGGACCCCAGGCGCGCATCGTCTCCCAATGCGGGTCGTCGCCCTCGAAGCGGGCGCGCAGCCCCTCGACCTCGCTGGTGCCGATGCCGTGGCACCAGTCCGGGAAGGGGCCCTGCTGCCAGAGGGCAGCGGACTCCTGGAGCACGGCGGTGACCAGTGCCTCGAGATCGACCCCAACGCGCTCGGCGGCGAGGGCGGCGGTGGCGGCCAGCGCCGTCTCGGTCGCGGGGTCGTCGTAGAGGATCGTCTCGTCCAGGTCCAGGAGGATCGCGGCAATCGGCGTGTCGTTCATGTCGTCCTGTCGTTATGTCGCGCGTGAGGCACGCGCCAGCCTGTTCACCGCGGCGTCGAGCAGCGAGGCGAACTTCGAGCGGTCCTTTGGCGAGAAGGCCGGCGGACCGGATGTGACCATCCCGACCGACCGCAGGTGCGCGTTGAGGTCGCGCGCCGCGAGGGCGTCGCCGATGCGGCTCGGGTTGAACTCGCCGCGCGGGCGCTGGCGAACGGGATGTCGGCGGTGAGAACG
>DATLHE010000032.1:0-6626 GCA_035540335.1 Thermomicrobiales bacterium | reverse complement strand
TCTCCACATCGCCCACCCCGAGCGACCGGAGCACCGATGCTCTCCAGATCGTCTGTGCGGCAGCAAGCCGGGCGTAGACGGCGTTCCGATCCTTGCTGAACGCGTCGCCAAGCCGCGTCGCCTCTGCCATGCGTTGGTATTGATCGCCTCGGATCCAAGATAGCACGCTCGACTCGAGTTGGAGGCGCTCCGCCAGCATTTGGGGATCATTCGCCGCCGCGAAGGCCCAGCCGGGCTTGCCGACGCTGGCGGCGGCGATGCGGGTAGCATCCGCCTCGTCGACGCCGGCTGCGACGAGCGCCTCGACGATACGCGGCGGGAGAACCGTCTGGAGCTGGATCGTCGCGCAGCGGCTGCGGATCGTCGGCAGGAGCAATTCGGCGTCCGTCGTCAGTAGAAGGATCACCGCGTACGCCGGCGGCTCCTCCAGCGTCTTCAGGAAAGCCTCCTGGGCCGTCTCCTGCATCGTCTCGACATCATCGACGAAGACGACACGATGGCGGGCCTCCATCGGCCGCAGCGCGACGCTGGCGCTGATGGCGCGCACGGTCTGGATGTTGAGGCTGAGGTTCTTGCTGGTCGACGACTTCTCGGCGCTTTCCTGCTGCGTCGTGAGATCGTAGAGCGTAACGTCGGGATGGGTTCCCCGACCCACGCGGCGGCATGCGGAACACTCCCCGCAGGGCACGGCGGGCGCCGGGGGATTCGTGCATATGAGCGCCTTGGCGAACTCGAACGCCAGCGACTGCTTCCCCATGTGGTGAAAGCCGCTCAGGATGTAGGCATGGCGGACGCCGTTGCGGATGGCTGCCTGGAGCTCCGCAACGGCGTGATCGTGGCCCCAGATCGGCCAGCCGGAGGGGGCGGTCGCCGGGACAATGTGCTCGGCCGCCGTCTTCGCCATCATCGAATCCGGTGGCTACGCCGCGCGGCGGCGGACGGGCCGTCGGCGACCGACGGCCTGCTTCGGCTGCTCGACGTTCTCGCCCGCGGCCAGCAGCTGGACCAGCCGGTCGCGCTCCTGGTTCGTGAAGGTGACGTCGGCCGGCAGGCCCTGCAGGAAGCCGGCGAGCTCATCGCCATGGAGGACCGGGTAGTCGGGATCCTCGATGTCGAGCTCCGCCTTGGGATGGACGAAGACGATGGCGCCCTCGACATCCACCTCGAGCTGCTCCTGCTCGAGGAACTTCTCGACGTTGCCGATGATCGCCTCGGTCTCGTAGCTCGGGTTGCCGAGCTGCGGACCGCTGAAGCTGAAGAATCGGCGGAACATGCTGCCCTTGCGCTGCCAGCGATTGCCCTTCTTGCTGATGTCGCCGTCAATCTCGCGCGCGGTCACGACCAGCAACCCACCAGGGTGCACGACCACGTGCTCAGCCCGCTGCTTGCCGAATTGCGCGTAGTGGATGATGGTGAAGCGGTCGCTGAGGTTCTTGAGGTGGTGATCGATGATCTGGTCGTTGCGCGGATTGCGGGTCCACTTCCCGACCTGCTGCATGCCCATGTTGAAGAGGATGAAGCCGGCCAGCATCGCGACGTACGCCAGCATCAGGAACGAGGGGTACCAGGCAATCAGCAGCGACGACGTGAGGATGAGGAACCCTAGGAACGCAAAGAGGCGTGCCCGTCGCTTCCGCTGCTTGACAAACTGATTATGTCGAACGATTCGCATGGGTGAAGACACAGTCCTGACCGCCTGTCGACCAGGCGCGCGACGAGAGACGGATACCGGGGGATGCCGGGTGCGTCGATGGCTCCGGCGGAGGCCAGAGGGGACGCCCGAGCGGTGCGTACGGCTATCGATACAGTGTACCAAGCCGGGCGAAGGCTCGCCCATAGCGTGGACCAAATCCGGTAGTGGTGCGAGGTCAGAGCGTCGAGGGGATGCCGAGGGTGGATTCGAGCCAGATCCGGCCGGTGGCCAGCCCCAGCATCAGCGCGAGGCCGATGATGGCGGCGACGGCGCCCGGAAGATGCAAGCGCGCCGGCCGGTCGAGCCGCGCGTCCATCCGGAAGGCCAGCACGACGACCACGAGCGCCAACAGCGCCATTGTGATCCAGGCCGACAGCATCAGGAAGGCCGAGAGCGGCATGTAGACCCACCTTGCGCCTGAGAGCACCAGAGCGGCATAGGGCACGAACGCCAGCCAGAGCCAGCCGAAGTCGCGAAACGACGAGATGCCGACTTCCTGACTGCCCAGGCGGTAGACGCTCGACGCCAATAGCCAGGCGAGGACCACCGCCAAGGCGATGCCTGTGCCGAAGCCGGTGAGCAGGCGCAGCTCGTTGCGTGGCTCGTAGGGGTGCCAGAGGCCGAGGTCGAGGAAGAGCGAGTTGAAGCCGTCGATGGCCATTACCACGACGAACGTCGCAAGCGTGACGCTGACCCGCAGCGGTGGGTTGCCCCAGCGAAGGAGACGTCCCCGCGCCAGGAGGTAGACGAGTGTGACGAGGGATCCACCATAGATACCCGTCATCCGGCCATCAAAGGGCAGAAGGTGGTCTCCGAAGACGAACGAGTGCGTAGGAGTCTGCGCGCAGAGGCCGTGGAGGACGGTGCGCGACTTCTCGGCGAAGCCACCGGGGGCAAGGGCGAACGCCAGCATCCCGGCGGCGAGGATGACGTACCAGAGCCAAAAGATGCGGACCGAACGGGCGAGCGACTGCGGCATGATGTCCAGGGGGATGCGAGACGATCGACGTCAGAGTGGTTACTATCCGAAAGTGTACAGTCCAGGACGGCGAGCGGGGGCTCGGCGTCATCGCGCGCCGCAGGCGCTCTCACCATGTCGAGGATGGACGCCCGATGCTCTCCACCCGTCGTCGCGCCGACTCCTACGTCGACCGTCACCCGCTGCAGTTCAACCCGGACCGTCTGGCCCGCGCGCGCGGCACGCAGGGCTTCATCATCGCGGCGGTCGCAATGGCGGCGTTCTCTGTCGTCTTCGTGCTCGTCCGCAAGAACCGCAGCGCGGCGACCGACGCGGCGATCACGCTGCGGCTGCAGAAGCGGGACCATCCCTACTTCGACCGGCTGATGCGGATCGTCTCCTGGCCGGGCTTCCCGCCGCAGAGCCGGCTGCTGCCGCCGTCGATCGCGGCCGCGCTGTGGATGCTCGGCCTGCGCGTCGAGGCCGTCTTCCAGCTGATGGCGTGGGGAACCGGGGCGATCTCGTTCACGTTCAAGCGGATCATGCAGCGGCCGCGACCGAGCAAGGACCACCCGCGGATCAAGGTCGCGGTGGCGAACATCGGCGGCACGAGCTTCCCGAGTGGGCACGTCATCAACTACATGGGCGTCTACGGCTTTCTTGCGTTCCTCGCCCACACGTGGATCCGGCCGACGATCATCCGGCGCGCGGTGGTGGGCTTCCTCGTGTCGCTGCTGTCGCTGGTGGGCATGAGCCGGGTCTATCTCGGCCACCACTGGTTCACCGATGTGGTCGCCTCCTACTTGCTCGGCACGACGTGGCTTGTGGGGCTCACGAGCATCTACCGTCGCGTGAAGCTGTGGACGCTGCGCAACGGCCGCTGAGGCGCGCATTTGGTACACTTACGTCAAGAGAAAAGCATTGAGGCGCTGAAGGAAACCGCGCCCGCCACTCGTCGTCCAGCAAGCCCGGGAGGATGGAAGCCGGGACGTCCCGCGCGTGGCAGGACATCTTTCCCGAGCCGTTGCCCGAACGTCCAGCACGGACCAGTAGGCGCGACCGGTATCCGTCCGTTATCACGGAGCAAGTGGGCCACGGTATCGTCGGCCAACTGAGGTGGTACCGCGGCACAGCTCGTCCTCTTTTCGAGGCCGGGCTGTTTTTGTGTGACTTCTCTACTTTCGACATCACATCCAGCAGAGCAAAAATGGGAGCCAGGATTCCATGACCGAAACGACAGCACGGAAGGCTTTCCGGGAGGTCTCGACGAAGGTCGACTTCCCGAAGATGGAGCGAGACCTGCTCGCCTGGTGGGACGAGCAGAAGGTCGTGCGCCAGTACCTCGATCGCAACAACGACTCGGAGACGCGGTTCTCGTTCATCGACGGACCGATCACGGCGAACAACCCGATGGGTGTGCACCACGGCTGGGGCCGCTCGTACAAGGACATCTTCCAGCGCTATCACAACATGCTCGGCGATCGACAGCGCTTCCAGAACGGCTTCGACTGCCAGGGCCTGTGGGTCGAGGTGGAGGTCGAGAAGGAGCTCGGGCTCAAGAACAAGCGCGAGATCGAGAAGTTCGGCATCGCGGAGTTCGTCGAGCGGTGCAAGCAGCGCGTCTGGAAGTACTCTGCCCGCCAGACCGAGCAGTCGATCCGGCTCGGCTACTGGATGGACTGGGACAATTCCTATTACACGATGTCGGATGAGAACAACTACACCATCTGGCACTTCCTGAAGACCTGCTACGACCGCGGATGGATCTACAAGGGTCACGACGTCATGCCGTGGTGCCCGCGCTGCGGGACTGGCCTCTCCGAGCACGAGATCGTCACCGAGGGCTACCAGGAGCGGACGCATCTGGCGCTCTTCGTCGAGCTGCCGCTGGTGGACGAGGACGCCTCGCTGCTGGTGTGGACGACGACGCCGTGGACGCTGACGGCAAACGTCGCGGCCTCGGTGAACCCGGAGATGACCTACGCGAAGGTCCGGCAGGGCGACAAGGTCTTCTATCTCGCCAAGGACGCAATCAAGAACGCGCTGCGAGGGGAGCATGAGGTCCTTGGAGAACTTCCGGGCTCCGAACTGGTCGGCAAGGCGTACCGCGGGCCGTTCGACGAGCTGCCTGCCGCGGCGGGGGTCGAGCACCGGGTCATCGCGTGGGACGAAGTCACGCCCGAGGAAGGCACGGGCATCGTCCATACCGCGGGCGGTGCCGGCAAGGAGGACTTCGCGCTCTCGAAGGAGCATGGCCTCGAGATCATCGCTCCGATCGACGAATTCGGGACGTTCGTGGACGGCTTCGACTGGCTGACCGGCATGAACGCGCACGATGCCGGCAAGCCCATCGAGCAGAACCTCAAGGAGAAGGGCCTCCACTACCGCTCCGAGCAGTACACCCACCGCTACCCGGTCTGCTGGCGCTGTGGCACGGACCTGCTCTTCCGGCTCGTCGACGAGTGGTTCATCGCGATGGACGATCTGCGGCCGAAGCTGATGGAGCAGACGCAGACGGCCCGCTGGATCCCGTCGTTCGGCATGGAGCGCGAGCTCGACTGGCTCCAGCACATGGACGACTGGATGATCTCGAAGAAGCGGTACTGGGGGCTTGCCCTGCCGATCTTCGACTGCCACGAGTGCGGAACGTTCGAGGTCATCGGCTCCGAGGTGGAGCTCAAGGAACGCGCGATCGCAGGCTGGGAGGAGTTCGAGGGCCATACGCCGCATCGCCCCTACGTCGACGCGATCCAGATCGCCTGCAAGGGATGCGGCAAGCCGGTCTCCCGCATCAAGGACGTCGGCAACCCGTGGCTGGACGCTGGCATCGTCGCGCTGTCGACGCTCAACTACCGGCACGACAAGGAGTATTGGGAGGAGTGGTACCCGGCGGACATGATCTCGGAGAGCTTTCCGGGGCAGTTCCGCAACTGGTTCTACTCACTGATCGCCGAGAGTGTCGCCCTCACCGGCCGCATGCCGTTCAAGAACGTGTACACCTACGCCCTGATGCGGGACGAGAAGGGCGAGGAGATGCACAAGAGCAAGGGCAACGCGATCTGGTTCGATGACGCCGCCGATGAGATCGGCGTCGACACCATGCGCTGGCTGTTTGCGACGGTGAACCCGAGCAACAACCTCAACTTCGGCTATCACGTCACCAACGACGTGCGTCGCCGGTTCATCCTGCCGCTGTGGAACTCCTACGCCTTCCTGACGACGTACGCGCGGATCGACGGCTGGACGCCCCCCCCGACGCCGACCCCGGTGCGGGAGCGCACGCTGCTTGATCGCTGGATCCTTTCCCGGGCGCATGAGCTGGTGAAACTTGTCCGCGAGCGATTCGACGACTACGACGTGACGTCCGCCGCGCGGGCGATCGAGCACTTCGTGATCGAGGAGCTCTCGAACTGGTATATCCGGCGCAACCGACGCCGCTTCTGGAAGCCGGACAGCGACGCGGACAAGAACGCGGCGTACGAGACGCTGCATGAGGCGCTCGTGATCACGGCGAAGCTGCTCGCGCCGATCCTGCCGTTCCTCAGCGAGGAGATCTACCAGAACCTCGTGCGCAACGTCGACCAGACGCAGCCGATGTCGGTGCACCTTACCGATTTTCCGGTCGCCGACGAGGCGCTGATCGACGCACGGCTGTCGCGCGAGATGTCCGCCGTACTGGCCGTGGTCCGGCTCGGACGCGCCGCTCGCTCGGAGGCGAACATCAAGGTGCGCCAGCCGCTGCCGGCGATCCTCGTCCACACGCCGGACCCGGCGGACGCCGAGGCGGTCGTGCGCCACAAGGATCAGATCCTGGATGAGCTCAACGTCAAGGACGTGCGCGCGCTGACCGAGCTCGGCGACGTGCTGACATACGACGTGAAGCCGAACCTGCCGGTGCTCGGACCGAGGTACGGCAAGCAGCTCGGCGCGATCCGCGGTGCGCTGGCGCAGCTCGACGCGGCCGCCGTCGCGGCG
>DATLHE010000031.1:0-2640 GCA_035540335.1 Thermomicrobiales bacterium | reverse complement strand
CGGCCCGTGACCTCTCGTTACGAGCTGGCCGCCTTGGGCGACACCGAGCAGGCCGAGAAGTGGCGGACCTGGGCGGCCGGACACACCGGAGAATGACGCCACGTCCGCGTCCGCTCCGATAACGGAATACCTTGGGCGTCGACCTCAGCCGATGTTGGGAACGGCCTGCGGTGATGAAGGCCGCGCGTTTCGTGGCGAACGTCGCTTCGCGGGTTCTGAGGTCGTCGCCGTCCGCGGCCTGTCGGAGGATGTCCGGCTCCATAACGTGATCTCACCTGCTCTGGATGTATCCGGGCTGTTCGGTGGGTGCCACGATGGGGTGATGACGCGCAAGAGCCTTTCGAAGTCCCTCACCGAGGGTGAGTGGTTGCTGCTTGCGGAGACCAAACGAGCGGCCATGGCCGATCTCGACGAGGACGAGCTGCTCGCGCTGCACACCCGGATCCGGCGGGCGCGTACGAAATACACGAGCCAGTACCGCCGCGCGGCGAGCGCGCGAGTCGCCGAGGTCGGCGGGCGGGGTGCTGCGCGTCCGAAGAACCGGCGTGCCGCTGACAAGGCGGAGGCCTTCGAGAAAGCGCTGGCCAGGACGAGCAGGGCGCTGGCCGCGGCGGCGCGCAACACTGCGGCGGAGCTGCGGGCACAACGGCTGAAGACCGCCGGGGACAAGGGCGGAACCGGCCCCGGCGCCGTCGTCGACGACCCGGCCACCGTGCCTCCGAAGACGAAAGGCAAGGGCCGGGCGGCGTCGACCAGGACACCGATCGCCCGGAAGAACGTGGCCGCGACGAAGTCGAGCGGCGCGCGGCGCCAGGCCAAGCGCGACAGTCGGTAGCGCTGCCTGAACGCCGTAGACCTGAGCCGTTCGGCCTCGCCGACCCGGGTAGGGCTTCCGCGTGCGTCCTTTCGTGACTGCCTCGTGGCGCGCCGCGTTCCGCGTGACCATCGCCCACCTGGCCGCGGCAAGCGCGGGCGCGGCGAGTGGTCGGAGCTCAGCGCGCGAGGGCAGGGCGCAGAGACCTACAGCTCGAGCAACAGGGTTACCGCGAGCGCGCCTCGTCGAGGTACGAGTACGCGGTGACGCGGGAGATGCCCAGGCGCGTCGCGATCGACTCGACCGACTTGCGCATCTGCGTCGCCCCCTGCCGATCGAGGCGCTCGACCACGGCGATCTTGTCTTCGCGGGTCATCCGGGGGACCGGCTTGCCGACCTCGTTGATCGCCTGGGTGATCATGGCGTCCATCACGGCGACGAGGTCCTTCCCGATGTACTCGTCGGGCTGGGAGGCGGATGCCCCGGTCGGCGGCAGCAGCCCGTCGAGGATGCCGCGCGCCTGCTGCAACCCGCTCAGGTCGACGTTGATGCACAGCGCGGCGATGATGTCGCCCGCCTTGTTGCGGAAGTACACCGACGAGCAGCGCAGCTCGCCCCCGTCGCCGGTGAACCCGCGGTACCCGAACGCGTCGTGGTCGCCCCGCCGGTTCTGGAGGACGTCCAGCCCCAGGCTCGTCGAGGGCCCGCCGACCTCCCGGCCGGTCACGTGCCCGTTCTCGATGGCCATGATCGTGTGGCCGAGGTCGATGTCGGCGCCGTCCAGGTTGTGCAGCACCACCTCGCACGTCGGACCGCCTGCGGCGGCGATGGCCTGCATCACCGGGCGGAAGGTGCGCAGCACCTCGGCGGCGTCCTCGAACGTCTCGTGCGCCATGTCGGCCTCACCCCCCCTGAACAAACAGTCTACGGCCTAGACATAATGTTCGGCCCGCTGTTAGCCTAGCTATCACTTCCCCTCGCAGGGCAGGGAGGATCGCATGACCACCGCAACGCCGCGCACCGGTCCCAATGCCAAGCAGCGCAAGATGATCGCCGGTGGCGCGATCGGCACGCTGATGGAGTACTACGACTACTACCTGTACGGCTTGGCGTCTGCCGCCGTGTTCCCCGCGGTGTTCTTCGCGGGTGACGATCCGGTGGTCGCGCAGCTGTCGTCGTTCGCGACGTTCGCGGTCGGCTTCTTCCTGCGCCCCATCGGCGGCCTCGTCTTCGGTGCGATCGGCGACCGCATGGGCCGCAAGGTCACCCTGATGATCACGGTGGTGGGCATGGGCATCGCCACCGCCTGCATCGGGCTCATCCCGTCCGTGCAGTCGATCGGCATCGCGGCTCCGCTGCTGTTGCTGTTCTTCCGGATGCTGCAGGGCTTCTTCGTCGGCGGTGAGATGGGCGGCGCCGCGACCATGGTGGTCGAGCACGCGCCCACCGGCAGGCACGGCCTGTACGGCGCCTTCCTGATCAGCGGGGCGGGCCTCGCCAACGTCGCATCGGCGGGGTTGATGGCCGCGCTCGGCCTCGGACCGCAGTCCTGGTTCATGACGTGGGGCTGGCGCATCCCGTTCCTGATCGCCCTCGTCCTGGCGATCGTCGCCATCATCCTGCGGCGCCAGCTGGAGGAGTCCGAGGAGTTCACGACGACCCGGGCCATGCAGGTGGAGGCGGGCGGCAAGAAGGCCAACCCGTTGGTCGAGGCGTTCCGGCACCCCAAGAACGCGATCCTCGGCATCCTCATCGGCCTGCCGCAGTCGATCGCGGGCTACGTCGTGCTGACCTTCGGCCTCGCCTACCTGGTGAACGCGAAGCAC
>DATLHE010000030.1:0-12339 GCA_035540335.1 Thermomicrobiales bacterium | reverse complement strand
GGGTGTGGATGCGCGGCGTGCGGCATCGCCACGTGGCGGCCGGCTGCGGACGCTGGCCGCCGGTGCGGTTCAAGACCCGGCGCAACCGGGATGAAAGTCCGCTCCGGCAACCATTCGCCATTGTGGCGGACGGCCCCCGGGGACCGAGGGCTCGCTCCGCTTCCCGGCCGAGCCCGAAGGGCGAGAAGCAAAAGGCCCGCTCCGCTTCTCGCGCTGCGCGCTCGGCCATGGCGGGCCCTTGCCTGCGGCCATGGCCGAGGTGGCGCAGCCGCCGAGAAGCGGAGCGGGCCCTAGGCCGGGGCCCGGGGCTACTCGAGGCCCAGCCAGCTCCGGACGTAGCCGGGGAGCTGGGTCCAGTCCGCCATGTACATCCATCCGCCGTCCGGCGTGTTCTCGCCCCAGAGCTGGTCGGCGATCTGGCCGAAGGCGATGTTGCCGGGGAAGATGTAGGGCACGGCCGAGACGAGCTGCATCTGCACCGCGGGCGGGAGATTGGTGGTCACCAGGCCATGCGAGGCCTCGTAGAGCTCCGGCAGATTCCAGATCCGCTCCGGCGCCTGGGCCTGGTTGAGCAGCGCGGTCAACACGAGATGCTGGCGCATGATTCGCCCCTCGTCGCTGTCGGAATGGCGCGAGCGCGAGAACTCCAGCGCCTGCTCGCCGTTCAGCGTCTGTACGCCGGCGGGGTAGGAGATCTCCTTGTACTGCAGGTCCGGGGTCGGGTACGAGTCCTCGGAGATGGCGTAGGGGTTGTCTACGGTGACGCCGCCGAGGGCGTCAACCACCCCTTCGAAGCCGGCGAAGCGGACGGTCAGGACGCCATCGATGTCCAGCCCGAAGTTCGTCTCGATCATCTCGGTCATGAGCGCCACGCCGGCGTTCCAGTCGTGGTTGGCGGCTTTGGAGCCGTGGTCGTAGGCGCGATTGATCTTGTCGAAGCCGTAGCCCGGGATCTCGAGGTGCAGATCGCGCGAGATGGAGAGTGTGCGGACGGTCTCCGCCCAGAGATCGACGCGCGAGATCATGATGACGTCGGTGTTCTCCGGATCCTCGACCGTGCGAGTGTCGATCCCGGCGACAAGGATGGTGTAGGCGCCCTTCTTCTCCAGTTTCACGGGCTGGGCCTGCTGGGCGAGGGTCGGGATGGGCACGCCCAGCGACGCGACGCCGGACAGCGCGGCGGCTGTCAGGGAAAACGCACGACGGTTGAGACGAGAGCGAAACGTCATTCGCGGCACCTGGATTTCCTCCCTCCCGAGCGGGGTCGACGTACGGACAGGCTGCTAACCCGTGGTGATCCTACCACGCGACTGTGACTCTCTGGCACGCCTGCGGCCCGCCGATTGCGCTTACGATTTGTCAGAAGGTCGCGGGAACTGGTATGATACGAAGTATCAGATACGGAACGCCCCGTTCCTCCTCGCGCACGTGTGCGCCAACCTCAGGCAGGTCCATGATCGACACCACCACGCTCCCTACCATTCCATGGCTCACCGACTGGGACGAGGCGACGAGACGCGCCCGGGCCGAGAAGAAGCCGATCATCGTCGACGTCTACCAGGACGACTGCGGCGGCTGCATCCGGCTGGAGGAGGAGACGCTCGCCGATCCGGCGGTGCGCGAGCAGATCGCCGAGCGCTTCGTGCCGGTGCGGCTGCATCTCTTCCACGACCGGGCGATCACCCGCGAGTGGCAGATCTTCTGGACGCCGACGGTGCTCTTCGGCGACCGCAGCGGCAAGATCCGCTATAGCTCGGTGAACTACCTGCCGGCGCCGGAGTTCCTCGACGTGCTGGACATCGGCGAGGCGATGGTGGCGATGCGCTGGAAGGAGTATGAGACGGCGATCGGGCGCCTGCGCGACGTCCAGGAGCGGCATCCGGACGGTCCGATGACCGCCGAGGCGATCTACTGGCGGGGGATGGCGGAGTACTTCCGCGACGCCAAGGACCCGCGGGCGGCGAAGCGGGTCTGGGCGGAGATCCAGGAGCGGTTCCCGGACTCGATCTGGGCGAAGCGGCAGCCGTAGAGACGATCGTCGGGACGAGAACGAGGGGCGGCCATCACTGGCCGCCCCTCGGTGTGTCCGGGAGCTTCCAGCATCCTGCCGTAGCAAGGGCCAGGCGCACCGGAGCCCCCGCCCGTACCGTCCCACCGTGGCCGTCCGGCGCACACCCTTCGGGGTGCGCGGCTACGACGATTGCCGTGAGCGTGCTACCTGCCTCCGTCATTCTGAGCCCGCGAGCGGAGCGCAGCGACGCGAACGGTGTCGAGGGATGACGTGTGGTGGGAACGACGCCCGCATGGGCATCATCAGGTAGGCGATTGCGCACGGACGCCGGCCACAGGTGCGGCACATGAGGCCCGGGGCTACCGGGGCGATGGGCCGCTCCGAGAGCGAGCGGGGTGGCTGGACGCGACCCCGGGTACAAGACCCAGGGCTCCCGGGGCGAGCGGGGGAGGCGAGATCAAGGGTCGCAATTGCAAGCGAACCCGGGCACCGAGGGCTCGCTCCGCTTCCCGGCCGAGCCCGCAGGGCGAGAAGCGAAGCGGGCCCTTGCCTGCGGCTCGGCCGGGGCCCGGGGCTACCGAGGGTTTGCGCCGGTGGCCTCTACCGGCCCCC
Organism: Thermomicrobiales bacterium; assembly: GCA_035540335.1. GTDB lineage: Bacteria > Chloroflexota > Chloroflexia > Thermomicrobiales > UBA6265 > UBA6265. The sequence goes on along the minus strand of DATLHE010000030.1, from coordinate 9,716 downwards.
CACAATGCGCTCGATGTATTCGAGGTGCTCGGGGTAGTGCCCGGCGGAGTTGCCGAGGACGCGGGCGAGCACGGGCTCGTCGCGGCCGTCGACGGCGTCCGGGACGTACGAGGCGTAGGGGCGTTCCAGCCCGCCCTCGGGCAGGGCCCGAATGGCGGCGAGGAAGTCGCGGTGCCCGCGCTCACTCTCCTCCAGCACGTCGGCGAGCGACGCCTCGGCGTTGGCCTCGCGGATCGCCTCGTTGAGGTCGTCGATGTCACGCGCGTAGTCTCCGGCGGAGATACCCATCCCCTCGTAGCGCGGGCGGCCGCGCAGCGCGAACGTCATCGACGCCTCCCAGGCGGTGACGTGGTCGATGTGGTCGCGCGCCGTCCAGCCGCGCTCGTCCGTCGGCCCGAGCAGGTCGTTCTCGGGGATGGCGGTGATCCGCGCGCGGTAGGCCGCCCACGCCGCCTCGATCTCCTGCACCACCTGATCCCGTGTCATCGTCTCGGTCATGGCACGTCCTTGTCTGTCGATCGTATTGATAGCCGTTGCAGGTAAGAACGCCAGAGCGGCGCGAACGTCAGACCACCTGCCGCAGCAGCCAGACGATGGCCACGCCGGCCACGAGCGCGAGGAAGAGGTTGCCCCAGCGGCGCATGACGAAGGCAACGGCGGCGAGGCCGCACACGCCCGGGATGCCGGCCTCGATCGTCGCCGGGACGACCAGCGCCGTCAGCACGGCGCCGGGGAGGTAGGCGAGCCCGGATTCCAGCCGCGGGGAGAGGGTGACGCGGCCCATCAACCAATAGCCGCCGGCGCGCAGGACGTAGGTGCAGACGCCCATGAGGATGATCGTGATGAGGGCGGAGCCGTGGATTGTCATGCGGCGTCGACCACCTTGGGCGCGTCGTGGTGCGGCACCTCGCCGCGCAGCACGCCCACGAGGAAGCCCGCCAGCCCGCCGGCGATGACGTACCACGTGCCGGGGAAGAGCCACCAGACCAGCCAGGCGACCATCCCGGAGACGCCCCACGGCACAAGGTCGAAGCGGCCCCGGTAGCCGCCGAAGAGCATCGCCGCGAAGACGGCGGTGAAGGCGAAGTCGAGACCGATCGCCGCGGGATCGCCGATGCTCGTGCCGAGTATGTGCCCGGCCGCGACGGCGGGCAGCCAGGCGATGACGATCGCGAGGTTGCAGCCGAGCACGACGCCGGCGTCGGTCTCCCCCCGCCGGTAGCGCCCCATCGCCACCGCCCAGCTCTCGTCGCTCAGGATGTGCAGTGTGGGGTAGACGATCCGGGCCGGGAGCGGGTGCAGCCACGGGCGCATCGAGGCGCCGAGCATGATCAGCCGGAGGTTGATGAGCACCACCGTCGCCACGATCGCGGCGCTCGGGAGCGGATAGCTCCAGAGATCGAGCGCGGCGGTCTGCGCCGCGCCCGCGAAGACGATGACGTTCATCACCATCGCCTCGAGCAGCGTCACCCCCACCTGCCGCGCCAGGATGCCGAAGACGACGCCGTAGGTGGCGACGCTGACGGCCACCGGCGCCGCCGCCCGCAGCCCGCGCGCGACGCCATGGCGGGTGAAGGTGACCCGGGGCGCGTCACTCGTCATCTCGTCTCGTATCCCCTCCGACTTATAGCCCTTCTGAGTCATCTGGCGCATGTAACCGCTCGCGCATGCGATACGTTGTAATGGCAGGGAAGGACTCAACAATCGCATATCTACCGTTCGATTCCATCGGACATCGCCCGTACGGGAAGGGATACCGCCTATGACGTAAACCCGGGACCCGACGCATCCACGACCAACCACATGAATACATCAGCGGACCGCGGGAGCGCCTCCTTTGCCAGCCCGGGGTTCGCCAACCGGGCATGGGTGAGGATATGAGCCTTCAACATACAGTGTCCCGTCGATCCCTGCTGCGGCGCGCCACCCTCGCGGGCGTCGCCGTGGCGACCGCTACCACCGGCGCCATCCCCGTCGCGCGGCGCGCGTTCGCCCAGAACGGCGACATCGAGCTCGTCGCCACCTCGGACGGCGTCCGCATCCGCGCCGAGGCCGGCCTCGGGGGCCGGATCCTCGGCTCCGTCAGCACGGGCGACGTCGTCAACCAGATCGGCGGCCCCGTCTCCGCCGACGGCTACGAGTGGATCCAGGTCTCCGTCCAGGCCAACCGGAACCTCACCGGCTGGGCGGCGAGCGACTTCTTCGAGCGCCCCGGCGGCACCGCCGGCTGGAAGCCGGGCAACGACGTCCACGTCAACGACAACAACGTCAACCTGCGCTCCGGGCCGGGCACCGGCAACGGGATTGTCGCGACCTACGGTTTCGGCACCAACGCGGTCATCGTCTCCGGGCCGACCAATGCCAACGGCTACGCCTGGTTCCAGATCGACGTCGCCGGCGGTAAGCGGGGCTGGATGGCGTCCACCTTCCTGAGCCCCGGCCGCAGCAGCACCAGCGGCGGCTGGCCCGCGGGCACGCGCGTGCACGTCACCTCCGACGCCGTCCGCCTCCGCAGCGATCCGGGCCTGAGCAGCACGGTCGTCGGCACGTTCGATTCCGGGACGAACGCCGGCATCATCGGTGGGCCCCGTGCGGCCGACGGCTTCGACTGGTACAAGATCGGCATCGGCGGGCTCCAAGGATGGATGGCCGCCGACTTCCTCGCCGAGGGCGAGGCCGGCCAGGCGCCGGGCTGGCAATCGGGCTCCTACGTCCGGACCACGAGCGACCTCAACCTCCGCACCGGACCCGGCACGGGGTACAACGCGATCGACACCTACCCGACGGGCGAGATCGCGACCATCATCAGCGGGCCTCGATCCGCCGAGGGCTACAGCTGGTACGAGGTGGAGATGTGGTCGGACAGCAACGTCGGGTACATGGCCGGCGAGTTCCTCGAGCCGGCGCGGTTCGAGCCGACCGGCTCCCGCCTCGAGGTCGTCGACGGCCCGCTCAACCTGCGTGCGGAGCCGCGCACCAGCGCACAGGTCGTGGCCTCGCTGGCGACGGGCGAGGTCGTCGTCATCCGCGACGCGTCGTTCGTGAGCGACGGCGGCTACACGTGGGCGAACGTCTACGTGGAGCGCAACCCCGACCAGGTGGGGTGGGTCGCCCGCGAGTTCACGCGGGAGGTCTAGGGGCGCATCCCGTGACGCCGAGGACAGGGGGAGGCGTCGCCCTCCCCCTGTCCGTGCGTTCCATACATCCCACTAGCCACTTGGGGCCATGGCCCCCTTGCAACGCCGCCGGAATTACGTACGTTGAGAAGCATACGGACGAACAATCGACGCGTCGCCGTCCGCGCCCCGGGGCAGCCGCCCGGGCGGAAGGAGGCATCGCTTATGACGCCACACCACGGGCCCGTTGCAGTTGGAAGGGACCAACGCGCCGGCGCGGAACGGGAGACGATGCGGCTCCCACCCCACGCCGGGGATGGGTGAGGCGATGAACCTGCAGCATGCTCTCTCACGACGGGTCCTCCTCCGGCGCGGCACGGTCGCCGGTCTCGCGCTCGCCGGCACGACCGCGTCGGCGACGCTCGTCTCCCGCATGGTGCTCGCGCAGACGAGCGGCACCCGGTATGTGGCCAATGCCGACGGCATTCGCGTCCGCGACACGCCCAGCCTCGCGGGCGCGATCGTTGCCGTGATCGCGACCGGCGACGAGGTGACCTTCCGTGGCGAATCCACAGATGCCGACGGCTACACGTGGCTCAACGTCACCGTGGTCGACTCCAGCCTCACCGGCTGGGCGGCCAGCGACTTCCTCGATGTCGTGGAGACGACCTTCGCGGCCGGAGCAAGCGTCAAGGTGAACGACGACGGGGTGAACCTCCGCAGCGGCCCCGGGACGGCAAACGGCGTCATCGCCACCTATGACGCCGGGACGACCGCCACCGTCGTCCGTGGCCCGACGCTGGCCACCGGGCACCAGTGGTATGAGATCGACGTCGCGGACGGCACCCGCGGGTGGATGGCGGCCGAGTTCCTGACTGGGGGCCCGGGCGGCGAGGGTTGGGTCGCGGGGACGAAGGTTCATGTCACCTCCGATGATGTCAACCTCCGCAACGCGCCGCGCATGGGCGGCACCGTGATCGCGACGTTCGACACGAACACGAACGCCGGTGTCGTCGGCGGGCCGCAGACCGCGGATGGCCATGACTGGTACAAGATCGGCATCGCGAGCGGCGATGGCGTCTCCGGGTGGATGGCCGCCGACTTCCTCGCCGAGGGTCACGTCGGCGTCGACGACACCTGGGCCGCCGGCAGCGATGTAGTAACCACCACCGACGTCAACCTCCGCTCCGGTCCCGGCACCGGCAACAGCGTCATCGGTGTCTACGCCGCCGGGGAGGTTGCGACCGTGCTCCGTGGTCCCACGGTTGCGACCGGATATAGCTGGTATGAGGTCGAGCTGGTGTCCGACGGCGCCACCGGCTGGTTCGCGGACGCATTCCTCGAAGGCGCGCGGGTCGAGCCGACCGGCTCCCGCCTCCGCGTCGTGGACGGCCCCCTGAATGTCCGCGAAAGCAGCGACACCAGCGCGGCGATCATCACGACCGTGCCCACGGGTGGCATCGTGGTCGTCGCGGACGCCAGCGGTACCACAAACGACGGATATACATGGCGGCTGGTCTACGTCGAGGTCAACCCCGATCTCGCCGGCTGGATCGCCACCGACTTCACCGAGCCGGCCTGACGCGCGGCGGAGCGGGCGGGCGTCCCCGTTTCGCCCGCTCCGCCACGGGGGTACACTTCCTGCCGGTCAGCACCGACGACCTTCCGACTGGCCGGAGACGCACCTCCGGCGCTTCACCACGCGTGACAGGACCCTTCATGACGCTCATCGACCAGTCTTCCGACCTCGGCGCGCTGCTGAAGCAGCACATCCGCGACGTCCCGGACTTTCCCGAGTCGGGCATCATGTTCCGCGACATCACCACGCTGCTCGCCGACGCGGAAATCTTCCGCATCACGATCGACGCGATGAAGGCGCCCTACACGCACATCGACAAGGTGGTGGTGATCGAGAGCCGGGGGTTCATCTTCGGCACGCCGATCGCCTACGCGCTGAACGCGGGCGTCGTGCCGGTGCGCAAGCCGGGCAAGCTGCCGGGCAAGACCTACGCCGAAACGTACGACCTCGAGTACGGCACGAACTCGCTGGAGATCCACCAGGACGCCATCCACGACGGCGAGCGCGTGATCATCGTCGACGACCTGCTGGCGACCGGCGGCACGGTCGAGGCGGCGATCAAGCTGGTGAATCGCTTCGGCGGCGAGATCGTCGGCATCAGCGTGCTGGCCGAGCTGGTCGACCTCAAGGGCCGCGCGCGTCTCGGGGAGTATCCAATTCACAGCCTCGTGCGGTATTAGGCGCTGTCGGTCTCCCCGAATACAGGCCATGTCGGCGCGCATCGCGACCTGCGGTCGCGACAGGAGGGCAAGGCCCTCCCCTACAGGTTCCACAACGTCCACAGGAGCACCCGATCCCCATGCCCACACCCACGACGGAGATCGCGATCGTCGGCGGAGGCGTCGTCGGCACGTCCATCGCCTGGCACCTCGCCCGGCGCGGCGCGCAGGTGACGCTGATTGAGGAGCGCGGCATCGCCGCCGCCGCGTCCGGCGCCAGCGCCGGCGGGATCCGCCAGCAGGGCCGCGACCCGCGCGAGATGCCGCTCGCGATCGCCGCCATCGCGCGGTGGGAGCACCTCGAAGCGGAGCTCGACGCCGACATCCACTACTACCGCGAAGGGCACGTCTCGGTCTACGAGCGCGAGGAGGACATTCCGCTCGCCCGCAAACGGGTCGAGGCGCAACAGGCGCTCGGGCTCGCCATCGAGCTGGTCGAGGGCCGTGACCTGCACGACCTCGTGCCCGGGCTGGCCGAGCACATCGTCGCCGGGACCTACACCGCGAACGACGGGCACGCCAACCCGACGCTAACGACCCAGGCGTTCGCGCGCGCGGCGGAACGCTGCGGCGCGACGATCGTGCAGGGGACCGGGGTGACGGGCATGCTGCGCGATGGTGACCGCGTCACCGGCGTCGAGACGGCCGGCGGGCCGCTCGCGGCCGACCACGTCGTCCTCACCACGGGCGCGTGGACGCGGCAGTTGGTCGCGCCGCTGGGCGTCACGCTGCCGATCGTGCCGACCGGGCTGCAGATGATCCTGACGACGCCGATGCCGGCGCTGCTGCGGCAGGTGGTGGGAGCTTACGGCCGGAACCTGAGCCTGAAGCAGCTGCGCGACGGCACCTACCTGATCGGCGGCGGCTGGCCGGGCGACATCGACCTCGTCGCCGGCGTCGGCACGACCCGCCCAGAGAGCGTCGCGGGGAGCCGGGAGGTGTCGTCGGCGATCTTCCCAGTGCTGAAGGAGACGGAGATCGAGCGCGCGTGGGTCGGCGTCGAGGGGATCGCGGTCGACGAGATTCCGGTGATCGGGGCGCTGCCGGGGATCGACGGGCTGACCGTCGCCGCCGGATTCTCCGGGCACGGCTTCGCGCTGAGCCCGATCACGGGGCAGCTGGTCGCCGAGCTGGTGCTGGACGGCACGCCGTCGCTCCCGCTGGACGCGTTCGGCGCGGGCCGGTTCACGGAGATGGACGTCGACGAGGGGGATCTGGTGTCCTCGGCGGGGTAGCGGTAGGGCGGATCCATTCGCTGCGCCCAGGACAGGCTCGTCCGCCCGCTCCCAACACACCGTCATCCTGAGCGGAGCAAGGGCTCGCCCGGGTGAGGCCCGCAGGGGCGAAAAGCGGAGCGACCCCTTCGCTTCTCGCCCTTCGGGCTCGGCCGGAGGATCCCCCGGCGCCGGTCTCTCTCAGCGTGTCCGACAGACCATCGGGCCTGTTGCGGACACCGCTTCGCGTAGGGTTCTTCCCCTTCGGCGTTGCTCAGGGTCAGGATGAGGGAGGATGTGAGCGCGGCGCACGGTAGCCTCGGCCCGGGGTGGCCAAGGACCACCCCGGGCACGCAGCCCCGGCGCTACAGAGACACACCCCCGGTTACATCCCCCACGTCGCGGTGAGCACGCGGACCCAGTTCTGGTAGCCGATCTTGCGCAGCGCGTCGTCGTCGTAGCCGCGATCGCGCAGCACCGCGACGAGGTTCGGCAGCTTGCTGCAGTCGGACAGGTCGGCCGGCATCAGCGCGCCGTCGAAGTCGGAGCCAAGGGCGACGCGGTCGATGCCGAGCCGGTTCACGAGGTAGTCGACATGGTCGGCCATGATGGACAGCGGCATGTCCGCGTCGCGGCCACCGTCCGGGCGCAGGAACGGCACGTTGAAGTTGACGCCGACGATGCCGTCCGAGTCGCGGATGGCGTCGAGCTGCTTGTCGGTCAGGTTGCGCGACGACTGGCAGAGCGCGTGCGCGTTCGAGTGCGTCGCCACGATCGGCGAGGCGGTGATTTCGGCGAGATCCCAGAAACCCTTCTCGTTGAGGTGCGAGACGTCGACCATGATGCCGAGCTCGTTGCAGGCGGTCACGAGCGCCTTGCCGGCATCGGTCAGCCCCGGGCCGGTGTCCGGGCTCGACGGGTAGGCGAAGGGCACGCCGTGGCCGTAGATGTTGGAGCGCGACCAGACGAGGCCGAGCGAGCGAAGGCCGGCCGCGTGGAAGGTCTCCAGCGCGTAGAAGTTGTCGTCGATCATCTCCGCGCCCTCGAAATGGAGGATGGCGGAGAGAGTGCCGTTCTCGACGTTCTCGGTGATGTCCTCGGCGAAGTGGACGATCGACAGCAGCTCGTCCAGCGTCCCGGGATGGTCGCCGTTCTCATCGACGCCGGGGCCGCCACCGGCCTCGAGGCGCAGGAGCTTCGCGGTCAGCGCGTGCGCGAACTGCTGCGCGTAGGCGAGGGAGGGGCCGCCCCACTCGTTGGAAAGCTGCACGCCGTCGATGCCGCACCCGAGCAGTCCCGTCGTCAGAGGGATGTCCGGGTCGTCCTCCTTCGGCGAGGGGACGAAGACGGCGAAGAAGCCGCCAGCGAGGCCGCCCTCACGGGCGCGCACGGCGTCGATGTGGCCGGTGTCCGAGCGCTCGTAGAACTTGCGACCCGTGTCGGCCATTTCCAGCAGGGTGTCGTTGTGGCCGTCGAAGATCGGGATCATCTGGTCCGCCATGTGCGCGTTATTCCTTTGCATTCGGGCCGGCGCCTGACGCGCTCGTCCCTGCCATTCGTCGTCAGCCCGGGTATCATGCCGTAGAAGTCGTCATCGTGCGTACTTTGTGCGTGGGCAATCGAGCACACCCCCGCGGCGGAGCGGCGGGACCCGCGCGTGAGATGAGAGAAGGGGAACACGTGGCCAACGGCATGCTTTCCGGAAAGACCGCGGTTGTGATGGGCGTCCAGAACCAGTGGAGCATCGCCTGGAAGATCGCGACTGCGCTCGCCGAGGCGGGGGCGAACGTCGCGATCACCTACATCGACGATCGCGCGAAGAAGAACGCCGAGCAGCTCGCCGCGACGGTCGAGGGCATGAAGACCTTCGTCTGCGACGTCCAGAAGGACGAGGAGATCGCGGCGCTGCGGGAGTCGCTGAAGGCGGAGTACGGCTCGCTCGACGTGCTGGTGCACAGCATCGCGTTCGCGCCGGCCGATGAGCTCAAGAACCGCTTCCTGGAGACCTCGCGCGAGGGCTTCAAGATCGCCCACGAGGTCAGCGTCTACTCGCTGATCGCGGTGGCGCGGGAGCTGTCGCCGATCATGAACGAGGGCGGCAGCATCCTGACGATGACCTACCTCGGCGCGGACCGGGTCTTCCCGAAGTACAACGTGATGGGCGTCGCCAAGGCGGCGCTGGAGTCGACGATGCGCTATCTCGCCGCCGATCTCGGCGAGCAGGGCATCCGCGTCAACGCGATCTCGGCCGGGCCGATCAAGACGGCGTCCGCCCGCGGCATCCCGGGCTTCAGCGCGATGCAGAACGAGGCGGTCGACCGCTCGCCGCTCGGCAAGGTCTACGGGCCGGAGCACGTGGCGGGGACGGCGGTCTTCCTCGCCAGCGACGCGGCGGCGGGGGTCACCGGCGACGTGATCTTCGTCGACGGCGGCTACCACGCGATGGGAATCTAGCCCGCGGTTCCTCCGGCTGGGGCTGCCACGACAAAGAACGGCCCGGGAGCGGCGTTGCTCCCGGGCCGTTCGCGCTGTCCCGGGGGGACGCGAGCGAGGAGGTCTAGCGGTTCATCCTCCGCCGGGTGACATGGAAGCCCGCCGCGGCGACCAGCGAGAGGCCGCTCAGGACCATCCACGCGGAGGCCGCGAAACCGCCCGTCGCCGGACCGGAACCGGTGCTCGGCAGAGCCGTGGCGGTCGTGCCGCCCGAGCTCGTGCTGCTCGGGGCCGCCGCGGCCGCGGCGACTGGCTCGTCATCCGCAGGAGCGGGCGCCGCCGGAGCGGGCACAGCCCACATCGGGTTCATGGACAGGAGGCTGTAGGCGCCACCGTCCGCGACGTCGACGTAGAGCCGGGCCTGCGTTTCCTCTTCCACAACCTCGTAGGAGCCGGTCGGGAGCGTCACCGAGCCCGTGCCGTCAACCCAGATCTGCGTGTAGAGGTTGCGGCCGTCACCGACCAGGTAGAAGGTGAAGGTGCCCGCGCTGGCCGAGCAGGTCGCGCCGGCGGATCCGCCGAACTGGAAGATGACGTCGTCGATGTTCTCGCAGACGTACTTCGAGATCGTGACCGTGCCTTCACCGATGCCGCC
>DATLHE010000029.1:0-5387 GCA_035540335.1 Thermomicrobiales bacterium | reverse complement strand
GAGCCGGGGGCGTCCGTCTCCGGCAGGAGCAAATGGGCGACCTCGGGCGCGGCCGGCCTCGCGCTCTACGTCGGCGTCCGCTCGGCGCGTGCGCTGGAGCAGACGTACGGCGACCTCGGCGTCATCGCCACCGACATGCCGGACGCGCTCGCCGGCGAACTCTGGAAGTTGTCATAACGCAACCTGGTTCTTTCGTCGGCCACTGTTGGGGAGGGCTTGCGGCGCGACCACGATGTGGCCGGGAATGGTAAAGCAATGTCCTCCCGTGCCTGCCGGCGATGTCGCAACGTGAAACACATGGAGGGAACGAACATGGCAGACGACCGCCCGGATCAGGAGCAATTCGTGATCCCGAACACCAGTGAGATCACCGTCGAGCAGATCATGCGCCGGGACGTGCCCGCGATCGGGCCGGACGACACGGTCGCCTACGTCGCCAGGACGATGGCCGATCACCGCCTGGCCGGTGTGCCGGTCGTCGATGACGGTGAGGTCATCGGCATCATCACCGAGAGCGACATCATCCAGCGCGAGGCTGACATCGACGCACCGACACCGGTGCCCTTCCTGGACGCCATCTTCGTCGCGGACGCCGGTGCGCTCTACGGAGACGAGGTGCGCCGGGCGCTCGCGATCAACGCGCGCATGCTGATGTCGAACCCCGTGACGAACATCCGGCAATCGGCGACACTCTCCGAAGTCGCGACCGTCATGATCGATCGCCATCTGAAGGTGTTGCCGGTGCTCGACGACGAGGAACGGCTCGTCGGCATCGTCACGCGCGCCGAACTCGTGCGTGTGATCGCCGAGCTGGAGAACCAGGCATCATGAACGAAACCGTGGGTGTAGGGACGTGGCAAGGGCGCCCGACCTACGCCGTCGTTGATCTCGACGCATTGGCCACGAACATAACGACGCTCCGCGAAGGTCTGAGCAATGACGCCGCCTTCATGGCGGTGATCAAGGCGAATGCCTACGGCCATGGCGCGGTGCCGATCGCCGAGACGGCGCTCGCGGCCGGCGCCACGTCGCTTGCCGTCGCGACCGTCGACGAGGGCGCCGTGTTGCGCCGGGCCGGCATCGACGCGCCGGTGCTCGTGCTCGGCCCGGTCGGCGAGGCGGAGCGCCAGCGCGCCGTCGGCCTCGATTTCGCGCTCGCCGTGAGCGACATAGGGTTCGCGGCCGGTGTCGCCAGCGACGCTCGGATGTATCTCCGCAAGGAGCCGCTCCCGGTCCACCTCAAGATCGACACCGGCATGCGCCGCTTCGGCGTCATGCCCGATGACGTGGTGGCGACCGCCCGCGCGATCCTCTCGCATCCCGAGCTCCACCTGGCTGGCGTCTTTACGCATCTCGCCTGTGCAGACGTCGAGAATTCCGCCTCCGCCCACGAGCAGGTCGCCATCTTCGACCGCTGCGTCGCCGCGCTGCGCGAGGCTGGCATCGACGTCCCGGTCCACCACGTCGCGAACAGCGCCGCCACCATCCGTTTTCCGGAGTTCCACAGGGGCATGGTCCGCGTCGGCATCGCCATGTATGGCCTGCGCCCGGACATCTCGTTGCCGCTGCCCTCGGGCGTGAAGCCGGTCATGACGGTCCACAGCCGCGTTGCGCGGATCATCCCCCTCGCCCCGGGCGACACGGTCGGCTACGGCGGCACCTGGCGCGCCGAGGTGCCGGCGCACGGCGCCCTGATCCCGATCGGCTACGCCGACGGCTACCAGCGCGCGCTTTCCTCGAAGGGCTGGATGGCGATCGCCGGCAGCCGCGCCGATGTGCTTGGTCGCGTCTGCATGGATCAGACGATCGTCCGCCTGCCGGACGCCGCTCCGCGCGAGAGTGGGCAGCCTGTCCTCATCGTCGGTGACGGCACGCCCGCGACGCTGCCCGCGCCGACGTTCGACGAGTTGGGCCAGGCCGCTGGCACCATCGGTTACGAGCTCGTTGCCTCGCTCGCAGCGCGCCTGCCCAAGCTCTACGTCCGCGGCGGTGAGGTCGTCGCCGTCGCCGACCTGGAAGGCTACCGCTCCCTCGTCACGGCCTAGCCTGACCCGCTGTCCAACTCAGAATCCCCGGGCTGAAACGCCTGGGGGCGATCGGCCCAATGGCGGGCGGGGGACCGTTCCCTTCCTCGGCGTTTCGGTGGAGGGACGGCCGCTCGCCCCTGTAGCGTCGGGTCTTATGCCCGACGTCGCTCCCGGACCACGGCGGAGGAATCGAGTTTGGGCCTCGCACCTCTACCACCACCCTCCTCATCCTGAGCGTAGCAAAGGGTCGCCCGGCCGAGGCGAAGCCGAGAAGCGGAGCGAGCCCCTGGGATGACGGGACGGGGACAGGCAATCTCTGGGGGACGACTCAGGATGACGGCGATTGGATGTGCCTGGAGCGACGCGACGGCCGATCCCTTTGGCGCTCGGCCTTCGCCGCAGCTACGGCAAACCTTCGCCCCGCCGATGGTCACGTCTCGCTCCCATTCCGCCACCATCTCCCGGACAGCAAAACGGCTGGCACGTAGGCGTACCAGCCGTTTTGCTCCATCCGAATTGTGCGCGGCGCGCGACTGCGTGACCCTTTCCCCTTGTCACCAATCGTCGTGCCGGGTGCCAGGTTACGCCTGGCCTTCGAACTCCTGTGCCACCCGCTTGAGCTGGTCGATGTCGCGGCGCACCACGAACGTTCGGCCACTCATGTCGTCCCGCACATAGCTGAGCGTGCGGTCGTCCATCCAACGATAGATCGTCGGGCGTGTGACGCCGAGCTGCTGGGCGGCATTCCCGATGCTCACCAGCTCGCTTGGCTCATAGGCGCGATACTTCGCAAGCGCGAGCATCCGGCCCAGGTCGGTATCCCAAAACGCGCGGGGGACCGAGTAGTCATCGGCCGCGGCCGGCCAGAACAACAGCTGCAGGACGGAATCGATCGCGTCCAGCACCTGCTCCTTGGGTTCCCGTATCTGACCACGGGCAAGACGAGCGAGGCGAAGGAGATCCTGGCCCAACGGACCATTGCGGAGCTGTTCCAGCGTCAACGCCTTGAACGCCTCAGGAAAAAGCTGAGACACCAAGCGGTGATGATGGCTGTAGACCAGCTGCAAGGCGTTGTCCATAACCTCCTGGTAGTCTCGAGGCTCGGACTCCACGATGACTCCTTTCAGGTCCGAAATGCTCACGATTGAGCCACGGTGCGGCACAACAGGGGTTGCAACACGTCATGGGCGATCAGAGTGTACGCGCCAGACTGTACGGTCGGATTGTACGCTCACAGCGGACACGTGTCAACGATGCCCGTACACCCCGTCCACTCCGTCCGCCGGCCGTGCCCGTCATGGCACCCCGGAGATGTACCCATATACGCATATCGCCAGGCGTGCAGTTTCGGGAGAGCCGGCACGTGTGCCGCAGCGCCCACCACGGAGCGGTCTATACTGCCTCGCGTGTGCCTCGATCGATGATGCGGCCGCGCTGGCCGCGTGTGGCGGAATGGTTGGCGAATGGACGTGGTGCTGCTGCTTCATGACCGGTTGGCGACGACGGTCATGCTCTTCTTCTTCTTCGTTGGGCTATGGGGAATCTTCGAGTTCCTGCGTGGTGGCCAGCTCGGCGGCAACATCGCCGGCGCGCTGATCATCGGCCAGGCGCTGGTCGTCGTGCAGGGGCTGTTCGGCCTGACGCTGTTCCTCTTCGACACGCGCCCCGGCAACACGCTGCACATCCTCTATGGCTTCACCGCCGCGCTCTGCCTGCCGTTCGTCTGGTCCTACGTCCGCGACCGTGCCCCGCGCCAGGGACTGCTGCTCTACAGCCTGCTCTGCCTCTTCATCTTCGGCCTCGCCATCCGCGGCATGACGACCGCCTAGGCCTCACGCCGCCGCCCTCCGGCGTACGGCCTGTCCTGCCCCCGCGGCTGTGTGTTGACGGCCTGCTCCAGCGACTCAATCGCCCGGGCGATGTCTCCCGGGGCTTTCCAGGCAGGAAAATGCCCTCCATGATCGAGGACATCGAACGATCGGATATCCCGGTAACTCTTCTCGCCAAGGGTGCGGGGATACCGCGCTTCGTGCTGCTGGATGAGCAGCGCAGTGGGCACGTCAATAATTGGATGTGGCTTCCCGGAGCCAGTCTCGGAATATGAGCGGAAACTGGTCCCGATCGAACGGGTTATCCAAAAGAGCATCACCGGCGTCACGATCTCTTCCGGTCGGTAGGGTTCGAGCCTGTTGCCCGGACCCCATGCGGCGTACTTCTCGGCAAGCCATGACAGCAGGCCAGCCGGCGAATCAGTGAGGGAAACGGCAAGCGTATCCGGGCGAGTCGATTGTTGATGGGCGTAGGCACGTTCCTGTGGCTGGTCCAGGCTGGCGAAGAAAGCTTGCTCGTCGTCGCTCAACTCGACGCCGTCACGTTCCCTGGCCGAGAAGGATGCATGGGAAGCGACAATACCTGCCACCGCCGACGGGTACTTGGCCGCCAACCAGTCGCTGATGCCCGAACCGACATCCTCGCCGTAGGTCAGATACCGCTCGTACCCCAGGTGTTCGGTCATGAGCACGTGCCAGCGATCGGCGATCGCCTCGTACCCAAAGGGAACGGGCAGCGCATTCGAGTAGATATATCCGGGGAGTGATGGAATGATCACGTCGAGCTCTCCATCGATCGCCTCAACGGTCGGCAGCATCTCGTTGAAGGTGACTGGCCAGCCGTGCGTGAGGATGACCGGCAGACGGCCGGGCTTTCCGGCGCGCGCTCGCGCGACATGCACGATGCAGCCGTCAAGGTTCACGCGGACGTGCTCGTAGCGGTTCAATCGATCCGCTTCTGCTTCCCAGCGGTATTCACCTCGCCATTAATCAACGAGCTCTCGCACGATTCCGGGCGGGATGCCATTGGACCAGTCGGGGCCCGGCGAAGGTACCGGGAGAATCGTCGCGGCAAGCCGGCGGGCAAGGTCGTCTCGTATGTCCTGCGAGGCATCGATCCTGAATGGTTCCATATGTTCCCCAGAGTGAATCAGCGGACGACGGCACCAGCGCCAATGTACCGGCCGTTCTGGTCGGCGCGTGTCCGCATTTCCATGACCTTTGCGTTGGAATCGAGGGGCGTGCGATGTCGGGGAGCCGCTGCCGATCCTGGCCGTTCGGCTTGCCATCATCCCGTCGCGTAGGTTTTCGCGGGGCGAACCCATTGGGCGACACGTGAAAAGCTCGCGAGGCTGCTCGGCGAGGCGACCCTTTGGCCCGGTGTCGACGTGCCGCGAGTCCTCCGCGTGAGAGGGTGGGCAGGGCGCCTAGAACTCCAGCGTCATCTGGTGCAGTGGCCTTGCCGCGGCGACCGGTGCCGGCCTTGCCTGTCCCGGCGTCCAGATCGGCCCCGGCGAGAGGCGCGGCAGCG
>DATLHE010000028.1:0-7369 GCA_035540335.1 Thermomicrobiales bacterium | reverse complement strand
GCAGATGCTGGCGATTGGCCGGGCGCTGATGGCCAGGCCGAGCCTGCTGCTGCTGGACGAGCCGTCGATGGGCCTTTCGCCGATCCTCGTCGAGCAGATCTTCAGCATCATCAAGGACATCAACGCTCAGGGCACGACGGTCCTGCTGGTCGAGCAGAACGCGCTGATGGCGCTCGCGATCGCGCAGCGGGGCTACGTGCTTCAGACAGGGCAGATCGTGCTGACCGACGACGCGCACGCGCTCATGCGCAATGAGATGGTGCGCAAGGCCTATCTCGGCGAGGAGTAGGCGGAGAATCGCGAGATGGGCGCCCGGGACTGCCGGTCGCGGCCATCCTGTGACACAATGGAAGCATCCTCACAAAGGAGCAATGCCGTTTCGGGGCGGATCGCCCGGTGCGGGCGCATCTCGATGATTTGCCATAAGCCAGTACGCACCGGCATGGAGCGGGGAGAATCTGGTATATACGGAGTACCGGAGCAGGTGACCCCCATCGGGCCATGACTTCGGGCAGGCAGAATTGCCAAAGCGCGTATGCCGGTCGGACTATTGCGATAGCGTAATCCGGAGCCGACCACTGGCGCGGGACTCAGGCGTAAGACAGGACATAGCACGATGATTTCAACGATCCGCGCACCTCGGGTGGAGCTGCCCGAGCGCATCGCGCGACTGAACGACCTCGCCTACAACCTCTGGTGGACGTGGGACATCCCGGCGCGCCGGCTGTTCCGCGAGCTGGACCCGGTGCTCTGGGAGGTCTGCCTCGAGAACCCGGTGCTCTTCCTGCACCGGATTGAGCCGGCGCGGCTGCAGGCCGCGATCGAGAACCCGGCCTTCCTGCGGCGGTACGACGCCGTCATGACATCGTTCGAGACGATGCAGAACATGCAGGAGGGCGAGACGTGGTTGGCCCGCAACCGGCCGCAGCTGGTTGGCAAGACGGTCGCCTACTTCTCCGCCGAGTTCGGGCTGCATAAGGCGCTGCCGATCTACTCCGGCGGCCTGGGCGTGCTGGCGGGCGACCATATCAAGGAAGCCAGCGACATGGGCATCCCCCTCGTCGCCGTCTCCTTGCTCTATCGCCAGGGCTATCTGCAGCAGCGGATCGACTCCGCCGGCTGGCAGCATGACGTGCCGGCGAACCTCGACCCGGACGCCGAGCCGACGACCCAGTGCTTCAATGATGACGGCACGCCGGTGATCATTGAGGTCGATCTCGAGAACGGCTCCGGCCCACTGCGCCTCGCCGTCTGGCAGGTGCAGGTCGGGCGCGTGCCGCTCTACCTGCTCGACTCCGATGTTGAGGGCAACCCGGAATGGACGCGGCAGCTCTCGTCGCGCCTTTACGGCGGCGACACCGAGCACCGGCTGCGACAGGAGATCGTGCTCGGCATCGGTGGCGTGCGCCTGCTGCGGGCATTGGGCATCGACCCCGTCTACTGGCATGCGAACGAGGGGCACGCGGCACTGCACATGGTCGAGCGCGTCCGCGAGCACGTCGAGCAGGGGATGAGCTTCGAGGTGGCCACCGAGGCGGTCAGCTCCTCGACGGTCTTCACCACGCACACCCCGGTCCCGGCCGGCCACGACATTTTCCCGGCGGAGATGATCGACCGCTACTTCTCGCACTATTGGCCGCAGCTCGGCATCGATCGTGAGACGTTCCACGATCTCGGTCGCCACGGCGACCAGCCGGGGTTCAACTTCACGGCCCTCTCGCTGCGGCTCGCCGCACACGTCAATGGCGTGAGCCAGAAGCACGGCGAGGTCTCCCGCGAGATGTGGCACGACATCTGGGAGAACACCTCCGCCGACCAGGCGCCGATCAAGGCGATCACGAACGGCGTGCACCTGCGCACCTGGATCTCACCGACGATGCGGCGACTCTACCAGCAGTACCTGCCGCGCTCCTGGCGCGACCAGCAGGAGAAGCCACACGTCTGGGACACGATCCTCAATATTCCGGATGAAGACTTCTGGCAGGCGCACCAGCAGGCGAAGCAGTCGCTGATCCGCGAGATGGACGAGCGGGCGCGCCGCCGCTATGTCGGCGGGCAGTTCGACGCGTGGCAGGTGCTGTCGTCGGGCCCGTTCCAGAGCGCGAACGTGCTGACGCTCGGCTTCGCGCGCCGGTTCGCGACGTACAAGCGGGCGACGCTGATCTTCCGCGACCTCGATCGCCTGGCGAAGATTCTCACCAACCCGCAGCATCCGGTGCAGCTCGTCTTCGCGGGCAAGGCGCACCCGGCGGACGAGGGCGGCAAGCGGCTGATCCAGGACATCTACCTGAAGGCGCGTGACCCGCGGCTCGGCGGGCGCGTGGCGTTCGTCGAGGACTACGAGATGGGCCTGGCGAGCCTGCTCGTCGCGGGCGTCGACGTCTGGCTCAATAATCCGCGCTACCCGCTGGAGGCGAGCGGCACGAGCGGCATGAAGGCCGCCGCGAACGGTGTGCCCAACTGCAGCATCCTCGACGGCTGGTGGATCGAGGGCTGGCAGGACGACAACAGCAACGGCTGGGGCATCGCGCCGTCCGACAAGGTGGGCGACGCGCAGGACGAAGAGGAAGCCAACGCGATCTACGACATGATCGAGCAGCAGATCGTCCCGCTCTACTACAAGCGGGAGGCGGACAACCTGCCGCACGACTGGATCCATCTCGCCAAGGAGGCGATCCGGACCGTCGCGCCGATGTTCAGCGCGCGCCGGATGCTGATCGACTACGTCGACAACCAGTACCTGGCGGCGGCCGGGGTGGCCGAAGGCCCCGAATAAGCCCCCTGCCGACGACGTCAAGGCACGTAACTTGAGGAGACTGGCCGCTGTGTGACACATCTCACACAGCGGCCAGTCGCGTTTGTGCCAGACACGCCCCAAGGCGTGATACGATCCCGGGTGCCAGGAGGCATGCTTGCATGGTGACGCATACGACATCGCCCAGGACGATCTCGATCCCGACACCACAGGGCCGCAACGGACACCCCGTCCGGCCGCTGAAGGGTCTGGTGCTCTCGGGCGGCAAGGGGTCGCGCCTGCGGCCGCTGACCGCCACCGGCGCCAAGCAGCTGGTGCCTGTGGCGAACAAGCCGGTGCTCTTCTACGCGCTGGAGCAGCTCGTCGCGGCGGGGATCCGCGACATCGGCATCATCACCGGCGACACGGGGGATCAGGTGCGCGCCGCGGTCGGCGACGGCTCGCGGTTCGGCGCGAGCATCACCTTCATCCCCCAGGACGCGCCGCGCGGGCTGGCGGACGCCGTGGCGACGGCGCGGGACTACCTCGGCGACGCGGCGTTCTGCATGTACCTCGGCGACAACTTCCTCCGCCAGGGCATCGCCGCCCACGCCGCCCGGTTCGCGCGCAGCGACGCGGCCGGGCAGATCCTGCTCAAGGAGGTGCCGGACACCTCGGCGTTGGGCGTGGCGGTGCTGGACGAGGCCGGCAAGGTCTGCCGGCTCGTCGAGAAGCCCACGACGCCGATCTCGCCCTATGCGGTGGTCGGCGTCTACTTCTTCGGGCCGGAGATCCATCGGATCACGCCGACGCTGCAGCCATCCGCGCGGGGAGAGCTGGAGATCACCGACGCCATCCAGGGACTGGTCGACGCCGGCTACGAGGTCGACGCCTCGCTGATCGAGGACGTCTGGATCGACACCGGCAAGAAGGACGACATGCTGGAGGCCAACCGGGTCGTCCTCAGCACGATCCGCGGCCGCGTCGACGGCCAGGTCGACGACGAGTCGACGGTGGTCGGCGACGTGATCATCGAGGAGGGGGCGCGGGTGGTCGCCAGCGCCATCCGCGGGCCGGCGATCATCGGCAAGGGCGCGCGCTTGGAGCGCGCCTACGTCGGCCCCTTCACGGCGATCGGCGACGGCGTGCAGCTGATCGAGTGTGAGATCGAGCATTCGATCGTGCTCGCCAACAGCGCGATCAAGCACATCGACACCCGCATCACCGACTCGCTGATTGGCAAGGAGGTCGTCGTTTCCCGCAGCCAGTTGCGGCCGCAGGCCCTCCGACTGATGATCGGGGACCATGGGCAGCTCGACCTTTCCTGACGGGAGATGAGGATGACCGCCGCGCAACGCGTGCTCGTCACCGGCGCCGGTGGCCAGCTGGGCAGCTACCTCCGGCCGGCGCTGCTGCGGGCCGGGTATGAGGTCGTCGGGCTCGGGCATGGGCCGGGCGAGGGCGTCGACGTCGTTGCCGACATCGGCGACGCCGGCGCCGTGGCGCGCGCGTTCGGCGAGGCGCATCCGGCGATCGTGATCCACGGCGCGGCCTACACCGACGTCGACGGCTGCGAGCAGGACCCCGAGCGGGCCGAGCGCGTCAACCACATCGGATCTCACACCGTTGCGGAGGCCGCTCGGCGGGTGGGGGCGTGGCTGCTCGGCGTGGGCACCGATTTCGTCTTCTCAGGGGACGCATCCACGCCGTATGCGGAGGACGCGCCGATCGGGCCGATCTCCGTCTACGGCGCGAGCAAGCTGGCGGGAGAGCGGGCGGTGCTGGCGGCGAGCCCCCACTTCGCCGTGGCGCGGACATCGTGGGTCTTCGGCGGCGCGGGCAAGCACTTTCCCCGCACCGTCGTCGCCATGCTCCGGGATCGCGGCGCGATGGCGGTCGTTGATGACGAGGTGAGCTGCCCGACGTTCGCGGGCGACCTGGCGGAGGCGCTGGTCGCGCTTCTGCCGCACCGCCCGGCCGGGGTGCTGCATCTGACCAATGAGGGGCCGGTCAGCCGGTTCGCGTTCGCGCGGGCGATCGCTGGGGAGGCCGGATTCGACCCGGCGTGCGTGAGCCCGACGACGACCGCCGAGTTTCTGGAGAAGTACCCGCTGCCGGCGCGGCGGCCGGCCTACAGCGCGCTGGCGAACCGGCGCGCGGCGGCGCTGGGCGTGCGCCTTCCGCCGTGGGAGGATGCCGTGGCGCGCTACGTGCCGCGCCTGGCCGAGGAGATGCAGGTGAACGTGAAAGGCACGGCATGAAGCTTCTGGTCACCGGCGGGGCGGGGTTCATCGGGTCGGCGTTCGTCCGGCTCGTGCTGGACCGCCACGCCGACGACACGGTCACGACGCTCGACGCGCTGACCTACGCCGGCAACCCGGCGAACCTGCTCGATCTCGAGGGCGAGCCGCGCCACACCTTCGTCCACGGCGATATCGCCGATGTGGCGCTGGTCGACGCGCTGGTGGCCGAGCACGACGCGGTGGTCAACTTCGCCGCCGAGACACACGTCGACCGCTCGCTGCTCGATCCGACCGCCTTCCTGCGCTCCAACGTCGAGGGCGTCTATGTCCTGCTCGACGCGGTGCGCCGCCACGATCGGCGGCTGCTGCAGGTCAGCACCGACGAGGTCTACGGCGACATCCCGGCCGGCCGCCTTTCGGTCGAGACCGACCCGGTGATGCCGCGCTCGCCCTACGCGGCGGCAAAGGCCGGGGGCGAGCTCTTCTGCCGCTCGTTCGTCATCTCCCACGGCACCGACGTGGTGGTGACACGCGGCTGCAACACGATCGGGCCGCGGCAGTACCCGGAGAAGCTGGTGCCGCTCTTCCTCACCAACGCGCTGCGCGACCACCCGCTGCCGGTCTACGGTGACGGGCTCCAGGTGCGGGACTGGCTGCACGCCGAGGACCACGCCGTGGCCATCGACCTCGCGTTGCGGAAAGGGCGCGCCGGGGAGACCTACAACATCGGCGCCGGCAACGAGCGGCCGAACATCGAGGTCGTGAAGACGCTGCTGGCGCGGCTCGGCAAGAGCGAGGAGCTCATCGTCCACGTGCCGGACCGCCCTGGGCACGACCGGCGCTACGCGCTGGACTGGACGAAGATCCGCGAGGAGCTGGGGTGGGCGCCGGCGCGGGACTTCACGGCGACGCTCACCGACACGATCGACTGGTACGTCACGCACCCGGAGTGGTGGGCGGCGATCCGCGACGGGTCGACCGCGTTCGCGGAGTACTACGAGCAGCAGTATGGCTGGCGGCTGGCCGCCGCCGGGCGAGGTGAGGCATGAGCGAGCTGACGACGGACTTTTCGTCGGAGACCCTCGACGCGGTCGGGCAGATCCTGGTGCGCGACGCGGCGGTGCCGGCGATCGCCGATGTGACGATCCGCCCGCTGACGACGAACCGCGACCCGCGCGGGACGCTGACCGAGCTGTTGCGCAGCGACTGGCAGGACGTCTTTGGCGAGGGGATGCCGTTCGCGCAGGTCTACACCTCGACGACCGCGCCGGGCGTGGCGCGGGATGTCGACCGCTGGCACGTCCACCAGCACCAGACCGACCGCTTCTACTGCCTGGCGGGGCGGATCGTCGTCGCGATCGCCGACCCGCGGGAGGGGTCGCCCTCGCGGGGCCGGATCATGCTCGTCGAGCTCGCGGCGCAGGCGGATGGGCCGGCGCCGCTGCTGGTGACGATCCCGCCGCGGACGCTGCACGGGTTC
This sequence comes from Thermomicrobiales bacterium, assembly GCA_035540335.1. Classification (GTDB taxonomy): domain Bacteria; phylum Chloroflexota; class Chloroflexia; order Thermomicrobiales; family UBA6265; genus UBA6265. The sequence goes on along the minus strand of DATLHE010000028.1, from coordinate 912 downwards.
GTGGTGACGAGTGCGGGACCGGCGACCTTGCTGAACTTCCCGAACCGGCTCTACGACCCGGAGGATGAGGGGCGGCTGCCGTTCACCGAGGCGGGGATGACGTTCGCCGACGGCACGCCGTTCGACTACGGCGCGGTCGCGGCCTGGTACCGGACGCGGGGGTAAGCGTTGTTATTGTCAGGCTGCCAACGCAATTAACGTGGCCGGTGGCCACCTAAGGACCTTGAGGGGCCGATCTCCTTGATGTGGCGGGAATTTGCTTAGGTGGCCAGGTTGTTTCGGAAACCTGGCAGCCTGGGCGATGTTATGGAAGGCTGCCCAGATGGCCACGTTTTGGGTATATAGGGAAACGTGGCCATACGGGGCGCTGATGGAGGCGCTCCACGCCGGATTGGACGTGCTCTCGCTCCGCTGCACACGGGGATTCTTCGCGTTCGCTCGGAATGAGGGGGAGTCGGCGAGAGGGCGGACATAAAGGGCTCGCTCCGCTTCTCGCCTGCGGCTCGGCCGGGTCCGCCTGTACGATGGTCGTCAGTCGCACGGGCGCACACCCTTCGGGGTGCGCGGCTACGTCATCAGAGTGGCGTGTCGCCGTCGTAGGGGCCGTACCTCCGAAGGAGTGTCGGCCCGCATCGCTGAAGGCGATGGATGATTGTGGCGAACTGCGCTTCGCGTAGGGTTCTTCGCTGCGCTCAGAATGAGGGATTGTTAGGACCGCGGCTTCCGGTAGCCACAGGCCGACCAATCGGCAATCGCGTCAGGCGGCGCCGAGGCCGCGGAGGGTGCGGACGAGCTGGACGGGGCGAGTGGTGGCGGCGCGGCCGCCCTCGAGGCCGAGGAGGTCGTCCTGGTCAACGATCGTGTCGTAGAGCTCCCGCTCGGCCACGGAAGCTGGCGTCCACGCGCGGAGGG
>DATLHE010000027.1:0-2213 GCA_035540335.1 Thermomicrobiales bacterium | reverse complement strand
GGGCTGACGTCGGAGCCGCTGCTCTTCCTGAGCCGCGAGCTGCGGCGGCGGGACGCGCAGGCGTATCACAACGTCGCCTTCCTCCGTGAGGACGTCTTCCGCCAGGAACTCTACGCGCTCTTCGCGGACCGGCGCTTCGTGGTGAGCCCGGGCCGGATCGTGCTGCGGCGCGACAAGGGCGATGTTCGCACGGACGTCGACGCCGTGGTCTTCGACCGGAAGACCGGCACCCTCGGTCTCTTCGAGCTGAAGTCGCAGGACCCCTTCGCCCGCTCGACGGCGGAGCTGACGCGCCAGCGAGACAACATCCTCTACGCCAACCGGCAGATCGCGGGCGCACTGGACTGGCTGAAGCGACACGGCGGGGATGACCTGCTGAACCGTGTCGACATCCCGACGGCGAAGAAGTTCCGCGTGCAAAAGGTCTTTCCGTTCGTGCTTGGGCGCTACCTCGCGCACTTCGATGATGGGCCGGCTCCGGACTGGCGCGCCGCGTGGGCGACGTGGCCGGGACTGCTGCGGCTGCTTGACGGCCGGCCGCTGCCGGCGCTCGGCACGAACCCGATCGCCTCGCTGTTCACTCGGCTGGCGAACGACGGGCCGCCGGTTCATGGCGCCATGGATGGGCCACCGCGCGAGATCGATCTCGACGATGCGCGTCTGACCGTGCATCCGTCGTACGCGGCGTATCAGGTGAGCGCAGGGATCGAACGCATGTAGGCGGCGCGGCGGGAGGACATTGAACGCGCCCCGGACCGTTGCCCTCGAACATGGTTGAGCGCATTCAAGTCCTCCCCTACGACGAGGATTCTCCACCCCACCATCTATGGGCAATGGCTGCCGAACTCGCGGTAGGCGGGTGGCTTCGCGGCGTGGTACTCGCGGCAGAGGGTGACGAGGCGGTCGAGGAGGACGGTGAAGAGGCGCTCGCCCTTCTCCGCCGAGGCGACGAAGGGGTCGCCCATGACGCCGTGCGCCATCTCCCGTCGCCGCTCGGGGAAGATGGCGTAGCGCTGGACCTCCGGGCTGAAGTGACGGCGCCACTCGTCCTTCACCATCCGCGCCTCGTCCACGAGCTGCGGTCGCAGGTACAGCTGCAAGCTGGTCTCCCACTCCCCACCGTGGCCGATGCTGCCCTCGTCGGCGTCGCTCCACGCCCGCAACTCGTCCTCCGCCATCGTCCAGTAGGTGATCGCCAGCGCCCAGACGTCCTCCTCAGCCAGCTTCACGCTGGCGCTCCACGTCGGCGCCTGGTTGCCGCCGTGGCCGTTGAGGAGGATGATCCGCCGGAAACCGTTTGCCCAGATCGAGCGCGTGACGTCGCAGAGGACGGCGATGAAGGTCTCCAGCCCCAGCGTGATGGTGCCAATCTCGCCCATGTTGTAGTGGGTGAAGCCGTAGAGCACCGGCGGCGCGACGAGCACCGGCACGTCGTCCAGCGCGTCGGCGGCGCGGATGGCGAGGTGGTAGGGGATGGAGATGTCGACGTCCTGCGGGGAGTGCGGGCCGTGCTGCTCGACCGAGCCGTCGGGGACGATGACGACGCCGTTGTTCGCCTGGGCGTCGAGCAGCTCGTGGCGCAGCATCTCCTGCCAGAGGACCTTCTTGCCGGACGGTGGCGGGATGAGCATGGGTGTGAGGCTCCTTGTGGTCTGCTGGACGATTTTTCATCGCCGGATGTCGTCATCCTGAAAGGAGGCGCTTCGCGCCATTGGACGTGCTCTCGCTCCGCTGCGCACGGGTATTCCTTCGTGCGGCGACTTCATCGCCTTCTCAGGACAGGCTCTTCGCGTTGCTCAGGATGACGGTTGTTGGGTGGGCCGCGGCTGGTGGATTAGGACCCGCCCCGCGTCAGCACCGTGCGCAAGCGCTGGCCGATGATCGCCGCTTCGTCGTCGGTGATGCTGTGCGGGTTGACGATGAGGACCCCGTGCTCGGCGCGGGACTCGCTGACGGCGATGGCGGGGTCGCCGTCGAGCAACGCGGTGACGGCGTCGTAGGCGGTCATGCCGAGCGCGGCCTCATCGAGCGTCAGGGCCAGTTGCGGGATGGCGTGGGGTGCTGACTGGACACGCTCGACGCAGGCGTGTGGCACCGTCCCGAGCGTGCGCTCCACGATGTCGAGGAGGGCCTGCCAGCGGGTGACATCGGCCGCGTCGTCGCCCGCCACGTAGCGGCGCAGGGCGGTGACGAGTCCGGCGATCTCCTCCCGG
>DATLHE010000026.1:0-4035 GCA_035540335.1 Thermomicrobiales bacterium | reverse complement strand
GTCCAGCTTGGCGCCCAGCGCCTTGAAGGCAGGCTTCAGCACCAGCGCCGCCAGTTTGCGGGACAGCGTCGCGGTGATCTCCTTCCGTAGCAGGTCGACGAGCATTGCCGCCACGCCCTCCGCCGTCTTCAGGATGACATTCCCCGTGAAGCCGTCGGTGACGAAGACGTCGACGGCACCGGCCGCAATATCCCGGCCCTCGACATTGCCGGCGAAGTTCAGCCCCTCCATCGCCTGCAGCATCGGATAGACCTGCTGCACCAGCGCGTTACCCTTGCTGGCCTCCTCGCCGTTGCTGATGAGGCCGATCGTCGGGTTGTCGATCCCCATCACCGTCTGGGCGTAGAGCTGCCCCATGACGGCCGACTGCACAACGTTGATCGGCTTCGGGTCCGTCACTGCCCCCATGTCGAGCAGCAGCGAGAAGCTGGACTTGGCGTTGGGAATGCCCGAGGCGATCGCCGGCCGGTCGATGCCCTTGATCCGGCCCAGGATCATCAGCGAGGCGGCCATCACGGCGCCGCTGTTGCCCGCCGACATCATCGCCTGGGCGCGGCCCTCCTTGACGAGCCGGAGCGCGATGTTGATCGAGCTGTCGGTCTTGCGCCGGACTGCCTGCGCCGGGTGATCCTCCATGTCGATCGTCTGTGAGGCGTCGACGACCTCGACGTCGACGCCAGTTGTGTCCTGCGTCGCCAGCGCGGCGTCGACCTCGGGCTTCTTGCCCACCAGCAGCAAGGACACGTTGTGCCGCCGCGCGCCAGCGAGCGCTCCCGGAACGATCACCGACGGGCCGTGATCGCCTCCCATGGCGTCAATAGCGATGTGCATCGTGGTCCTCGCTTGTATGGGTGTTGAGGGGATGTCGCCCGCCGCGGCGGTGTCGCGCGGCGGGCGAGGAGACGGCCGGGTGGCCTAGACGTCGAGGTTCTGGACCTCGCGGGCGTGCGTCTGGATGAACTTCTTGCGGGGCGGCACGGCCGCGCCCATCAGCATGTCGAACGTCTCGTCGGCGAGGACGCCGTCCTCGATCGTCACCTGCATCAGCGTGCGGTGCGCCGGGTCCATCGTCGTATCCCAGAGCTGGTCCGGGTTCATCTCGCCGAGACCCTTGTAGCGCTGGACATCGATCTTGGCCCCCTTCGCCTCGTACTCCGTGACGAGCTTGTTGAGCTCCGTGTCACTGTAGATCCACTGCTCATGCTTGCCGGCCCGGAAGCGGTAGAGCGGCGGCTGGGCAATGTAGACGTAGCCCTCGGCGATGAGCGGCTCCAGATGCCGGTAGAAGAACGTCAGCAGCAGCGTGCGGATGTGCGCGCCATCGACGTCCGCGTCAGTCATGATGATGATGCGGTGGTAGCGGAGCTTCGAGATGTCGAACTGCTCGCCGATCGAGGTGCCGAGCGCCGTCACCAGCGTCCGGATTTCGTTGTTCTGCAGCATCTTGTCGAGCCGCGCCTTTTCCACGTTCAGGATCTTGCCGCGCAGCGGCAGAATCGCCTGGAATCGACGATCGCGGCCCTGCTTGGCCGAGCCACCCGCCGAGTCACCCTCGACCAGGAAGAGTTCGGCACGCATCGGGTCCTGGCCAGCGCAATCGGCCAGCTTGCCCGGCAGCGAGAAGTTGTCCAGGCCACCCTTGCGCTGCACGAGCTCGCGGGCCTTGCGGGCCGCCTCGCGGGCGCGGGCCGCCGTCAGACACTTCTCGATGATCCGCTTCGCGATCTGCGGGTTCTCCTCCAGGTAGGCGCCAAGTGCGTCGTTGACGACCGACTGCACCGCGCCGGCCATCTCCGGGCTGCCGAGCTTGCCCTTGGTCTGGCCTTCGAACTGCGGATCCTCCAGCTTCACGGACACGATGGCCGTCAGGCCCTCGCGCACGTCGTCGCCGGAGAGCGCCTCGTCGTTCTTCATGAAGCCATTGCGCTTCGCGTAGTCGTTGATCGTGCGCGTCAGCGCCGATTTGAAGCCCGAGAGGTGGGTGCCGCCGTCGACGGTGTGAATGTTGTTCACGTACGTCTGCGTCAGCTCGCCGAACGAGTCGTTGTACTGCAGCGCCACCTCGACCATGCCGGCCGGCGTCTCGCGCTCGACGTAGAAGGGCTTGTCGTTGACCGTCGCCCGGTTCCGATTGAGATGCCGGACGTAGGAGACGATCCCGCCCTCGAAGTAGAACGTCATCTCGCGGTCCGAGCGCTCATCGATGATCGTCAGGCGCAGGCCGCGCGTCAGGTAGGCCCACTCGCGGAACCACTGCTCCATGATGTCGTAGCTGTAGTCGTGTCCGGCCTTGAAGATCTCCGTGTCGGCCAGGAAGCGCGTCGTGGTCCCGTGCGAGTCCTTGCGCGTCTTGCCGACGACCTCGACCGGGCCCTGGGGCTTGCCGCGCGAGTACTCCTGCCGGTAGACCTTGGTGTCGCCGACCTTGGTGACCTCGACCGACATCCACTCGGAGAGCGCGTTGACGACGGAGGCGCCCACGCCGTGGAGGCCGCCGGAGACCTTGTAGCCGCCGCCGCCGAACTTCCCGCCTGCGTGCAGTGTGGTCATGATGACCTCCAGCGCCGACTTCTTCTCCTTCGGGTGCTCGTCGATCGGGATACCGCGGCCGTTGTCGACCACGGTGACGATGTTGTCCGCGCCGAAGGTGCAGATGATGTGATCGCAGTAGCCCGCCAGCGCCTCGTCGACCGAGTTGTCGACGATCTCGCGGACGAGGTGATGCAGACCGCGCTGGTCCGTGCTGCCGATGTACATGCCCGGCCGCTTGCGGACCGCCTCGAGCCCCTCCAGGATCTGGATGTTGGATGCGTTGTAGGAGCCAGACTGCTGCGTCGTGGCTCGAGGCTTGGTGGGGGCTTCGGTCGCCATTCGGTGAGATCCTTTCAGCGATGTCCCATCGATGGGTGATGAGATCGTGCGCTCCCTGCTCACGCCGGTGCGTGACGCTGCGTGGCCTTCATGAGGCGGAAGCGATCGGAATAGAAGAGCATGCTGGCCAGGGAGAGACCGGTGCCGAGGAAGGCGTTCGCGACGAGCGCGATCGCGATTCCCGGGACGTTCTCGACGATGACGGACCACACTTGCAGCGCGCCGGTAGCCAGCAGCAGGGACGTTGCGGCGAAGCGTGCGGTCTGCCCGAAATACGTGCGTGCGACGGTCATGCTCATCGACACGGCCTGCAGCGGTCCGATCCGGTGCAGCAGGATCGCGTCGAGCACGAACAGGGTATAGACGCTGGCCATACCCCCGAAGATGAAGAGCGCCATGGTCACCACAAAGACGAGGTTGAACCCGAGGATGAGGAAGACCAGCGACGCAAAGAAGATCGGTACCAGCAGCGCGCCAGCCGCGGCGATCAGCAGGACCACGTAGCCCAGGAAGCGTACCCAGGCCAGCGCGGTCTCGCGTACCGCCTGCCGGAACGGCGACGTATCGCCCCGGACGGTGCGCGCCAGGGGCACCCGGAAGGCCACGAGGATCAGCGACCCCGCCGCGAGGAAGAGCAGGCCAAGGCCCGCCACCACCACCGCGGAATCCGGTGTCCAGACGCCGAACACCCCGTCGCCCCAACTGCCGTACATCGTCTCCCGGTCGACGCCGGCCGCCAGGCCGGGCGCAAGCAGGAGGACAAGGCCGTTGAGCAGCGTGTCGAGAGGCAGGCCGCAGAAGACGGACGGAACGAATACGCCGAGCGCATCGCTCACGCGGACATGGTCGCCGAGCTCGCGCAGCGTGCGCGCCGCCTCGGCGCCATCCGCGGCGCCCGATGTCGCGAAGAATCGCGCCAGCCGGTCCACCAGCGGGTCAATCGAGGTCTGAACTACTAGCCACAGCAGCAGGTCCACGATCAGCGGCAGCAGCATCAACCGCGGGCGCGCCAGCACCATCGACAGGCCGTCGGCGATCGTCGGCAACACTCCGGCGACGGGCTTCGCATGCGCGCTGCGTGACGAATTCGTTCTCCGGGTTCGGGAGTCGCTCACGACAGTCCTAACGCGTCCAGCCCGTCTTCGTCGTAGCCCAGGTGATGGC
>DATLHE010000025.1:0-5784 GCA_035540335.1 Thermomicrobiales bacterium | reverse complement strand
GCCGCTATACTGACCGGCGGGAGCTCCGTCCCGCGCCAAGGATTGCCGCCCGCCATGAACCAGGTCCTTCGCCTCACCGGCCTGCTCGTCCTCGTCACCCTCCTGGCCGGGTGGCAGTCGCCCGCGCTCGCGCAGGAGGCCTCTCCCGCCGGCGGGGGCGAAGTCACCATCCTCGCAGGCATGCGGGAGGCGATCGGCCGGCAGTACGCCGTCGATGTCGACGCGCCGTCTGCCTCCCCCGCCGTCGGGACGCCCGAAAGCGCGGCGGTGCCCGACATCTTCTTCGTGACCGCGCGGATCGTCGCGTTTGACACGGACGACCACGCCGCCACTGCCTACGAGCAGTCGATCGCCGGCGCGATGAGCGAGGTCGAGGCGCTCGGCGTGACCGAGGCCCAGGTGACGGCGGACGACATCCCTGGCCTGGGCGACCAGGCCCACGCGGTGACGATGCACAGCACGCGCGACGGCGTGGATGGCTATCTCCGCCTCCTGTTCGTGCGCGACCAGGGCATGCTCTACATCATCAGCGTCATCGCCAGCACCGAGCAGGGGGCTGGGCTCGCCGGGAAGATCGCGACGGCGATGCTGGCGCGTGAGGCGAGCGACGAGAAGGCAACCTTCAACGCGGACGGCACCTCCACCGGCGGTTTGTGGGCGATCTTCCCGGCCGCCGACGACCCGGCGCTGAGGGGACTGATCGTCCTCGGCGACCAGCAGCTCGCCCCACCACGGGACTGACACCACACGCAGACGAGGCCCTAGGTGTCCGGCAGGTTGCCCTGGCCGAGCGTCAGCATGAGCCGGTTAGCGTTGGCGAAGATCGACGTGGCCTGCGCGACGTCGAGGATCTCCACGTCGCTCAACCCCGCCTCCGTCAGCGGCGCGAGATCGTCCGGGCCGATCGCGTCCGGCGCGGTGCTCAGCTTCGCCGCGAAATCGACGATCGCCCGCTCGCGCGGCGGCAGCTCCGTCGCGATCCCCTCATCCAGCAGGCGCTGGACCGTCTCCCGGCTCCGCACCTGCTGCGCGTAGGCGCGGGCGTGCACGGAGGCGCAGTAGACGCAGCCGGTGACGCGCGAGCCGGCCGTCGCCGCCAGCTCGCGGTCCGCGCGCGGCCCGCCGCCCGGCCCCTGCAGGATCGCGGTGTAGAGCGGCATCCGGCCCCGCAGCGCGACGACGTCGTGCGCCAGCGTCGCCCAGTAGGCGCGGCCCTTCTTGCCCCGCATGATCTCGTCGACGGCCGCCAGCTGCTCCGGCGTGGCGTCGATGTCGTCGACCGTCTCGATCCATGGCTCCCAGTCGAGGAAGTCCAGCGTGAACGTCCTTGCCCTGGTCATGACGCCGCCTCCAGTGCCTTGAGCGTGGCCACGAGCCGCGCCTGGTAGCTGACGAACGCGATCACCTGCGAGAGGGCGACGATCTCGAAGGGACCGAGGCCCGCCTCCCCGAGCTGCTCCAGATGCGCGGGCGTCGCCTCGCGCGGAGTCATCGTGTTGCGGTCGACGTGCCGGAGGATGGCGGCGAAGCGCGCATCGACGCCGTCGCCCTGCGGGAAGCGCGCGACGGCGTCCACCAGCGCGTCGTCGACGCCGAGCTCCCGCAGGCGGTCGAGGTAGAAGGCGGCGACGTCCGGCTGCGGGGCGAGCCGCGCGACGCGGTAGGCGATCAGTGCCCGCTCGACGAGCGAGAGGCCGCCGGGCTCGGCCGGCGCGATGGTCGCGGCGTAGTAGTCCTGCGCGCCGGAGATGAGCTCCGGCTTCTGGCGCCGGGCGCGGTCGGCGCGGGAGCCGGGCGTGATGCCGGCGATCTGGCCGATGACGTCGTCGGTCCCGATGGTGACCATGCGTGTCCTTTCCAAATCGTCACGTCCTGGTAGGGGCCAGCCTCGTGGTGGCCCGATGGCCCGCAGGGCAGGAACTCGCGTGGAATCGCGATCTTCGATCGCGGAGGGAGGCAACGAGGGCCTCCCGTACGGGCCGGCCTTGTGCTGGCCCTCCGCGGGAGCACACAAGGTGCTCCCCTACAGGTCCGGTTGCATGCATGCGCGCCGGGTCACACCGGGTGCCCGGCGCTGTCGGTGCGGGTGGCCTGCGAGTTGAAGCGCACCTGCCAGAAAAACAGCGTGCCGTCCGGCCGCTCGACGGCCACCGCGCCATCCTGCCAGATGCCGTTCTGGTCCCACCACTGCGACCCGGCCGGGTCGCCCTGGTTCTGGTGCACATCGTGGACGCCCATGCCGCCATCGCGGAAGCGTTCGCCGAAGAGATACACCTTGCGGGTGCCGGTCAGCTCGGCCTCGAGCGCAGAGAGGGCGTTGTCGCCGTCGCTCCGCAGCCAGGGGCGGATGCGGACGCGCTTCCAGCCGGGCAGCCAGCCCTGGACCCGGCGCAGCAGGCGCAGCAGCGCCTCGTAGAGGCTGTCCGGCAGCGTCGGCTCCGGCCGGGGCGCGGGCGGCGCGCCGGGAGGCAACGTAGGCGGCAACGGCTGGACGTGCCGCGGCAGGCCGGGCGGCTGGGCGAGGGTCGTGATGAACAGCCGGTCCTGCAGGAAGGGCGAGCGGAGGTAGTCGATGGCCCCCGAGGACGGATCCGGTCCCAGCGGGTGGTAGCCGGGAAGCATCGCGCGCACCGGGCCGAGCACCGCCGGATCGAGCTTCGTGCTGACGCGGTAGCTGATGCCAACGCCGGTCGGCGTGTCGACGTCGAGCGCGCTGGTCCAGACGCCGGAGGGGGTCGCGACCTCGACATGGCCGTGGTACCAGCGGCCATACTGGTCCGGAGGATCCCGGTAGAACCGTTCGAGGGTCCCGATCACGACGCCATAACGCGGTAACGGCATGGTTTCCTGCTCCCTTCGCGCGGCCGGCCCATGTTCGCCTGTCCCTGGAGTACAGCGTGCCGAGAAACGACCAATTGCACAATGGCACGATCGTCCCCCCGCCCGGCGCCGTGGCGGTGATGGCGGTCGCCGCCCATCCGGACGACATCGAGAGCTGGTGCGGCGGCACGCTGGCATGCGCCGTCGATGCCGGGGCGAGCGTCCGCCTGCTGCTCGTCACGTCCGGCGACAAGGGGTCCGCCGACCCGGAGGCCGACCCGCGCGCGATCGCCGCGACCCGGGAGCGGGAGGCCAGCGCGGCGGCGGAGCGTCTCGGCATCGCCGAGGTCGCCTTCCTGCGGCTTGCCGACGGCGAGGTCGAGAATACCCACGCGCTGCGCGGCGAGTTGGCCGCGTGGATCCGTCGATGGCGGCCGGAGGTGCTCTTCACGCACGACCCGGAGCACCCGGAGCCGCCCTACCTCTTCCATCGCGACCACCGCGCGGTCGGCCGCGCCGCGCTGGACGCCGTCTACCCACTGGCGCGCGACCCGCTGAGCTTCCCGGAGCACCGGCGCGACGGGCTGGCGCCCCACGCCGTGCGCGAGGTCTGGCTCTTCGCGAGCCACGCCGCGACGTCGTACGTCGACATCGCGACCGGCTTCGAGCGCAAGATCGCCGCCCGCCTGGCGCACGCCAGCCAGACGCCCGACCCCGCCGCGCTGCCGGCGAGCTGGCGGGCCCGCGCCGCCGCCTTCGGCGCGCCGGTCGGGCTGGAGATGGCCGAGGCGTTCACGATCCTGCGGCTGGACTGAGCTTATTCGACGCCGAGGGCGGCCTTGCCGATGATCGTCAGCGCGACGTCGTCCATCGGCGGGTTGCCGAGCCCCGCGCGGGCGTCGCGGAAGTAGCGCTCCAGCGGGTGCCGCCGCTGCAGGCCGACGGAGCCGACGACGCGCATCGCCTGGTCGGTGATCTCGATCACGTTGTTAGTGACGATCACCTTGGCGGCGGCGAACTGTGGCCCGAGCGCGTCGCGCAGCTCCGGCCGCGCCTCCCACATCTCGACCGTGCCGTAGAGCGACGCGCGCGCCTCCAGCAGCAGCATCTCGATCTGCGCGATGCGGTGCTGGACCGTCTGCAGCTCGGCGATCGCCTTGCCGCCGAGCGCGGTCGGCTTGCGGTCACGCGCGAAGGCGATCGCAAAGTCGCGCGCCGCCACGCCGACGCCAAGGTAGACGGCGCTGGTGAGCACGCTCCACGGGCCTCCCTCCGGCTTGCCCGCCGCCGGGAGGCGGTGGTTGGCCGGCACGACGACGTCCTCCAGCACGATGTCGTGGCTGCCGCTGGCGCGCATGCTGAGGTTGTCCCACGTCTCCTCGATGCGGAAACCGGGCGCGTCGGTCGGGACGAGGAAGTTGGCGCGGCTGAGCGAGCCGTCCTCCTCCTCGACGGTCGCCGCGACGCCGGCATAGGTCAGCTCCGGCGCGAGCGTCGCCCACGTCTTGCGGCCGTTGATCCGCCAGCCGCCGGACTCGTCGCGCACGGCGCGGGTGGCGTAGGCGCCGCCGCGGCTGGGGCTGCCGAGCCCCGGCTCGCTGGCGGCGGTGTTGTAGAGCGCGTGCTTCTCGACGACGGCGCGCAGGAACGTCTCCTTCAGGCCGGCCGGCCAGGCGTCGTTGACGGCGATGCCGGCGACGTGGCCGAGGTGCATCGAGGCGGCCAGCGCGACGGAGCCGTCGCCCCGGGCCAGCCGCTCCTGCGCCAGCATCACCTCCAGCGGCGTCGCCCCGCCCCCGCCGTACTCCGTCGGGACGGTGAGCGCGAGGTAGTCGGTCTCGCGGATCGCGGCAAAGGTGTCGTGCGGGAAGGTGCCCTCGCGGTCGTGCGCGTCGGCGTTGGCGGCGGCGATCTCGCCGAGGCGGTCGGCGAGGGCGATGATCTCCGCCTGCCGCTCGGTCGTCGGGTAGCGCGGCCCGGGCACGGGCGGGGTGCTGGTCGAGGGGATGAACGTTGTCGTCATGCTGGCTCCACGGGGATGAACGGGTGTGTCGGCCGGCTGCGGCCACTGCTGCTTCGACCGTATCCGGCTTACGGTCCGTGTGCAAGTCCGTCGCCACCGGCGTGACGAGCCAGGAGCATGACCGAATGCAGGCATTGCGCCCGGTGCCGGCGGCCGGTACGGTGGCGTGGGATCCTGTTGCTCCACACCGTATTCCCATCTGGCTCGCTCACGGGGAGGGGAGAACCATGACGGCCGACCACTCGCACTCCGTCTCGCGATGCCCCGCCGGCATCCTCGCGGCCCTGCTGGCGTTCATGCTGGCGCTCGGGGCGATCCCGGCGCATGCGAAGGGCGCTGGGAAGGGCGACACCGACGGCGACGGGTTGACGAACCAGCTCGAGGCACAGTACGGGACGAACAAGCAGAACCCCGACACCGACAATGACTGGCTGCTCGATGGCGAGGAGATCTTCGTCTACTTCACGGATCCGGCCGATCCTGACTCCGACGGCGACGGGCTCGAGGACGGCTACGAGGTCAGCACGTCGCACACCATCCCCTACGACGGCGATTCGGACGACGACGGCCTGCTGGACGGCGATGAGCTGAACTTCTGGCAGACCGACCCGCTCAAGGCCGACTCCGACGGCGACGGCGCCAGCGACTACCGGGAAGTGATCGCGGGCACCAATCCGCTGGACCCGAAGGACTACCCGAATCGCCGCTGAGCGAGCGGACCGGGAGGAGGGAAGCGGGCGCCAACGGGTGCCCGTTTCTCATGTCTCGGGTACCCTGTCCGCCGAGGATCGACGTTCGCATGGAGGACACTCGCCCGATGACCCATCGTCCCGCCCGCGCCCGCGCGCTCGGCATCGCCCCCGGCATCCACCCCACCGGGACGCACAACGCCCTCACCGACGTTCCCGGCGTCCGCGTCGGCCAGGTGACGCTGCGCGAGG
>DATLHE010000024.1:0-10915 GCA_035540335.1 Thermomicrobiales bacterium | reverse complement strand
GACCGTACGGGGAGAATCGGCCCGCAGCTGCGGGCGGTGTCAGTCGAGGATGGGCTGGAGGACGAGGAAGGCGCAGATGAGCAGCCCGATGATCAGCAACACGATGAGGATCGCGAGGCACGAGCGCGAGGCGGAGCCGAGATCCGCCGGGGCGACCAGCTGTTCGTCGTCGCCCATCTCCCGGCGCCCGTTGGTGGGCCCGGGCACCTTGATCACGCGCCTGGCGTCGTCGTCGCGGTCGGTCATGTCGGCTGCTTGGTCGCCGCCGGACTCTTGGCGGCATCGGCACTGGTGAGGCGGTAGACGTGCACGATGCGCCAGATCGCGGTGATATGGGTCGCGAAGGCGAGGATCCAGAGCGCCCACATCGGCTGGTTGATGATGAGACAGAGCGCCAGGAGCACGACGCGCTCCGGCCGGGCGACGAGGCCGACGGAGGCGCCGTAGCCGATCGCCTCGGCGCGGGCGCGGGCGTAGCTGATCATCAGCGCGCCGGTCGCCGCGACGAGCACGAGCACGGAGCCGAGATGGTCGTCACTGGTCTGGTTGAGCCAGATCAGGAGGCCGACGTAGACGACGATTTCCGAGTAGCGATCGAGGGTCGAATCGAAGAAGCCGCCAAACTTGGAGACCGAGTTCGTGGCCCGCGCGATCGCGCCGTCGACCATGTCGAACGCGCTGGCGACGAGGAGCAGCACGCCGCCGGCTACGGGATAACCGAGAGCGATGATGAGCGCGACGATGCCGTTCAAGAGGAGCCCGAGCAGCGTCGCCATGTTGGCGGTCATGCCCATCCCGGCGAACCACTTGCCCACCTGGAGCATGTATTGCCGGACCCATTTGCCGATCCGCTCCGAAATCACCGTCCATCCCCTCCGGGCGGATCCCCCGCGCCGTTCCCCGTCTTGACGTGCGCCACGGGCGCTAGCGGAACTCCTGCCGCCACGACGCATGCCGCGCGCGCTCGGTCGATTCCTGATAGATCTCCAGCACGCGCACCGCGACCCGCGACCAGTCGTACTGCTGGGCGGCGACCATCCCCGCCGCGCCGAGGCGCTGGCGCAGGTCCCGGTCGGCCAGCACCCGGACGAGCGCCAGGGCCAGCGCCTGCGGATTGCGCGGCTCCACGAGCAGGCCGTTCTCCCCGGACGTCATGACGCTCGCGTAGCCGGCGATATTGCTGGCCACAACCGCCTTGCCGGCAGCCATTGGCTCCACCACCACGTAGCCGAAGCTCTCGTTTCCGGTGGAGGGCACGCACGCAACGTCGCAACTGGCATAGTAGCGTGCTTTGTCCTCGTGTGACACGAAGCCCTTGAACTCGACGCCCATGACGCCGTAGCGCTCCATCAACCCCTCAAACTTCTCCGGGCGGCCGGCGCCGACGACGATCAGCTTGGCGTCCGGGAACTGCGACTGGACCATCGGCAGCGCGCGGAGCAGGTACTTGAAGCCCTTGCGCGGCTCCTCGAAGCGGCCGACGAAGAGGATCCGCTTGCGGCCGTCGTGCGCCCATTCGAAGGGCTCCACGTGGTCGCCGTAGGCGTGGACGTCGATGCCGTTGGGGACGACCTCGTAGGAACCCTCGAAGTACTTGTTGACGAAGTCGCGGGCGGGCGGGGAGACGGCGATACGGCCGTCGAGCCGGGTCAGCACGAAGGACATGTAGGGCTTGAAGGCGTTGTACCAGGGCTGCGAGCCGCTGTAGGCGTGGAAGGTGCCGATGTTCACCGCGGCCGAGTTGAGGAGCACCATGTAGGGCAGGACGGGCATCAGCGGCTCGTGGATGTGGACGATGTCGAACTGCTCACGCCGCATGATCGCCTTGACGTCGGCGTAGAGGGTGACGTCGAAGGTGAGGCGCATCTTGCTGCCGTTGCCGGGGATCGTGATGGTGCGGCCGATGCCGTAGGAGTCCTCGCCCACCTCGAGACCGCCGCGGTTGCCCCGGGGCGCCATCACCTTCACGGTGTGGCCGAGGCGGCGGAATTCGTCGCGCAGATGGGCAACATGCTCGGCGACGCCGCCGGGTTTCTGCATGCTGTACGGAGAAACAAGCGCAATCTTCACGGCGGGAATTCTAGCAGGTTGCCCGCGGCACACAGGTGGGCCGGGCGATCGCGCCGCCGCGGTCAGGCGCGGATGGTCTCGCGCTTGGGCGGGCGGCGCATGAGGATGAGGCCGAGGAGCGCCAGCGCGCCGCCGAGGAGCTTCACCGGACCGAACGACTCGCCGTAGAAGAGCGCGGCCAGCACGCCGGAGACGACCGGCACGAGCATGTTCCAGCCGGTGATGCCCACGCCCCGGTGCGCGATCGCCCAGTTCCACAGGATGTACGCCAGGTAGACGGGGAAGATGATCATGTAGGCCATCACCAGCCACGACGTGCCGCTGATGAGGCTCCAGTCCTGCCGCGTGGCCTCGGGCAGCGAGATGAGCAGGAGCGGGATCGCGCCGGCCAACGTCGAGAACGCGGAGAAGGTCTCGGCGCGGTACTTCCGGACCAGCGGGCGACTGATGACGCCGTAGAAGGCGAACGAGATGGCTGCACCGAAGCTGAGGACGTTGCCGAGCATGCCGCTGTCGCCGCCACGGTTGGAGAGGAAGATGGCGACGCCGGCAAGCGCGATCAGGGCGCCGAGCCAGACGGCCGCCGCCGGGCGCTCGCCCATCACGGCGACGATCACGAGCGTGGCCAGCGGCATCATGGCGATCATCAGGGAGCTGGAGAAGGGCGAGGTATGCGCCAGCCCGAGCGTGAACCCGAGCTGGTAGAAGCAGTAGCCGAAGACACCGCTGGCGATGAGGCGCGGGACATCCGCACGGTCGATCCGCCACCAGGTGTCGCGGTCGCCGCCGCGCGAGCGGATCGCCAGCGCGCCGAAGGCGACGAGCGTGATGCCGATGAAGCGGACGAAGGTGAAGGCGAGCGGGCGGAACTCCTCGTAGGCGTTCTTGGTGAGGACGAAGGTGGAGGCCCAGACGAGGACGACGGCGACCGCCGCCAGCTCGGGCAGCAGCGCGGTGAGGGACGTGGAGGCATCGGGGACGGTGGCCGGTGACGTCCGCGCCGGTTCCTGGGTCTTTACCATGACATGTACACGTTGAGGCATCCCGGCGAGAGGTCGAGTCCGTTCCGCTCACTGTACCAGCCGGGTTCGCGGGCCGTCAGTCGCGCGGCCGGTGATCTTCCGCGGCGATCGACGGCGCACCCCGGAGGGTGTGCGCCTGATGGCCCGCGGGGTCACGTCGTGGTGGCGGCTCAGTCGTCGGCGGGGGCGGCGCTCAGGCGCCGGTAGATCGCCGTCCGCAGCTCGCCGGCGTAGGCGTCGACCTCGAGCATGCCGCTCTCCCGCGCGACCGCGATCTCGGCCTCGACGTCGTACGGGACACGCACGATCTCGTAGCGGAAGGCGTCGGGACCGCCCTCGAGGACGACGTAGGCGGCGGTCGGCTCGTCGAGCGCGTTGCCGACGCTGCCGGCGTTGATCAGGAGCTTGCCGGCCTGCTCCTTGGCGTAGACGACATGGATATCCCCGTAGACGACGACATCGGGCGGCGCGCCGGGACCGGTGGCGGGGGTGTTCCGGAACATGCCGGCGAACTCCTCGTCGGCGTGCCGGGCGTAGACGCGGTGGCCGACGCTGTCCGCCGAGGCGTGGAACAACCGCACGGGTCGCCCGCCGAGCTCGACGTCGACCGCGAAGGGGAGGCCACGCAGCCATGCCCGGTCCTCGTCCGACAGCTCGTCGTGCCACCAGCGCATCGGCGGCAGGAAGTCGAGGTCGTCCCCACTGACGAACTCGTCCCAGTTGCCGCGGACGGTGGCCTCGCAGCGCTCGCGGGTGCGCGCGATCGCGGCCGAGCCGCGCGGCCCCTTGCCAATGACGTCGCCGAGGTTGATCACCCGCCGGATCCCGCGCGACGCGATGTCGGCGAGCACCGCGTCGTAGGCGGTCATGTTGCCGTGGACGTCGGAGACGACGGCGATGCGCTCCACCTCCCCCGCGGCCGCCGCGGGCACCCCGCTGCGGACGACCAGACCGTCGGTCGCGATGGCGACGTTGTCCGGCAGCTCGAGGCTGACGTCCGCGTGGAGGCCCATGTCGTGGCTGAGGTGCGTCAGGTAGGCCCGGCGGGGCCGGACGCGCTCGACCACCGCGAGCGCCTCGTCCAGCGACATGTGGGCGACGTGCGGCTTCTTGCGCAGGGCCGTCAGCACGAGCACGTCGAGCCCCTCCAGGTATGCGTACGACGCCTCCGGGATCTCCTTGACGTCGGTGACGTAGGCGACGTCGCCGATGCGGTAGCCGACGATGGGCAGGGTGCCGTGCTGGATCGGGATCGGCTGCACGGGCACGCCGGTGGCGGTGAACGGCTCGCCGCGGGCGATGACGGTCATGTCGAGGTCCGGCTTGCCGCCGAAAAAGGGGAAATCTTCGCGGAAGGCGTAATCGAAGCGCTGCTGGAGGTCTGCGGCGGCGTTGGCGGGCGCCCAGACCGGCAGGCGCTGCGACTGCATGATGTTGTAGCGGCGCAGCTCGTCGAGGCCGGCGGTGTGGTCGGCGTGGGTGTGGGTGAAGAGAATGCCGTCGATGCGGGGCACGTCGCTGCGGAGCATCTGCTCGCGCAGGTCGGGCGAGGTGTCGATGAGGAGGGTGGTGCCGTCGACGCGGACGATCACCGACGCGCGCAGGCGGCGGTCGCGCGGGTCGCTGGACCGGCAGACCGCGCAGTCGCAGCCGATGACGGGGACACCGGTGGAGGTGCCGGTACCGAGGAATTCGAGCTCAATCACAAGCGGTGGTCTTTCCGGTGTCGACGCGGCGCGGATGGGCGGAAATGATCGCGTCATGCATCCCTGAAGTATAGAACCGGCGTCCAGCGGGGGATGAGCGGGGACCCTACGACGGCGGACCGTTCAATGTGGCGACCCCGTTGTCCTGTCATCCCGAGCCGCCGACGCGAACGCATGTAGGGGCTCGCTCTGCTTCTCGCCCTCCGGGCTCGGCCGGGCGGCGTCGTGTCGAGGTATCTCTGCGGCTCGAGGATCGGCGTCCTGGCCGGGCCAAGAGAGACCGGCGCTGCGGCGCCGGGGGATCCTTCGCATTCGCTCAGGATGACGGGTGGTTTGAGGTGTCGGCGGAAGCAACCGACGCCATGGTGGCGAACCGACCCCGGGTGCAAGACCCGGGGCTACCGGGGCGGGAATTGTGGCGGCATCGGGACGCGGTGGTGTCGGAAGAACGCCGGGCACAAGACCCGGCGCTACCGGGACGGGGCGCCGTTCCAGCATTGAAGCGCCGTTGTGGTCTACGGTCCCCGCACACTAGGTGCGGGGCTACGAACGCGAGAGCCGTTCCACTACGCAATCGTCGTTGTGGCGGACGACCCCGGGCATTGCTGCCCGGGGCTACTGGATGATGCGGGGATTGCGGAAATCCGTATACTGGATTGCGGAACGACCTGCGTTCGCCGTCCGACCCGAGGACCACGCATGCGCAAGAACCGGTGCCACCGCGACGGCACCCGCACCGACTGGATTCCGTTCTACGGATAACAACCGCTGCCCTTTCCCCTCGGCGCATGTGGGCAGCGGGATCAGGCGCCCCCTGACCTCCCGCTCTTCGGGAGTCTCTTCATGTTTCCAACCTATGTCTCACGGATCCGCCGGCGGCCACGTGCCGGGCGCCGCTCCGCGCTGTGGCGCAACCGCGACTTCCTGAACCTCTGGTCGTCGTCGTCGATCTCCCAGATCGGCGCGCAGCTGGGGCTGATGGCGGTTCCGCTGATCGCGGCGCTGGCGATGGATGCCAGCCCCATGCAGATGGGGATCCTGACCGCGGCGGGCGGCGTGCCTCGGCTGCTGCTCGGGTTCATCGCCGGCACGTGGGTCGACCGGCTGCCGCGGCGGCCGATCATGATCTGGACGGACATCGGCCGCGCGGTGACCTTCGCCGTCGTGCCGGTCGCCGCGCTGACCGACAGGCTGACCTTCGAGCTGCTGCTCGCGGTCGCGGTGGCCGGCGGCGCGCAGTCGGTCTTCTTCGACGCGGCGTGGGCGGCGACGATGCCCAGCCTGGTCGACCGCAAGGACCTCGCCGACGCCAACGGCAAGCTGATGACGACGTACTCGCTGGCGCAGATCAGCGGCCCGGCCCTCGCCGGCACGCTCATCGCCTGGCTGAGCGGCCCGATGGTGATGTGGATCCAGGCGGCGACGTTCGCGCTCTCCGGGTGGTTCATCACCCGGATTCAGGGCGGCAGGGCGCGGCCGGAGCAATCGGCGCACGACGAGCCGGACTTCTGGCGCGAGCTGCGCGAGGGGCTGCACGCCCTGTTTGCCTCCCGCGTAGTGCGCCCGCTGACGACGAGCATGGCCGTGCTCAACCTCGGCGGCTACATCTTCCTGTCGGTCTACGTCCTGTACATGACGGACGACCTCGGGCTCTCCTCGCGGGGCGTGGGCGCCGTGTTCGCCACGGGCGGCGTCGGCTCGCTGCTCGGCAGCGTCGTCGCGGCGCCGCTAGCGAACCGGATCGGCGTGGGCCGGTCGATCCTCTGGTCGGCCATCGGGTTCGGCGTCTTCGGCCTGCTGGTGCCGCTGGCGATGCTGGCGCCATCGATCGCGCTGCCGCTGGTGATCGTCGCCGAGTTCAGCCAGTGGGGGACGCTGCAGATCTTCAACGTCAACCGGTTCAGCCTGCGCCAGGCGCTGACGCCGGACCGGCTGATGGGCCGCGTCTCCGCCTCGTCAACGACGATCATCGGCGGCATGCAGCCGATCGGATCGCTCATCGGCGGCGTCATCGGCGAGGTGTTCTCGGTGCAGGCGGCACTGCTGGTCGGCGTCGCGGGGATGTTCATCGCCGCGTGGTGGGTGTGGGACTCACCGGTGCCGGCGATCCGCACACTGCCCGACCACCCCGAGGACGCGCTGCGGCACCTCGCGGACGAGGAGATGCCGGCGGCGGTCACGGGGTGAGGCCGGCCCGGTCAGGGCGCGGTCGTGGCCGCCGCGCCGACCTGGATCACATCGAGCATGCCTTCGAAGGCGTGCGGCATCCCGCCCATCCCGGGATCCTCCACGAAACAGGAGATGATGTGGGAACCCGGCTCGAGCGTCACGGCCAGCCACTGCGTCGTCCCGGCGGACTGGGTGGCGGCGGAGATCTGCGGTTCCAGCAGGCTCTCGTCGAGCATGCCGGGCGGCGGCGTCCCGGCGGACAGGTCGAACATCAGGAACTCCTGGACCTGCTCCAGCGTGATCTGCTCCGGATAGCGCTCGATGAAGAAGAAATGGGGTTGGTCGGTCTGGTTGACGATCTTGACGACGTTCACGCCCGCGGTGAGGGTGCCGTGGAGCTGGAAGGCAAAGCCGCCGTCGTCGGTGCGGACCTCGGTGACGGTGAGATCGGCGTCCGGCTCCCACACGTCCGCGGCCGGGGACGCCGTGGCGTCGCCGGTGACGGTCATCGTGACGGGCACCTGCGGCAGGCTGGGAAAGCCGCCCCAGACGACGAAGTCGCCGGGGACGAGGTCGAGGATCACCTGGGCGGTCTGACCGGGCAGGGCGATCGCGCCGCCCGCCTGGTAGACCTCGTAGAACCAGTCGTTCGACGCGGCTTCGGCGTCCGTTGGCGGCGCCATGAGGGTGTCGAGGGTCATCCCCTCGGGAAGGTGCATGAAGTGGACGCCGGCACCCTCCGGGTCGCTCGCGGTGTTGACGAACGTGACCAGATACCGCCCGGCGGCCGTTGTCTCCGGCACCCCCTCGAAGGCGATATCCGTCGCCGTGATCCGCAGCTCTGGCAGACCGGTCGCGTCCCCGAACGCCGAGTCGCTGACGACGGGCGTCGCCGCCTGGGCGGCAAAGGCGACGGGCGCCGACCACAACGAGACGACAAGGACCGCGACGAGGAATGAGAATCGAGGCATGAACACTCCCCCTCCGCTGCTGGCACATGTGGTGTGACCCGTGCTCGCAGAATAGCAGTGGAGAGGATGTTTGTGTTCAGGAAAGCCTGGGTGGGCTAGCTGGTCTCGACCGGGCGGCGCGTCTCGACGCCGCGCTTGGGCGCCTCCTCGACGTGCTGGATCCACTCCGGGCGGAACCACTGCACCGTCCAGGGTATGGCGATCCTGTTCTCGTGGTCGCGGAAGTCGACGAGGTAGAGGGGCACGCCGTGGGTGCCCTCCGGGTTGATGTCCGTGATCGTGCCGACGGCGCCATCGAACTTGGCCTCTTGCGAGGTCGTGTACATGACATGGATGGCCACCACCCCGCGCTTGTTGCGGGCTCGTGGCATCTGTACCCGGACCGTGTCACCAACCTCAAACCAGGCCATGATTCGCCGCTTCCTCCAACTGACGCTCGGTGCAGGCTCGTCGCTGCTGTGCTACGGGCGAGTATACCGGTTTCTGAGCCACCCCGATTACCCGCTGGCCCCCATGCGCGCCGGTGCGCCGCTGCCGACAATGGAGAGAGCCGGCCAGCCCACCACTCGCGACGCCTATCCGACATCTTAAGGTCAGACATTGATATTTTTTATATCCTGTTGACAGATCTTAATGTCAGGGGTAGAGTCGGTGGTGTCAGGCGGCCGGTCCGTCACCGCGCCGGCCCGCCCGGTGGCAACGCTGCCATCCCTCGTGCCCACGAGGTCGTCGAATCAGGAGCATCCCATCATGAACCAGGGTTTCTCGCCGTCCCAGCACCTTCACGCCGTCCCGGGCCAGTGCCCGGTGTGCGGCCAGCACCTGCACGTGACCCGTCTCGAATGCGGGACCTGCCACACCGCGATCGAGGGCAGCTTCGCGCTCGACCGCTTCGCGCGCCTCGGCGCCGACCAGCTGGCCTTCCTCGAAGTCTTCATCAAGAACCGGGGCGTGATCAAGGATATTGAGGCCGACCTCGGCATCTCGTATCCCACCGTCCGCGCCCGCCTCGACGACGTCATCCGCGCGCTCGGCTTCCCCGTCAGCGAGGACGGCCTGCGCCCCAGCCAGGCGCGGGAGGAGCGCCGCAACATCCTCGAGGCGCTGCGCGCCAAGGAGATCAGCGCCGACGAGGCGGCCAGGCGGCTGGCCGCGCTCGGTGACCGGAGGGGCTCATGAGCGACGACACCAACGGCACGTCCAGCATCTCCGACGAGCGGCTGGAGATCCTGCGCCTGGTCGAGAACCAGACGATCACCGCCGAGGAGGCCGCCCGGCTGCTCGAGGCGCTGGATCGCACCGACCGCCAGGAGCAACAGCGGCAGACGCAGCCGTTCAGCGTTGGCTTCCCGCCGGGGTTCCCGGACGTGACCTTTCCGCAGGGCTTTCCCTTCACGGCGGGCCCCGGCGTCGTCCCGCCGAACCGCCGGGGCCGCAACGTGCGAATCCGGATCACCGATGTCGACACGGAAGAGGCGCGCCTGAACCTGGTGCTGCCGCAGGGGCTGATCGACGCCGGCCTGAAGATGGCCAAGCGGCTCGCCCCCGAGCACATCCCGGACGCGAAAGATCTTCGCGAATCGATCGACGAGGGGTACGAGGGCACGATCCTCGACATCCTCGACGAGGACCAGCGCGTCGAGATTCTGATCGAGCCCCGCTAGGACCGCGGCTCAGGAGGGAACCCAGCTCGCCATGAACGATACCGAACGCCTGAACGACCAGACACCCGACGATGACCGCCAGATCGACGCAGAAGGGAGCACACAGGACACCATGGCCACCACGTCGCTTTCGCCCATCCGGGGCTCCAACGGCTACCAGCAGCAAATCCCCATCGATCCCACCCAGCCGCTCGAGCTCTCCATCTCGAACGCCAGCGGCGAGGTCAAGCTGCTCGCCTCCGACCAGCAGAACGTCTGGGTCGTCGTCCGCCGCGTCGATGGCAAGGTCGACGAGGAGGACGAGGTCGGCATCACGATCAATGCCGAGGGCAACCGGATCTCCGTCCACCCGGACTGGCAGATCATGAGCGGGCTCTCCGGGCTCGCCCGCCGCGTCAAGAGTCAATTGAAGGACGGCTTCAACGCCGACGACTGGAACATCAGCAAGATGCGGCTGAACCCGAACCTGGAGTACGACATCCGGGTCGAGGTGCCGCGCGAGCTTGCCGAGAAGTCGCGCGTCTCGATCAAGACCGCCTCGGGCGGCGTCGAGGCGCGGGGCGTCCGTGCCGATCTCTCGGTCGCGACGGCCTCGGGCAGCGCACGCCTGGATGACCTCCACGGCCGCGTCGCCGTCCACACCGCCAGCGGCTCGGTCGATGTCCACGCCGTCACCGGCAGCCTCGAGGCCAACACCGCCAGTGGCAGCATCCGTGTCGAGGACGGCGAGGCGTGGACGGCGCTGCGCTCGATGAGCGGCTCGATCAAGATCGATCGCTTCATCATGAAGA
Organism: Thermomicrobiales bacterium; assembly: GCA_035540335.1. GTDB lineage: Bacteria > Chloroflexota > Chloroflexia > Thermomicrobiales > UBA6265 > UBA6265. Next base: position 522 of record DATLHE010000024.1, on the reverse strand, counting down.
ACGCCCGCGTCACGACCGTCAGCGGCAGCGTCCAGGCCAACCTGATCGCCAACAACCGCAGCGACTACTCGTTCGAGACGGTCAGCGGCAGCCTGAAGCTGCAGACCGTGCTGCCGGGCGACGGCAGCGGCGCCAGCCTCACCTTCCGCTCGCTCTCCGGCTCCGCGAACGTCAACGGCGACTGGGTGCCGGCCTCGGGCAAGCGCAACTGGCAGCTTGCCGCCGGCCCGGAGGGCCCCGCGTTCCGCGTCAAGACGGTGAGCGGCAGCCTCCAGGCGACGGGCAAGACGGACACCGACATCGCGCTGCGCACCGAGCCGCTGCCGACCGAGCCGGAGCCCGAGTGGATGGGTCCTGGCGGCGACGAGGAGACCGGCCCGCTCCAGGACGAGCGCGCCCAGGCGACCGCCGAGGGGCGGGACGTGAAGTCGGATCTCGACCTGGACCTCAACTGGGACAAGGCGATGGACTGGGTGAAGGAGGCCACGCGCCGGATCCAGCAGGCCACCAGCCAGCTGCACG
>DATLHE010000023.1:0-15889 GCA_035540335.1 Thermomicrobiales bacterium | reverse complement strand
CCCGACCCCCATCGTCACCCCGTAGCCCCGCACCTCGTGTGTGGGGTTGACTCGTCACCACATCGGTTCGGTGCCGGAACCATCCTTCGCCCCGGTAGCGCCGGGTCTTGTGACCGGCGTGGCAGAGCCGCCACAAGGACGGCCCGTACGGTCGGCCCTCGCAGGTGAGGGCGGTGGCCGACCGCCGCTCGCCACCACCTCTCATCCTGAGCGCAGCAAGTGCCCTTCACGAAGCGTTCATCGCAACCGGCCCATCCCCACCCGGCACCCCGCCTCCCTGTCATCCCAAAGGCCCGCCATGGCCGAGGCGTAGCCGGGAAGCGGAGAGAGCCCTTGGCGGGGGGATCTCCATCGATGCACAGCATCGATACGGTGCAGGCGGTTCGCATAACGACCGTCCGCCGTCGCCACGTGAAGTACGGCGCCTACCCCACCTGACGCCCGTCCCACCATCGTAGGGGCCGTACTTCCCGAAGGGAATGCCGGCCGAGCTGCAGGCGAGAAGCGGTAGCGAGCCCTCGGCCCGCACGACCGAAGGTCGTGATCATCGGCCTCGCGTCGGTCATGCGTGTCACGGATTCCGCGCCTCGGCCGCCCCGATCGACGGCCGGAACACGCTCTCCGCGTCGTCCCAGCCCCGGAACACCTCCAGCGCCGCGCCGACCCCCGCACCCAGCTTCACGTCCGCGCCGAGGTCATCCAGCGTCCGCTCCAGCATCCCCAGCATCGCGACAACCGTCGTCGGATGCGCCGCGCCGGCCATGTGCCCGAGCCGGAACAGCTTGCCCGCCAACTCGCCGTAACCGCCCGCGATCATCACCCCATAGCGGGCGCGCATCGTCCCCCGCAGCGCCTCGTCGGTGATCCCGGCCGGCATCCGCACCGCCGTGCAGCAGCTCGCCGCGAATGCCTCGCGCTCCGGCCATAGCTCCAGACCAAGCGCCTCGACCGCCCGCCGCGTCGCCTGCGCGCTCGTCTGGTGCCGGTCGACCACCGCCGCCACGCCCTCGCGCAGCGTCTGCTCCAGCACTGACTCCAGCGCGTAGATGTCGCTCACCGACGGCGTGTAGGGGAACCGCCGCTGCTCCAGCCAGGTCGTCTTCCAGTCGAGCATCGACAGGAAGCTCCCGCGCACCGGGTTCGACTTCCCTTCCATCGCCGTCCACGCGTCGGCGCTGACCGCAATCAGCGACAGCCCCGGGATCCCGCCCAGGCACTTCTGCGGGCCGGCGACCGCGATGTCGATGCCCCATTCCTCCGGCGACAGCATCTCGCTGCCGAGCCCGGAGACGGTGTCGACAATCGTGACGACGCCGTACTCCTTGGCGATCGTGCAGATCTCCTTCACCGGGTTGATGGTGCCCGACGGCGTCTCCGAATGAACGACGGAGAGCACCTTGATCCCTGGCTGTGTCTCCAGCACCCGGCGCACATCCTCGGGGTCGATCGCCGCGTTGTAGGGCACCGCGATCTCGACCGGCTCGCCGCCGTACTTGACGACGAAATCCTCGAACCATTTGCCGAACACGCCGGACACGAGGTTCAGCACCTTCATCCCGGGCTCGATCACCGATGCGGCGGCCGCCTCGAGCCCGAGGATCGCCTCGGCCTGCATGATGATCACGTCGTTGCGCGTCCGGAACACCTGCCGCAGCAGGTCCGTCGTGCGCGAAAACGTCTCGATGAACGCGGGATCATAGTGATAGACCACCGGCCGCTGCATGGCGCGCAGCGTCTCCGCCGACACGTCCACCGGGCCGGCGGCCATCGTGAATCTGGGCCATTGGGTCATGGAAACACCTCACAGTCGTCCAGGAACAGGCTCTCATTATCTCCCCGGCGACGGATTTCTGGCAGAATGATGCGCATGTGCCACATTCGCGGAGGGCAGCCGTCGCCTTCGCACGCTACCACCGGGAGGAGAGAGACGATGCCGAAGATCGCCGCCAATCTGTCGATGCTGTTCACCGAGTACCCGTTCCTGGAGCGCTTCGACCGCGCCGCGGCGGCCGGGTTCGACGGCGTCGAGTTCCTGTTCCCGTACGAGGAGCAGGCTTCCGACATCATCGACCGGCTACAGGAGAACAACCTCGCGCTGGTGCTCTTCAACCTCCCGGCGGGCGACTGGGCGGCCGGCGACCGGGGCATCGCCGCGATCTACGACCGGCGGGAGGAGTTCCGCGCGGGTGTCGCGAAGGCGGTCGAGTACGCCACGGCGCTGCGCCCGCCACGGCTGAACTGCCTCGCCGGCAAGGCCGAGGAGTCGGCCGAGAATGACCTCGCCTTGCTCCAGAACGTGCGCTACGCGGCCGAGCAGCTGGCCGCGATCGACGTCGACCTCACGGTCGAGCCCGTCAACACCCACGACGTGCCCGGCTTCGCGCTCCCGACCACCCGCGCCGCGCTGGACCTGATCGCCGAGGTCGAGCAGCCCAACCTCGGCCTCCAGTTCGACGTCTACCACTCGCTGCGGATGGGCGAGGATCCGATCGAGCTGATCCGCGAGCTCGGCGCGGACATGGCGCACATCCAGATCGCCGACGTCCCCGGCCGCCACCAGCCGGGCACCGGCAAGATCGACTTCGAGGAGCTCTTCCGAACGATCGATGACTCCGGCTACGACGGCTGGGTCAGCCTCGAATACAATCCGCAGGGCCGCACCGAGGACGGCTTCGGCCTCCTCAGGGACATGGGCCTGCTGGAGTAGTTGGGCGCGCCCGCGCCGGCCCAACAACACCCCTCATTCTGACCCTGAGCGTGGTCGAATGGGGAAGAACCCTACGCGAAGCGCGTTGCGTGACCGGGACGTTGCACGTTGAACACGCTCTCGCAGGGGTCGACCTTGTGTCGACCCGCTCCATCGTCACCCGCAACCAACGACGTTTGCGACAGGAGTCAACCATTCATGGATGAATCACAGCGGCTCGCCGAGTTCCCCACGCTGCATGTCAGCCACCACCCCCTGGTGCGGCACAAGCAGACACTGCTCTCCGACGAGCGCACCGACCACAAGATGTTTCGCGAGCTCACCCGCGAGCTCACCACCCTGCTGCTGTACGAGGCGACCACCGACGTCCCGCTGACCCGCGTCGACTACCGGACGCCGATGGAGGCGACGACCGGCTACCGTCTCGAGCCGCGCATCGGCCTCGTGCCGATCATCCGCGCCGGATTGGGCATGGTCGAGTCCGCGGTCGACATCCTCCCCCACTCCGAGATCTGGCACCTCGGCATGTACCGCGATGAGACGACCCATACGCCCGTCTCCTACTACAATCGTCTGCCCGAGAAATGCCCGGACGACCTCGTGATCGTCCTGGATCCCATGCTGGCCACCGGCGGCTCCGCTACGGACGCGATCACCGTGCTCAAGAACTGGGGCGCGAGGTGGATCAAGTTCGTCGGCATCATCGCCGCGCCCGAGGGCGTGCGACAGGTGCAGGCCGTCCACCCGGACGTCCACATGTACGTCTCGGCGCTCGACCGCGAGCTCGACGAGAATCGCTTCATCCGTCCCGGTCTCGGCGACGCCGGCGACCGCCTCTTCGGCACCGTGCGGGTACACGAGTAGATGCCGGCCACCCGTCCACGCATCGTCGTCATCACCACCGGCGGCACGATCGGCAGCCGCCGCGACCCGGCCACCGGCGCCGTCTCGGCGGTCGCGAGCGCCGACGAGCTCGTTGCGCTCGCCCCGGAGATCGCCGCCACCGCCCGGATCGAGCTGATGTCCTGGGTCTCGGTCAATAGCTGGAACATGACGCCGGAGATGATGTTCGACCTCGCCCAGGACGCCCGGGCCGTACTCGCGCGGCCGGACGTCGCCGGCGTCGTCATCACGCACGGCACGGATACCGTCGAGGAGACCGGCGTCATGGCGGAGCTGCTGGTCGACTCCCCCAAGCCGGTCGTCTTCGTCGTCGCCATGCGCCACCTCTCCGAGACCGGCGCCGACGGGCCGCGCAACTTCGCCGACGCCGTCCGCGTGGCCGCCGCCCCGGAATCCCGCAATCGCGGCACGCTGTTGGTCGCCAATGAGCAGATCCATGCCGTTCGTTATGTCACTAAAACGAACGCCACGAACGCCGCCACCTTCGTCTCACCGGACTACGGGCCGGTCGGCCTCGTCCAGGCGAACGCCATCCGCTACCTCCATTCGCCCGCTCCCCGCCGCGCGCTCGATGTCGCCCGCCCCGGCGGGCCGGTTCATGTCGTGAAGGCGGTGTCGGGTTCGGATGCATCGCTGCTCGAGTGGCTGTGCGAGCAGGGCACGCGGGGCATCGTGATCGAAGGGTCAGGCGCCGGCAACGTCCCGGCGGCGATGCTGCCCGGCATCGGGCAGGCGATCCGCGCGGGCATCCCGGTCGTGCTGACCTCCCGCGCGCTCTGGGGCTTCCTCAGCGCCACCTATGGCTCGGGCGGCGCCTCCGGCGGCGGGTTCGATCTGCTGCGGATGGGCGTCATCCCGGCCAACCACCTGCCCGCACAAAAGGCGCGCATCGTCCTCATGCTCGGCCTCGGCGCCGGACTCTCCCACGACGAGCTCCGCGACCTGCTCGCGGAGCCGTAGCGGGATCCATCTGGGGGTCGCGCATTTGGTCGTAGGGGTCGCACCCCGAAGGGTGTGCGCGGTGCGCGGGTCCGCCCCTACCGGTCCCCCTGAAAGCCATCCACCAGCCCCTCGAGCCGGCCTCCGTCGTCCGCGGAGAACAACGCGTCAAGATCGATCTCATCCTTCAGGAACAGATCGATGCCCGCCTCCTCCAGCGCCGCGCGGAACCGCCCCACCAGCACGCGCTCGCGCTCGTTGAGGTCGTAGCCGTGCCGGGTCAGGGCGCCGTCAAGGCTCTCGCGCGCCTCGGCCCGAAATGTCGGATCCGCCATGGCCTGCTCGGCCAACCGCTTGAGCAGCGGCATCCTGATGTCGTTGTCTCCCATCGATACGCCTTCATAACCCACATGAACGTCTGGTCGATCGGCGCCGATGTCGACACCGTATGCCCCTGCGTTGATCTCTGCCGTCCAGTGTACTCCGGACCTATGCACGAGCCCCGGCCACGGCCTCCACGAAGGCCCGCGCCCGCTCCGTCAGCGTCGTCCACGCGCCGTCGGCGACCGTCCGCTGATCGACGAGGTTGCTGCCCACCGCGATGGCCGATGCCCCGGCCCGGATGAAATCTCCGGCGTTCTCCAGCGTCACCCCACCGGTCGGGATCAGCTTCACCTGCGGCAGCGGGCCCCGCACATCCTTCAGGTAGCGCGGCCCGACCGAGCTCGCGGGGAAGACCTTCACGAACGTCGCGCCGTGCTCCCACGCGGTGAGGATCTCGGTCGGCGTGAACGATCCGATCACCGTCGGCACGCTGTACCGGTTGCAGAGCCGGATGGTCTCGACGTTCAGCGTCGGGGTGACGATGAACGTCGCCCCCTGCAGGATCGCCGCCCGCGCGGTCTCCGGGTCCAGCACCGTGCCGGCGCCAATCGCCACCTCGCCGCCCATCGCCCCGGCGACCGCGGCGATGGCCTCGCCGGCGCGCGGGTTGGTGTAGGTAAACTCGACGGCCTGGACGCCGCCCGCCTGCAGGGCCTTGACCATCTCCACCGCGTTTGAATAATCATCGAGACGGACGATGGCCACGACGCCGGGACCCGTCACCTGTTCTGCGACCGAGGGCATGCGATTCCTTTCTGCGGATGAAACGGGATGCGGCGACCGTGTCCGTGGCCATGCCCACGGGGCTCCGGCGCGCGACCGATTGCGCACCCTATTGTGGAGCATCCCGCGCGGTCGTCCAAGCCACACGACCACACCCCCCGGCACCGGAAATGCAATGCATTCCATGCACTGATAAAGCTGAGCCGCAGGCACGACGCTTCGACGACGAGAGATGGCAAACTTCTGCACATGACTCATGATCTCAGCGCACAATCGGTCCTGGCCTTGCGCAACGACGCGATCGAAGCCGACGCCACCGGCATCGCGATCCTCTCGGCCGACGCCGGCCATCAGATCCTCGACGTCAATCATGCCTTCGAGCAGATCACCGGCTATCCGGCATGCGACCTCGTGGGGGCCTCCTTCGAGAGGTTGACGGGGCCACGGACGTCGCGGGAGCAGCTGGGCGAGATCCAGCATGCGCTCGACGAACAAAAGACGTTCACCGGGACCATCGTCGGCTACCGGGCGGACGGCGTCCCCCGCTGGGTCGATGTGACCACCGCCCCCAGCGCCGGCGATGACGGGCAGGTCGCCTACGTGCTGCTCACGATCCGTGATGCTACCTCGCTGGTTCGCGCCCGGGCCGCGCTGGATCTGGTCAGGGGGCTCGGCGCGGCGATCCGCCGGGCGCTGGCGCCGGCCGATGCCTCGCCGGCGGTGGTCAACCTCATGGTGCCGATCTTCACCGACTGGTGCGCCATCCACCTGCTGACCGCCGACGGCGGGCTGAAGCTCGCGGCCCTCGCCCATGCGTCGCAGCCCGCGCCGGTCACGGCACCGGATGTCGACGTCGGCGAGGGCGGCATCGGCACGGTGGCGATCAGCAGCATTCCCCTGCTCCATCAGCCGTCCGAGCCGCAGAACCCGATCCTCGTCGAGCAAATGGCCCGGATCCTGGGCCGACCAGTGCACGCCGTCCTCACCGTGCCGATCGCCTCGGACGCCACGCACACCTTCGGCGCGATGACGTGGGCTATCACCGACGACAAGCGCGAGTTCGCCTTCGAGGACATCGAGATCGCGGAGGACGTCGGCGCCCGCCTGGGCTACTCCCACGACACCTTCCGGGTGCGCCGGAACCTCTCCCAGGCGCTGCACAGCCGTGAAGCGTTCCTCTCCGCCGCCGGCCACGAGCTGCGGACGCCGGTCGTGAGCATCAAGGGGTACGCGCAGCTACTCCTTCGCGACCTCGAACGCCAGCACCTCTCACAGCAACGGCTCGTGAACGCCCTGCGCACCATCGAATCATCCGCCTCCCGGCTCTCCACGCTGACGGAGGATCTCTTCAGCGTCTACAACCGCGGCTCCGCGACGGTTCCGCTGAGCCTGAGCACGGTGAAGCTGGAGTCGTACCTGCGAGAGTTCTTCAGGACGGCGCAGGCGCATCTGCTCCACGGACACACGCTCGACCTCTCCGGCATCGTCCCCTCCGGCTGGGTCAGCATCGATGTCACCCGGTTCGCCCAGGTGCTCTACAACCTGATGGACAACGCGCAGCGATTCTCGCCGCCGACGTCCGCGATTCGCATCGCGACGGCCCAGCAGCCGAACGGGGTGGTCATCGCCTTGGCCGATTCCGGCAAAGGGCTCGAGCCAGGGGAGGAGTCGGCTATCTTCGACCCGTTCTATGCCTCGCGGCATGCGTCAGATCACCTCGAATCCGGCCTCGGGATCAGCCTCTACATCAGCCAGCAGATCGTGCAGCGCCACGACGGCCAGATCTGGGCCGAGAGCGAAGGGCCCAATCAGGGCGCGACGTTCAAGATCCTGCTGCCAACGAGCGCCGAGCCGGTATCCTGACCAGGCGGCGCCCGGCCTCCTCGATCGTCGCGAGCTCCTTGGCGAAGCAGAACCGCACGAGCCGCGGCGCCGTCGCCGGCTCCGCGTAAAACGCGGACGGCGGGATGGCCGCCACCCCGATCTCACTGATCAGCCAGCGACAGAACGCGGCATCGGTCGCGTGCTCCTGCCCGGCGAAGTCGGTCATCAGGAAGTAGCTCCCCTGCGCCTCCAGCACGGCGAAGCCCGCCGCCCGCAGCACCTCCGTCAGCGCCGCGCGCCGGGTGGTGTACGCCCGCCGCAGATCGTGGTAGTAACCCCGGCCGGGAGCCTCGATCAGCGCCGTCGCCATCGCCTCCTGGAACGGTGTCGCCGTCGCGAAGGTCACGAACTGGCGCACCGTCCGTAGCGCGCCGACCAGCTCGGCGGGCCCGACGGCGAAGCCGATCTTCCAGCCGGTGAGCGAAAACGTCTTGCCGGTCGAGTTGAGCGTCAGCGTGCGCTCCCACATCCCCGGCAGCGTGGCGATCGGGATGTGCACATGGTCGTCGTAGACGATCTGGTCGTAGACCTCGTCGGCGATGACCACCAGATCGTGCGCGATGCAGACCTCGGCGATCGCCGCCAGTTCGGCGCGGGTGAACACTTTGCCGGTCGGGTTGTGCGGCGTGTTCAGGAGCAGTACGCGCGTCCGCGGCGTGATCGCGCGGCGCAGCGCATTGACGTCGAGTGTCCAGTCGGGAGGGTCCAGCCGGACGACCTTCATGCGGCCACCGGCCAGCGCCACGCTCGCCGGATAGGAGTCGTAGAACGGCTCGAACGTCAGCAGCTCGTCGCCCGGATCGAGCAGCGCCTGGATGCCGGCGAAGATGCCCTCGGTGGCGCCGGTCGTCACCGTCACCTCGCGCTCGGGGTCGATCTCTCTTCCGAACCGGAGTCGCCAGTCGACGGCGATCGCCTCCCGCAGCCGCGGCACGCCGCCAACCGGGGCGTACTGGTTGTGCCCGTCCCGGATGGCCGCAATCGCGGCCTCCTGCACGAACGTCGGCGCCGGGAAGTCCGGGAACCCCTGCCCCAGGTTGACCGCGCCGTGCGCGACCGCCAATGCGCTCATCTCGGCAAAGACTGTCGTCCCGAACCCCTGAATCCGCTCCGCCGCCCGCGTCCTCGCCACGATTCGCTCCTGAACCTGCAATCACCATGCATCACCACCGTGGACGATCGCACACCATCTCGCGGTAGGCAATTCGTGGAGCGCCGGGAGATCAGCGGTCGGACGCACATGGTCCGTAGTTGACGACGTGAGCGCGCTCAGGAACCTGACGGATCACGCATTGAGCGCGCGTTCAATGCCGTCCTGAGGGCGACCTCCACGAGCGGAAACGGAAAGAGCGGACACCGTCCGGGTGCCCGCTCCTCGCCGCGATTCTCGATGGTCCCGTAGGGGCGAACCCCGTGTTCGCCCCCGCTATACCCCGTACGATCGCCCCTTGTGGGCGACCTGCGCGACGCACACGAATCAATCTCGCGCGACGAACGTCGGGGAACGACGATGCACGCCCTGCTAGTCCGCCGCTTCCAGCGCCTTCGCCGCCTGCTCCAGCACCCCCTGATCGGCCAGCGCTTCCAACTCGGCGACGACCCGCTCGAACTCGTCGATACCCGCCTGGATCGGCGCCGGCGTCTCCAGATCGACGCCCGCGCGCTTCAGGATCGCCATCGGGTAGTCCGCGCCGCCCTCGGCCAGCATCGCGAGATACCGCTCACGCGCCGGCTCACCCTCGTCGCGCACCGCCGTCGCGATGTTGATCGCCGACGACAGCCCCGTCGCGTACTGGTAGACGTAGAACGCGTTGTAAAAGTGGGGGATGCGTCCCCAGCCGATGCGCACCGCGTCGTCCACCTCGACGCCCGGCGAGTACGTCGCGTTCAGGTCGCCGAAGAGCGCGTTCAGCACCTCCGGCGTCAGCGCGTTGCCGGCCTCGACGGCCGCGTGCGACTGCTGCTCGTACTCCGCGAACATCGTCTGCGTCACGACGGTCGCGACATACGTGTCCGCGAACCGGTTGAGCAGGCTGAAGCGCTGGACCGGGTCCTGCCCCTCCTCGCGCCCGAGCAGATGCCACGACAGCAGCACCTCGTTCACCGTCGACGCGATCTCGGCCAGGAAGATCGGGTACCCGGCGTACTGGATCGGCTGCGCCGCCTGTGCGTAGTGGGTGTGCATGGCATGGCCCGCCTCGTGGGCGAGCGTGAACACGTCGGTCAGCGTCCCGTTCCAGTTCATGAGCATCACCGGCGGCGCGCCGTAGACGCCCCACGAGTACGCGCCCGAGCGCTTCCCCTTCGTCTCGTGCACGTCCACCCAACGCGCGTTGAAGCCGTTGCCCAGGTCGGTGACGTACCGGTCGCCGAGCGCCCCCAGCCCGGCCAGCACCAGGTCGACCGCCTCGCGGTAGCCGTACCGGCGCTTCGGCTCCGGCGCCAGCGGCACGCGCAGGTCGTAGCGCTTCAGCTCGTCGACCCCAAGCGCGCGCCGGCGGAGGTCGAGGTAGCGGCCGACGACCGGCGTCGCGTTGGCCCGCACCGTCGCGATCAGGTTGTCGTAGACCGAGACCGGGATGTTGTCGTCGAACAGCGCCTGCTGCCGGGCAGACTCATAGCCGCGGATGCGCGCGTTGGTGACGTCCTTGCGCACCGACGCCGCGTGCAGGCTGGCCAGCGTGTAGGTGTGGTCGAGATAGGCCTTGGTGTACGTCTCGTGCGCCACCCGCCGGACCTCGCGGTCGCGGCTCTCTTGCAGGATCGCGAAGCGGCCCTTCGTCAGCGTGACCTCGTTGCCGTCCTCGTCCTTGACGGTGCCGAACTCGAGGTCGGCGTTGTCGAGGGCCGAGAAGGCGTCCGACGCCGCCCGCGTCACGTCCGCCATCTGCGCGAGGACCGCCTCGACCTCCTCGGAGCGGACGTGGGCGCGCTGGCGCTCCAGATCCTCGAGCATGTGCCGGTAGTCGGCCAGCGCCGCGCTCTCGATCGCCGCCCGGAGCTGCCCGTTCGGCAGGCCCACCAGCTCCGGCTGCACGAACGCGAGCTCCTGGCCGGCCTGCACCGAGAGCGCGACCGCCGTTTCGTAGCGCGCGATCGCCTCGGCGCTCGTCTGGTCCTCGTCCCGCCGCAGCGCCGCGTAGACGACCAGCCGCGACAGTGAGTGATGCGCCGCGTAGAGGCCGACGAGCGCGTCCCGGATGATCTCCGGCCCCTCGTTCAACCGGCCCCGGAACCCGACCACCGCCTGCACCAGCGCCGGCGCCTGGGCGGCCTCGGCCTCCCACGCCTCGTCGGTGGCGAAGATCTGGGAAAGGTCCCAGGTATCCTCGATGGCGACCTCCGCCCGGAGCAGCACGTCGCCGGTATGCATGTCCTGTTCAACCACGAGCGTCATCCTTTGTCGTGAGCGATTGATTTCAGTCCCAAAGTGCAGTATGATCGTCCGCCCGTATCCACGACGCGCAACATCGTCGTGCCACATCGGCGTGGACCGCGCACGGGCGAACCGAACGCACCAGACACTGCTACGCACCCTACCACGGGTCGGACCGCGTACGCAGCGTTCCTGCGTGCGCCGTTTGGCACCGACCAGCGAGGGAGCATCGTGCGCATCTACTTCGAGCTGGCGCGGCGGGCGTTCCAGCAGCAGTTCGCCTACCAGGCGGCCACATTGGCGGGGCTCTTCACGAACTCGATCTTCGGCGTGATGCTCGCATCGGTCTATCTCGGCCTGTTCGACTCGCAAGCGCCGGGCGCGTCGGTGGAGGGGTTCGACGCCCAGCAGACCGTCACCTACGTCTGGATCGGTCAGGCGCTCATTATGCCGGTCTATCTCTGGGGCTGGTGGGAGATCATCCAGACGATCCGCACCGGCGCGGTCGTCACCGACATGCTGAAGCCGACCGACTACTTCACCTACTGGCTCAGCCGCGACCTCGGCCGCGCGGCCGCGCACGTCCTGCTGCGCTTCGCCCCAACGCTGCTCATCGGCGCGCTGATGTTCGATCTCGTCTACCCGGACTCGCCCTGGCGCTGGCTGGGCTTCCTGGCGTCCATCCCGCTTGCGATCGTCGTCAGCTTCTGCTTCCGCTTCATCTTCAACCTCTGGGGCTTCTGGGTCCTGGACCACCGGGGCATCGCCGGCTTCGCGATCGTCCTCGTCGGCGTTTTCTCCGGCCACCTCCTGCCCATCGCCTGGTACCCCTCGCCCCTGCGCGAGATCATCAACGCGCTCCCGTTTCGCGCCATCGTCATGAGCCCGGTCGAGATTTACCTCGGCCAGGTCGGCGTGCTTGCGGGCCTCGGACTTCAGCTCTTCTGGGTCGTCGTCATGATCGCGGCGGCGCGCTGGCTCCAGTCGATCGCGGAGCAGAAGGTGGTGGTGCAAGGTGGCTAGCGTCCCGACCCTCCGGAACGAGCTCGAGATCGCCATGCGCATCGTCGGCGTGCGCTGGCGCAGCCAGATGGCCTACCGGGCGTCGTTCCTGATCCAGATCTTCTCGAACTTCATCATCAACTTCGCCGAGGTCGTCGCGCTGCTGGCCATGTTCTACCGCTTCGACGACATGGGCGGCTGGACGCTCGGCGAGGTCGCCTTCCTGCACGGCATCAGCATGATCGCCTTCAGCACCGCCGACACGATCGCCACCGGGCTCGACAGCGTCTCCGCCCAAATCCGTCAGGGCGAGTTCGACCGCACGCTGATCCGGCCCATCTCCACCTGGCTGCAATCCGTGGTCAGCGAGGTCTCGCTGCGGCATCTCGGCCAATTCGCACAGGGCGTCATCATCTTCGGCGTCGCCCTCTCGCTGACCGATATCGACTGGACCGTGGGCAAGCTGATCGTGCTGCCGGTGATGCTGCTGGCCGGCATCGCCCTCTTCATCGCGCTGTTCACCGTCCAGGCCATCCTCAGCTTCTGGACCGTCAACTCGGTCGAGGCCGTCAACGCCTTCACCTACGGCGGCTCCGACCTCGCCCAGTTCCCGCTTCATATCTTCGAGCGCTGGATGCGGATGCTCTTCCTCTGGGTCATCCCCGTCGGGTTCGTCTCCTACTACCCCGCGCTCTACATCCTCGACAAGCCGGACCCGATGGGCATGCCGGACGTCTTCCGCTTCCTCGGTCCGGTCGTCACGGCCATCTTCTGCCTCGTCGTCGCCTGGGGCTGGAAACAGGGTATTCGTCATTACCGTTCCACGGGTTCGTAGGGGCGACCCGAGATGTCAGGGGGCATCGTAGGGGAGGAACTTGTCTCCTCCCGGCATCCAGAATCAGGAGGAGACAAGCTCCTCCCCTCGTCCATCGCCAAGGAGGCCCAATGCGCGAACCAATCATCGAGGCCCGGAATCTGGAGAAACGCTTCACGATCCGGAAACACCGCGCCGGCGCGCTCGGCGCCCTGCGCGGGCTCGTCGACCGCGGCGGCACCGAGGTCGCCGCGGTCAAGGACGTCTCGCTGACGATCGACCGGGGCGAGATCGTCGGCTACATCGGCCCCAACGGCGCCGGCAAGTCGACGACGATCAAGATGCTCACCGGCATCCTCGTCCCCTCCGGCGGCAGCGCCACGGTCGCCGGCCTCACGCCCTGGGAGCAGCGCAAGCAGCTCGCGGGCCAGATCGGCGTAGTCTTCGGCCAGCGTACCCAGCTCTGGTGGGACCTCGCCCTCCTCGACTCGCTCGAGCTCCTGCGGCACATGTACCGCGTGCCGGAGCAACGCTTCCGCGAGAACCTCGACCACGCCCGCGAGCTCCTCGCGCTCGACGACTTCCTGCGCACCCCCGTCCGCCAGCTCTCGCTCGGCCAGCGCATGCGCGGCGACCTCGCCGCCGCCCTGCTGCACGACCCGCAGATCCTCTATCTCGACGAGCCGACCATCGGCCTCGACATCGTGGCCAAGGCCCGCATCCGCGACTTCCTGGCGACGCTCAACCGCGAGCGGCACGTGACGATCCTGCTCACCACGCATGACCTGGCGGACATCGAGCAGCTCTGCAAGCGGATCGTGGTCATCGACCACGGCCAGGTGATGTACGATGGCGCCCTCGACGCGCTCCGCTCCCGCTACGGCACCCGCCGGCAGATCATCGTCGACTTCGACGAGGACCCCGGCAGCGGCATCGGCCACATCGCCGGCCCGGATCTCGAGCTCCGCGCCCAGGAGGGGCCCCGGGTCCACATCGCCTTCGACGGCCAGGCGTTGAGCGCGACCGCCGTGCTCGATCGCGCGGCCGCCTTCGGCACGATCCGCGATGTCTCGATCGAAGAGCCGGAGATCGAGGAGGTCATCCGGCAGATGTACGAGGGGCGGCTTGCGCCCGCCTCCTGACCGTCTGCTTCCCCACAGTCGTCGTCACATGCAGTACCATGTTCTTGGGAACACACAATTGACGTGATTTGGGGAAGTCAACGCGCGGGACAGCGTACAATTGGCAAGGCGTTTCGCCGTTCAGTTGACGTTGGAGTTTCGCAAGAGTGAAAGCATGACACCTTCCATCGAGCTCGTTTGCCGCGAGTGCGACACGCCCTTCGCCTACACCCAGGCAGAGCAGGACTTCCGCGAGGCGCGCGGTCTCACCCAGCCGGAGCTCTGCCCCGCCTGCCGCGGCCAGGAGCGCGCGCGCCGCAACGATGACCTGATCTCCCTCTACCAGCGGGCGGACACCTTCGATCCGATCCTGCTGCAGAACGATGGCCCCCAGCGCGGCGGATACGCGCGCAAGACCGAGCATCGGCCGCAGTACACGGCCATCTGCGCCGCCTGCGGAACCGAGACACGCGTGCCCTTCATTCCGAAGGGCGATCGACCGGTGTATTGCCGGGCCTGCTTCAATGCGCGGCGAGGACGATGATGTCCTGAGCACGCAACCATTGATCGGAGGGGCATGTTTCTCCAGTCACGGTCTCGCAAGCACAATCTGATCACCGTGGGCACCGTCGCCCTGCAACGGTATCTGGCGCTGCTTCAGGACCCCTTGCCGCGTCGCTTCCTCATCGCCCAGTTGCTCTCCTCCATCGGCGACTGGTTCAACTTTGTCGCGATCATCGTCATTGCGGACCGCCTGGGCGTCGAGAACGGCGAATTGGCCGTCGGCACCGCGCTCGCGATTCGCTTCGTCCCGCGGCTGATTTTCCAGGGACCGGCCGGCGCGCTCGCCGATCGCATCCGCGGCCCTGGCCTGCTCGTCCTCAGCCAGGTCATGATGGGCCTCATCGCCCTCTCACTGATCCTGCTGCAATGGCTCCCGCACCTGTGGCTGCTGTACCTGCTCGTCTTCCTGCTGGAAGCGGCCTACACGGTCTCCCGCCCCGCCTTCATGGTCCTGCTCATCCGCGTCGTGCCGCCGCCACAGCGGGCCAGCGCCAACGGCATGATCGGCCTCGGGCTCACGGCGGCGCAGTTCATCGGCGCGGCGCTCGGCGGCGCGATCTACGTGCGCACGGGCGAATCGGTCCTCTTCGCCGTCAATGCGAGCACCTTCTTCCTGCTCGCCTTCCTCATCTGGCAGGTCCGCGACCGGATTCCCGCCCGTCGCGAGCCCGCCCCGGCCGCCGAGGACGACGCCCCGCTCGCAAGCTACCGCGATCTCACCCGGTACTCGTCGCTGCTGCTCTATCTCGCCCAGCAGGCATCCATCGTCGTCCTCATCCAGGCCGCCACCGCGCTCTTCGTCACCCGGGCGACCGAGCTCGGCCGCGACGAGTCCGCCAGCGGTCTCTTCCTCTCGATGGTCGGTCTCGGCCTCATCGCCGGCTCGGTGCTCGGCGGCGCCGGCCACTACGACACCCGCCGGGCGCTGATCATCGTCGCGATCACCGAGGTCGCGAGCGGCGTCGGCCTCGTCCTCTTCGGCTATACCGATGCCTGGGTGCTGGCCCTCGGCGCGCTGATCGTCACCGGCTTCGCCTCGCAGCTCTCCGACGTCGCCGGCTCGACCTTCTTCCAGAACAACCTGCCCGAAGCCATCTATGGCCGCTTCTTCTCGCTGTTCATGCTCGCGCTCTCCGTCGGCGGGCTGATCGGCTCGTTCCTCGGCCCGCTGCTGAGTCGCGAGATGTCGACCGGCGAGACGCTCGCACTGCTCTTCATCCCGGCGATCATCACCAGCGTCCTCCTCGCCTGGAAGAACCGCGGCGCCGTCACCTCCGCCCACAACGCGACCGCCGACTGGGAACCCACCACCTGACGCGGGTCCATTCTGCTCCGCGTACGCCTCGTACGAGCGGCCCTGTCTCTTGCTGCGCCCGGGCCTCGCCCCCATACGGTCGGCCCTGCCCCTGCGGGCCGCAGCTGCGGGCGGTGGCCGACCTCTGCAGCCGGGGACCGCAACCATGTGCACACAC
>DATLHE010000022.1:0-5826 GCA_035540335.1 Thermomicrobiales bacterium | reverse complement strand
ATGGTGATCCGCCGCGCCAGTTGCTCAGGGTCCAGCGTCCGGCCCGCCTCCCATTGCGCGGCGTAGGTCGCCGCGTGGAGCGCTGTCCGGGCGTCGGTTTCGATCTTCTCCCGCTCCGTCTGCTTCACCGGGTTCGGCTGGGAGCCGAGCGCCTCACGCGCGGCGCTGGTGGCGCCCATCAGCTCGACGGCGGCGTTGAAATCGCCGCGCACCTCGCAGACTTTCGCCAGCAGCTCGGCGTACTCGACGACGCTGAGCCGGTCGTTCGCCTCGGCGACGAGGCGCGTGCCCTCGATGATCTGCGATGCCGCGCCGGAGATGTCCTGCTGGGCCAGGAGCAGCTCCGCGAAGCCGTGGAGCGCGACCCCCTCGATGCCGCCGCTGCCCTGTTCCCGCAGCATCAGGATGGCCTCGGCATAGCAATCGTGCGAGAGCGTGTAATCGCCGAGCACGCGGGCGATCTCACCGAGGTTGATCAGCGTGTACGGCAGGTCGCGCTGCAGGTTCATCTGCCGCTGGAGCGCCAGCGCACGCTGCTGCAGCCGCTCCGCCGACGCATAGTCGCCGCGCTCCGCCGCGACCGCACCGAGATTGCTGGTGACGAGCGCCTCGGTGACGATGTCCCCCATGGCGATGACGATCTGTCGCCCCTCGTTCCAGAACCGTTCGGCGTCCTCGAGATTACCGCGGTAGTAGGAAACCGCGCCCATGCTGCCCAGCGTGCTGGCAAGGGCGCGCCGGTTGCCGGCCTGGCGGGCAAGCTCCGCCGCCCGCGTGTGGTGCTCCATCGCCGCACCGTATTCGCCCCGGTCGTGCGCGACGATGCCGAGGCCGTGGAGCGCGGTGCTTGCGTGCCACGCGCTGCCGAGCGCCTCGGCCACCTGCCACGCCTGCTCGAAGCGCTCATGCGCCGCGTCCAGGTCGCGCTGATCCTCCATGATGTGCCCCGCGCCGATGAGCGCCTTGACGCGGGCCTCGGAGGGCGTGCCGTCGTCGTCGGCCAGCGCACGCTCCATCCACGCCCGGCTCTCGGTGAGGCGGCCGCGCAGTGACCAGAAGCGCCAGGTCGCGCCGCCGATGCGCAGCGGGATCTCCGGCCGCCCGTGGGCGAGCGCCCAGTCGATGGCGGCGCGAATGTTCTCGATCTCCGGGTCGAGCCGCTCGAGCCAGGCGGCCTGCTCGTGCCCCTCCAGGTGCGACTGCGCCACCTCCGCGAGGTCCACGAAGAAGGTGGCATGCGCCAGGTGGGCGTCGTCGGCCTCGCCGAGCAGGTCGAGCTGCTCCAGCCCGTAGTCGCGCAGCGTCTCGAGCATCAGGAAACGCGCCTCGCCCGACGGCAGCGGGGTGGACTTGACGAGGCTGTGATCGACGAGCGTGCTGAGGACGTCGACCGCGTCGCGGCCGTCTCTGCCGGGCGGGAAGACGGCCTCCACCGCCTCCAGCGAGACGCCGCCACGGAAGACGGCCAACCGCCGGAAGAGCGCCTGCTCGGCCGGCTGCAGGAGCTCGTAGCTCCAGGCGACGGCGTTGCGCATCGTGCGCAGGCGGTCCGGGACGTCGCGCCGGTCGCCGCTCAGGACCTGCAGGCGGTTGCTGAGCCGCGCCAGCAGCGCCTCCGGCGAGAGGATGGTGACGCGGGCGGCCGCCAGCTCGATGGCGAGCGGCAGACCGTCGAGGCGGCGGCAGATCTCGGCGATCGCCGCCGCCGTGCGGTCGTCGATGACCAGATGCGGGCTGACGGCGCGGGCGCGCTGGACGAAGAGGGCGACGGCGTCGGTGCGGGCGATGGTCTCCGCCACGGTTTCCGTCGCGGCCGGGACCGCCAGCGGCTCCAGTGGGTAGAGCTGCTCGCCGGCGACGCCGAGCGCCGCCTGGCTGGTGACAAGCATGGTGAGGTCCGGGCAGTGGGCGAGGATGTGGGCCAGCGCCGGCGCGGCATCGAGCACCTGCTCGAAGTTGTCGAGGACGAGCAACACCTGCTGCCCACGCAAGTGCTCGACGAGCGTGTCCGCGTAGGCGTCGCGGGCGTCGCTGAAGACACCGAGCGCCTCGCCGATCGCCGGCAGGACGAGCTCGGGCTCACGAATGGCGGCGAGGGGCACGAAGACGACATCGTCGTCGAAATCGTCGATCAGCGAGGAGGCGACGTGGAGCGTCAGGCGCGTCTTGCCGACCCCGCCGGGGCCGGTGACGGTGACAAGACGGTGGGCGGCGTCGCGCAGCATCGCTCGTAGCTGGTCGGACTCGCGCACACGTCCGAGCAGAGGTGTCAGCACCCGCGGCAGGGGTGAGGATCGCCGCAACTCCTCGGATCTTACGCTCATATGCCCCGTATGTCTCCCGGTTGGTTCTGGATTGACCGGGCGGTCGCGCCGCCCGTGTGCTGGATCTTCCTCTAATTGTGCATACCGGCGCGCCGATCACAAGGCGCACCGGCGGCAACGCCTTCGGTCGGCATATGGGAAAGCGGGTACCATTACGCGGGCGACGCTGTCACAATAGGATCGGGACGATCGCCACAACACATTCGTCACACATACGTCGCCGGGTCGCAACCCCGTCTCGCTATCGTCATGGCACCGGGCGATCGGCGGCCCTGGCGCTCGCCATCTCGCATGTATACGGAGTGACACACCGATGAGCAGCCTGCTCGGAAACTTCGCCGGCTGGGCGACCGACGTGATCGACAAGCTCGGCTACTGGGGCCTGGCGTTCCTGGTCGCGCTGGAGAACGTCTTTCCTCCCATCCCCTCCGAGGTCGTGCTCCCGATGGCGGGATTCCTGACCGGTGACGGGCGCATGAACTACGGCATCGCGCTCTTCGCGGCGACGGCCGGGTCGGTGATCGGGGCGCTGATCCTCTACGGCATCGGCGTCTGGTTCGGCGAGCGCCGGCTGCGCTGGCTGGTGAATCGCTACGGCAAGTGGCTGGGCGTGAAAGAGGCGGACATCGACAAGGCGGACGAGTGGTTCGACCGCTACGGCGGGCTGGCGGTGATGCTCTGCCGGGTGGTGCCGATCGTCCGCAGCCTGATCTCGATCCCGGCGGGGCTGCGGCGGATGCCGCTGACGACGTTCGTGCTCTACACGGCGCTGGGCAGCGCGGTCTGGAACGCGGTCCTGATCGGGGCCGGGTGGATCCTGGGCGACAACTGGGAGGAGGTCGAGCAGTATGTCGGCTACCTCCAATACCTGGTGATCCTGGTCGTGCTGGTCGTCGCGATCTGGTGGGTGTGGAACCGGATCATCAAGCCGCGCGGCAGCCGGACGCCGGACCAGGCGCTGTTCTAGCGAAGATGGAATGACGCGGGAGGGCAAGTTGCCCTCCCGCGTTTTGTTTTATGGAAGGCTGCCAACGCAATGAACGTGGCCGGTGGCAGCCTTGGGCGACCTGAGACGGGAACGGGAGGGCATTGAACGCGCCGACGCGGTCTGCCCTTTGAGGTTGGTGAGCGCGTTCAATCCCTCCCCTATGCACCGTGTTTGTTATGGAAGGCTGCCAGGTCGCCACGTAATGGGTGTATGTGGGTGGTGGTTGGCCATCTTCGATGGGGAAGTTGGCCACGAGGGCAGACCGTACGATCCGCCCTTCAGGCGCACACCATACGGGGTGCGCGGCTACGACGTGAGCGGCGTTTCGTCATCGTAGCTGCGCACCTCGAAGCGTGTGCGCTTTCGGCCGTCCCTCGGCGGGAAGGGCTGGCCGCGAGCGCCGCTTCGCGTAGGGTTCTTGGCCTCGCTCAGAATGAGGGTTGTCTTGGTGCGGGGCTGCCATTGGAAAGGGTCGCGGCCCCGCCAAAGCGGGAGGACATTGAACGCGCCCTCGGGGTTTGACCACGAAAGGTGTCTGAGCGCGTTCAAGTCCTCCCCTACGGGTCACCAACCGGCTGTAGCCGTAGGGGACGACTTGGATGCGCACGGGAATCTCCGCGATCGCGCGGTCACGCGCATCCAATGTCGTCCCGTGTGCGTGCCCACCCCGTCCCGGTGCCCGCGTCAGCGCCGGAACACATCCCGGTCGATGCGGGAGACGTCGAAGCCGAGGCCGGGGCCGGTGAGGTCGCGGGCGGGGATGCGGCCGTTGCGGATCGTGTAGACCTCCGGGTAGACGGCGGCCTCGGGCGCGGACGCCCGCGGGAAGTACTGTCGCTGGTTCGTCTCCAGGGGCGCGATCTCCGGCAGGCGGGCCGCGAGCGCCACGGAGTGCAGGAGCGCGATGCCGGGGTTGGTCAGGTCCTGCACCGAGACGTGCAGGCCCGTGCCGCGCGCCTTGGCGATCGCGAGCAGCATCAGGCTCTGCGTCTTGCAGGTCTTGAGGGCGATGCCGTTCCAGCCGAGCTCGATCGCGCGGTCGATCGCGGCGAGGCTGGTGAGACCCTCGTCGAGCACGATCGGCACCTGCGCCGCGGCGTCGCCGACGTAGGCAGCGCCCTCGCCGAGATCGCGCCGGGCCGGCTGCTCGAGCGCGTCGAGCGCGGCGAAGGCCTCCGGCGAGCGCGTCTTCACGCCGTCGATCAGGGCGAGGATGTACTCCATCGACGGGCCCTGCTCGTTGAGGTCGCCGAAGATCCGCACCGGGCCGGCGGCGCCCGCGCTGCGGGTGGCGACGTCGAAGACGTCGATCAGGCGGGAGGTGTCCCACGCGAGGTCCTTGCCCTTGAGCTTGACCTTGAAGGAGAAGACGCCGTCGCTGGCGATCCATTCGGTGAGCGGGATCGCGTCCGCGCCCGCCTCCTCGGGGGTGAGCGGATCGGTCGCGCCGACCGTGTGCGAGACCGGGATGGCGTCCACCGGTTCCCGGCGAACGAAATCGGCCAGGTATTTGCCGTCGAAGGCATCGCCGAGAACATGGGAAAGATCCCAGCCGACGTAGTCTGAGCCAAGCGCGTCGAAGGCGTTGACGCCGTGGAGGCGGCCGAAGGCGTCGTGGATCGCGGCGTCGATCGGCGAGAGGGAGACGAGCGTGCAGAGGGGCGGCACGGGCACGTCGATTCCCTGCGCGGCCGCGACGCGCGCGGCGATGGCGTCGAGCTCCGGCTCAATGGCGAGGAAGTGGTCGAGCGGGTGGCCGGCGGTGTCCATCGCGACGAGCCGCTCGCCGAGCGCGACGATGATCGCGCGCATCAGGGCGTCCTTGGCGGCGCCGTCCGGCTCCGCGCCGGGGAAGGCCCATGGGTGGGAGAGGAAGATCGCGCCCCAGCCGTCGGCCTCGCGGCCGGCGGCGTCGGCGACGCGGACGCGGACGTGGGCGAAGGTGAGGGCGCCGGCCGTGGAGGCGCCGAAGGCGAACTCGGCACCCGGCTGCTCGACGGTGAAGGTCGGCTCGACGGCGACGATGCGCACGGCGGTGGATTTGGGGGTGTGTGTCACCGGGTTGGGGTCCTTTCATGTTCTCGTCAGATGCGATGTTTGAGCGATCGCTCGCCTTCGTAGCCCCGCACCTTGTGTGCGGGGGTGGAGGCGGCCCCTCAGGCGCACACCCTTCGGGGTGCGCCGCTACGACGATGACAGGGCAATCACCATCGTAGGGGCCGTGCCCCCGAAGGGTGTCGGTCCGCTGCCCTGGAGGGTCAGATGCCAGCCACACGGGAGGGCATGGAACGCGCATTCGGTGCGTGACCAATAAGGTGCCTGAGCGCGTTCAATCCCTCCCCTACGGCCACGGCGTCCTACGCCAAAATCGCATAGCGCTCAAGCGTGACCTCGTGGGCGAGCGGCTGGCCCGCGAAGGCGTTCGTCAGATCACGGACGACGCAGTCGCCCTGGCGGTGGCGGGCCTGGAGCGTCGCGCCGGCGATGTGCGGCGTCAGCAGCACGTTCGGCAGC
>DATLHE010000021.1:0-4377 GCA_035540335.1 Thermomicrobiales bacterium | reverse complement strand
AAAAAGGGCGGACATGGCGTCCGCCCGTGCGCTGCAGCGTGATCCGCCTAGCCGATCTCCGACCAGGCCCCGATGGTCCGGAATTTCTCGTACCGCCGGTCCAGCATCGCCGTCATCCCCGCCTCGTCGTCCGGGTCGAAGGCCGCGCCGAGCTCGTCCAGGTGCACGGCGATGCGGTCGCCGACGGTGTGGATCGTGTCGCGCGGGGCCTCGTGCGCCGGCACCGGCTCCGGGATCAGCTCGTCGATGATGCCGAAGCGGTCCAGGTCGGCCGCGGTCACCCGCATCGTCTCCGCCGCCTCCGCCGCCTTGCTCGCGTCCTTCCAGAGGATCGCCGCGCAGGCCTCCGGCGAGGCCACCGCGTAGACCGCGTTCTCCAGCATCAGCAGCCGGTCGCCGAGGCTGATCGCCAGCGCGCCGCCGCTGCCGCCCTCGCCGATCACCGTGCAGACGATCGGCACCTTGGTCCCGACCATCTCCAGCAGGCACTCGGCGATCGCCGTCGCCTGCCCGCGCTCCTCCGAGCTGATGCCGGGGTCTGCGCCGGAGGTGTCGACGAAGGTGAGGATCGGCAGCCCGAACTTCTGGGCGTGCCGCATCAGCCGCCGCGCCTTGCGGAAGCCCTCGGGCCGCGGCATGCCGAAGTTCCGCGCGATGTTCTCGCGGGTGTTGGTCCCGCCCTGGTGGCCGAGGATCACGACCGAGCGGCCGCGGAAGGTGGCGAGGCCGCCGATCATCGCCTGGTCGTCGCCGAACGCCCGGTCCCCCCGCAGCTCCACGAAGTTCGTGCACAGCTCGGCGATGTAGTCGAGCGTGCCCGGGCGCTGGGCGTCCCGCGCCAGCCGCACCCGGTCCATCGCCGCCAGCTGCTCCGTGGACGTCTCGGTCGGCGTCTCCGCGGCCTCGGCGGCCACGTCGCGGTCAGTTGGTGTCTGCGTCACGGTCCCCTCCGGTCTCCGCGGTGGCGAACGGCGCCTCGGCGAGCGTCGTGGTGTGGTCGAGGCCGGCGGCGCGCGTGCCGTTCGGGTTCACGCCCGATCCGGCCGCGACACCGAGATAGTGGTCGATGAGCGTGCCCAGCGTGGCGCGCAGGGTGCCGCGCTCGATGATCTGGTCGAGCATGCCGTGCTCGAGCAGGAACTCGGCGGTCTGGAACCCCGGCGGCAGCTTCTGGCGGGTGACCTGCTCGATCACGCGCTGCCCCGCGAAGCCGATCAGCGCGCCCGGCTCGGCGATCATCACGTCGGCGACCGTCGCGTAGCTGGCGGGCACGCCGCCGTAGCACGGGTCGACGAGCAGCGAGAAGTGGGGCAGCCGGTGCTCTCCCAGGCGGTGGAAGGCGGCGATCGTCTTCGCCATCTGCATCAGGGAGAAGAGCCCCTCGTGCATCCTGGCCCCGCCCGAGGCGTTGACCGTCAGCACCGGCATCCCCCGCTCGACGGCGCGCTCGACGGCGCGGGCCATCTTCTCGCCCCAGACCGAGCCCATGCTGGCGCCCAGGAAGTCGAAGTCCGCCACCGCCATCGCCAGCGGCCGGCCATCGATCCGCGCCTCGCCGGTGATCAGCGACTCCGTCTCGCCGGTCTTCGCCTGCGTGCGCGCGATCTTCTCGTCATAGGGCCCCTGGCCGTCGACGAACCGCAGCGGATCCTGCGGCCGGACGGCGGCGTCCCACTCGACGAAAGAGCCAGGATCGGCCAGCAGCGCGATGCGCTCACGAGCGCGCAGGCGGAAATGGTGGCTGCACTTCGGGCAGACACGCGCGTTGCGCTCCAGCTCCCGCGAGTAGATCAGGTCGCCGCACTTCGGGCACTTGACCCACAAGTCCTCGGGGATGACCTGCTCGCCCCGCTCGTCACCCTGGGACAGCGGGCGGAACTTGCCTTGGCGCTGGAAGAAATTTCGCATGACCGGCTTGCCTCATACCCCTGCGCCGCTGCTGCTACGGTGGGTGCTCCGTTGCATGTCGCGTCAGCATCGCGCCATTGGGGAGCCGCATCAGGGAACCTCCGGGACACAACCCCGGCCCGGGTTCCTCCCTTGTGAAGGATCTCTGGTGCCGAAGGCGCACCGGCCGGGGCCGATCGCCCCGCCTCGCGCGCCGCTCCAACGTCTCAGCATACACCGCGATGCCGCGCCGGCGCATGCTTGTGCGCCAGGCGGCGGGCGCCGCAGGGGCGGCGGGACGCCTTCTAGCCCTTTTTGATCAATTTCGGACCCAAGGATGAGCAGATTTCTGCTCCAGGGCCGGGTAGATGGTCACAATCCGGTTCTAGGCATATTGACGAAGGTCATAGGACTATCTATAGTTCGTATTAGGGACCTCAGACAAAAGGGCTAGACGTCGGTCGACGCGCACCGGGAGAACGATCGCTCGGCGGCGCGGCATTGGCGACCGCAGCCTTTGGTGTCCCTCGATCGCCCCGGCGCTGCAGGCCGGATTCCGGCGGTCGTGGCTCATCCGGCATCACGCATGGGTCACCCGCGGGGTCATAACCGAATCGCCGGCTGCCCGCGCAGCGGCGAATGGCATGACGGCAGGAGAGAGGGCGAACCTATGAAGGTTCTGGCACGGGTCCTCGGTTCCCACGTCACGATGCTGTTGGTGAGCGCGGTGATATCGCCCCGGGTCACACCCCGGGACGATGCCCGCACCCTGGCAGGCGTCCCCATCCTCACGCGGGATGGCGCGCCGCCACCGGCGAGGGGCCGGGGTGGGGACATCCCCACGCCGCCCTCGCCGCCTCGCAACGTGATCCAGACGACTGCGCCGCATCCGATCCCGGACGGGATCGCCCCGCGGCCGGCGGAACGCGAGACCCCGGCGCCAACGACACGCTGGACCCCGGCCGGAGGCCGCTCCGGTTCCCGTTCCGGCGGGCCCGGGCATGCCTCCGGCCGGTCCTCTCCGTCCTTCCCGTCCCTCGCCGGGCCCGCATCGGGACCGATGGTCGCCCGCAACGGCCAATCTCCGCGCCGTCGCTAGGCGCGCCCGCCGGGGTGGCCACGCTGGACCTCCCCTCGCGCGCACCGGCAGCGTGACCCCGATGCCGGCCCCTGGGACGATCCGGGCCACCCGGCGATGAGGGACCGCGGCGGTCACGGCTGGGAATCAGAGGCGACGTACACCGGTCGGAACACAAATGAGGCAGATCATGAAACGACTCACACGATTCCTGAACATCTTTGTCCCCATGTTGCTGATCACGATGCTCGTCTCGCCGCTCGTCAGCGCCCAGACGGAGGGCGATGTGCCGCAGGACGACCCTGCCGCGCTCGCCGCCCCGCCGGACGACAGCGCCGGGACGGGCGACCCGCCCGCGCAGCCCCCTCAGGAGGAGGCGCCGCCCGCCGACACCACCGCGCAGGACCCGCCACCGCAGGATCCGCCCCCGGTCGAGGAGCAGCCCGTCCAGGAGACGGCCCCGCCGGTCGAGCAGCCGCCGGTCGAAGAAACGGTGCCGCCTCAGGACGTGCAGGAGCCCCCGGCCGTCGTCGAGACGGTCGTGCCGGAGCAACCGCAAACCCAGGAGCCGGCCCAGCAGGAGCCCGGGCAGCCGGTCGTGACCGTCGAGGAGACCGTCGCGGCGCCCACGCAGCCCGTGAAGCGGCAGACCATCGTCCAGGTCAGCGAGACGGCCACCGCGACCGCCACCCCGGACACTCGCTGCCCGGACCGGACGCCCGTCGCCCACGCCATGACGCTGGCGGCAAGCACCGGCGATACCTTCTGCGATACGCCCGCCACGCCGAAGCCGAGCCCAACCCCGACGACGCCCCTCCCGGCCGACACGACCAGCATCTCGCAGGTCGCGATGGACTGCGGCGGCACCGGACAGCTCGCGGTGCGGAACGCCAAGGCCGGAGAGTCGGTGACCCTCGGCGTTCGCTACCAGATGGTCGCCGGCGGCCCCTGGACGCCCATCGGGGATACGATCGAGATCCCGCTCGAGACGAACAGCGGGCTGAGCTATTACCCCTTCACCCTCGACTTCTGGACCGGCATTCCGGACGATCCGTTTGACCTGAGGGTCTACGTCGTGGAGGCGAGCGGCGGGAAGTTCGTCAACCAGAACCGTATCTCGATGACGCTCTGCGACTGCCTCAAGCCGGTCGAGACGCCGACGGCCACGCCGACTGAGCCGCCGACGATTCCGCCCACGGTCCCGCCGACGGTGCCGCCCACGGTGCCGCCGACCGTTCCTCCGACGATTCCGCCCACGGTCCCTCCGACGATTCCGCCCACGGTCCCGCCGACGCAGCCACCCACGGTGCCGCCGACGCAGCCACCCACGGTCCCGCCGACACCACCGACGGGTGGCGTGATCCAGCCGCCGGTTCCGACCGAGCCGTCTGACTTCGTCTCCGGCCCCGTGC
>DATLHE010000020.1:0-14848 GCA_035540335.1 Thermomicrobiales bacterium | reverse complement strand
GGACATAGTTCAGCGCCGCGATCGGCCACAGGTCGTCGCCGATGAGGAGCCGAAGGGCGAGGTACGCCACGAGCGCGGCCGCGTAGAGATCGTGGACGCGCCACCATCGTCCCCGCGTGCCCTCGCGGGCGCTGAACCAGTTGGGCATCGCCGGTACCGCTTCCGGGCCGGTGCTGCGGTTCGCTCGCGCAACGCGCGAGCGAACTCGCTACACCGCGGGCGCGGCACGGCCCCATCGCTCCTCGGGCAGCCGTGTCTGCGACATCATCGACAATTGGGCGCCGAGTCCGATGGTGGCGATGACCATCATCACGATGAACCAGAACCAGGATTCCGTCACCATGGTCCACCCCGCGCCGTTCTGGAGGCCCTCCACTTCGATCCGGTTCAGGATGAGCATGATGCCCGTGACCGCGCCCGTCGCTCCCGCGATCGCCGTGCTGATGACGACCAGGTAGATCGGGAGCGCGAGGAGGAAGGCGACGACGACCGCGATGAATGCGCCGACCAACGCCATGAGCGAGAGGAACCATCCATCATCGACACCAAACCCGGCCATGATCGCCGTCACCAGGCTGGCGCCCACGGCCCCGGCGGCGATCAGCGCCCCCACGTACCAGAAGACGTACGAAACAATGGCGAAGCCGATGCCGATGATCGCTCCAACGACCCAGCCGGTCACGGTGCTGAGAAACCCATCACCGGTTAGCGCCTCGATGGCCGCGGCCCCGACATAAAAACCGGTGAAGAAGCCCCAGATCGGTAACATCACGAACCAGAGCCGCAGGCCGAGGAACGCCACGGCGAGACCGAGTCCCAGTGCGATCAAGCCAACGATGATGTCGTTCATGGAAGCGCTGTCTCCCAACGATGATCGGTTCCGGGTGCGCAGGGGCGCCACGCGGAGCGGGTGGTCGTCCTGCTCATCAATAGTCCGGTGCGGTGGCCGGGGGTGCATGGTCCGAACAGGATCAGAAGAGGTGCAGCCACAGGGGAGGACGAGCCGCGGTGCGGATGTGGAGCGCAACGTCAGGAACCGGGCTGAAGCGTCGTCGCGGTGCTGGCAGGTTCGACCTCCGCGTGCGGTGCCGGCTTGCGCGCCCGGGCGCGGTATCGCTGATAGGCCTGTGTGAGCCCGATGATGGTGATGGGAATGGTGATCGCGTAGACGATGCTGCTGAACGTGTTGGCAAAATCGACCGCTGCGCCGCCGATCAGGAGCAACAGCACGCCGACCAGCGGACCCGGGACCAGCGAGAACATTTGGAAAACCAGTGAGTCACCAACCACCTGCCACCAGCGACCGGTGACCGCGTGGCCACTCTTGCGCACTGCTTCGGGCGCGGTCGTCGCGTCCCCCAGGAGGACGGCCTGTCCGAAGAATTGCCAGCGCACCCATATCCAGATTGCGACCGGGATGCCGATTACGAGGATGGCGAGCAGCAGCACGGCGAAGAAGACGATGGCCAGCGCGAGCACGAGGACGACCAGGTGCCGGTAGCTGACGACGAAGCTCTCGACGATTCCTGGCCGGCGTCCCGCCTGGATCTCGCGCATGGCGATGATGATGGGCGGCGAGATGAGCAGGAACATCGCGATCTGCTGGATTCCGCCAACAATCGCGGCGGCGGTCAGGTGCGCGCCGTCCGTATCGTTGAACCATTGGACGATCCAGTCCATTGGGGGGTATTGCTGGGCGATGAGGGCGAATCCATTGAACGCGATGCCGATCGGTAACGTCGCGGCGCCGATGAGGAGGAACGTGCGGAGGTGTGCCCGGTAGAGCCCAAACGCCTCGCGCAGCTCATCGCGCCGGCTCATGAACAGCACGCCGATCGCGGCGATGATGGCCAGGAAGGTGATGACCAGCCGGTACGGATAGGGCCAGAGCTGCGTTGCCAGGCGAGAGACCGCGGTCGACAGCCCGCAGAAGAGATCGGTCGCGTTTGGGCCGAGCGTCCGCGATGCTGGCACGCTGAGGCTGGTGTCTCGCCAGTCGTCCATCGCGTTGACGGGATTGAGCCATTTTGTGCCCGCATTCGGACCTTGGGGCCCGGCGTAGGGTGGATGGCGAATCTCTCCCCACTTCCCCTGGTACAGGAGCCAGGCGAACTCCCCGGTGGGGGTGGGATTTTCCGGCAGCATGGCCACGTTGAGCGGGACGTACCGGCTGGGCGTCGTGGTGTTGTCGCAGCCAAAGCCGGTGCCGTTCTCGCCCCAGCCGATAAACAGATTGTTGTTGAAGTAGGTACCGTGCGAGCCGGCCGCGGGATAGACGATGAGACGTTGCCCATCGATCTCGAGCTTGTCCTCGCCCCACGTGGCGATTTCACCCCCGCCATGCTGCGCATAGCCGATTTCCGCGGGATCCTGCCGCAGGGCATCCTCGGCGGAGACGGTGTCAAAGACCAGCTGCACCATCTCCCAGTCGGATTCGTGCGTGTTGTTCCAGTCGTTGAAGTAGTACCAGAACCAGTACTGCAGCACGAGCTTGGTATGCGCATAGTCGATATGGACGCGCGCGTACGTTGTCGGTTGCGCGCCCCTCGCCTCGGCGAACCGCTTGAAATCCGTCTCGTACGTGCAGCCCGGCTCGTTGGGGTTTCCCGGGAAATCGAGGTAGTACGTGTCGTCCTTGCCCGCCAGGTCCTGCGCCGTGGGGCCCTGCTTCACGACGCGGTCGTCCCCGTCTTCGTTGACCTGCTTCAGCACGACCTCGGGGTTGCCGAGCACCACGTCGACCGGCGCCGGGAAATAGCCCTCCCCGGACCGGTCGCAGGGCTTCTCCTGCTGCCGGACCTCGGCAACGGGGGCATAGCGTTCCGCAAGCTGTTGCTCCGGGGAGGACGCCTGGAGCAGCCGCGATGACGATGCGGTGGCCGGGCCGGCGGGGAAGACGCAGAGCACCAGGACAAGCAGCGACAGACAACCAACCACCCTGGGTCCCCGTCGTGGCGACGGTCTCGTCACTGCGGCAACTCCTCACGGTGAGCTCGGGACGTGGGCCCGAACGGGCGGTGGACGCCGGTTCGCTGGCGGCGCGTGTGCGTTAGCTGGCCCGCCGGCCGACCCGTGCGTACGTCTCCGGCTGGAGGCGCGACCAGCGCCCCTCCGGCAGCACGATGTCCGTCGTCGTCGTGTACTGGATCCAGATGCCGATGCCGGAGATGATGGCCCAGGCGAGGACCCAGAACCACGAGTGGTTCACCACTGCCAGGGCGGGTCCCTCGCTCAGCTCCTCCACCTCGACCCGGTTGAGCACGATCATCGCCCCAAGAATGGTCACCGCCGCGCCGATCATCGACGAGCAGATGATGATCACCCACGTCGGGAGGTAGAACTGATAGGCCGCCCACACCGCCGCCGCCGCCGCGATCAGCGCGACGACGAAGGTGAGGACGTCGGCCTGGTCATTGAACGCGGCCACCACGCCGGACCCGAGGAGGGCCCCAGTTGCGCCCGCCAGGATGAGCGCGCCCACATACCAGATGAGGTATGCGGCGATTGCGCACGCCATGCCGACCCCAAAACCGACGAGCAGGCTCAGGCTGGTGTTGAGGAAGCCTTCGTCGAAGAGCTGGTGGACGGCCAGGGCGGCGACATATCCGCCGATGAAGAAGGCCGCGATGGGCAGAACGGCGAAGAAGACGCGAAGGCCCGCGACCACGAACCCCAGCCCGATCAAGAGATCCAGCAGGCCTAGAAAGAAACCTCCCACGTCGTCGCCTCCTCCTGGTCGCCAATGTCGAACGAGGTGTCGTCATCCACCCCCAGGATGCCTGGACGACATGACGCCACGATCACATGATGTCGGGTCGTTGGTTGTACTGTCATCATTCCAAGGGCGTATCCCTGTGCCGTCGCGTCAGGCGAACGCCGGTGCATGTCCTGCCGGCGACGCTCGCCATCGGCGTCGTCTACCGGCTTGCGCGCAACATGAGCGCGAACCGGCGCAGGACGTGGAGGTCATCCGCCGAGAGATCGTGCGTGAGCGCGACGAGCTGGCTTCGGGCGTCGTCGGATGGTGATCCAGTCGCCTGAACGGGGCTCGGCGCACCCGCGCTCTCCGCGACGATGGGCTGGGTCGCGACCGCCGTGGCGACAGGTTCGGGCGCTCTGGCGTCGACCATCGCCAGGATCCCGTACCCAACCGCCATGCCTATGAGGATCGCGAGCGCCCTCGATGCGCTGAGCGGGTCCCAGGCGATGAGAAGGAGGCAGGTGATGACGCCGATCCCGATCGCCACACCGACGCGATGGGCGGCGACCCAGGTACCGGCCCGATCCAGGTCTCCGCGCCGCGCCGCGCCGCTTCCCCTGGTTCCCTGGACGGCCGATGTGGCCGCACGGCCCTTGCGGCCTAGCCAACCTCCCGGACGGGTGACATAGGCCACTGCGGCCACGCCGATGCCGATGAGAGCGAGGGCACGAGCCCCGTCGCGAAGGTAGCGGCCGATCGTCTCGAAGAAGACGGTCGCTGCGTCCTGGTTCACGCCGGCAGGCAGGTGACCGATGGTCCACCAGCGAGCGGTCGCGAGCAGGATGACGAGCAGCGTCATCCCTACCGCCATGCCCAGGCTGCTCCAGATGAGCGTCCGGCGGCGCTGCAGGGAGAGACCCAGCGAGGCGACGAGCGAGATCAGCGCGGCGAGGGGCAGCCACACCGCGAGTTTCTGGAGGATGTCGACCGCGAACTGAATGGAGACGAGGTCCTGCGATTCGTAGAGCACGAAGGTCGTGTCCAGATCGTCGACCGGGATACGGTCGACGATGTCGAGGCCACGCTCTCGCAGCCGGTTGAGGACTTCCGTCAGCAGCGGCTCGATGTTGAGGACGATCTGTCCATTCTCCGTCGCAAGCGATTGCGTGCCGTTTCCGGTCAGCACCGCGGATACGGAGGGGTGAGCGGCGCGGTTGATCTTGTCCCAAATCTCCGGGAACTGGTCCGACGTCACGACCGCCTGGACGGTCTCGTTGACATATTGATCGAGCATGGACCCAAGCGGCGCTGTGAGGAAGCGCTGGTCGCCGCTCAGCCGCTCGCTCGCGAGGCTCTCCAGCCGGTCGGACAGCGTGGTGGTGATACGGTCGGCGAGCGCGGTCTGGATCGCCGGCTCGGACGCAAGAGGCGAGACGGTGCGCACGTACCGGTCCGTGTCCACGATCTGGTTCCGCGCCCACACCGCCGGAACCGAGAGCACGATGGTGACGCAGAACACCACCAACATGATGCGCGACGCGATGGTCCGCCCGCGGGAGGGGGCGGTTGACGCGGCGTCGTCCATCGCGATCGCTTCAGCTGTGCTCATGATCCAACCTCCGTGCGCCTCGCCTGTCCGGGGGGGCGCGTCGCCTGCCGGCGGGCCTATGTCCGGCTCACCTGATCCCGGAGTGGGCGATTGGCGTTCCATGATGAGGCGTCGCAGCTCTTCCAGCTCGCGCCGGAGCTCGGCGGCCTCGTGGGGTCCGGTGCGGTCACGGACGCGCCGGGGTGCGAGAAAGACATTGGCGATGAACGCGGTGAGGACGCCGAACAAGCCGACGCCGACCGTGAGCACGCCCACCCCAATCGATCGCCCAAGCGTGGTCACGGGATACCGATCGCCATATCCGACGGTCGTGATCGTGACATATGACCACCAAAGTGCGTCGGACGCGGTATGGATGTTCGATCCCTCGGCCCCGCCTTCCACGCGCACGATGGCCATGCTCCCGAACTGCAGCACGATGAACGTCAGCAGGACGGCGGCGAGCAATGAATTGCCGGCACGGTCGGCCTCGGCCATGCGGCCGAACCCGCGGATGCCGTTGTGCTGCACGGCCCGGCCAACACGAATGATCCGGGGGATGCGGAAGAGCCGCAGCCCAGGTACTGGCAGGCTTCCGAGCAGGTCCAGGTACCCGAGACCACCGAAGAAGTAGGCCCGCTTCGATGGGGCGCGATAGAGCCGATGGAGAAAGTCAGCGATCAGGAACAGGCACATGACACCGTCCATGATCAGGACCACGTTGATGACGTCGCTGGACAGGAGCAGTCCCGCCAGGACGATATTGACGATGGACAGGATCGAGAGGAGGAGCACGAAGACGTCGAACCCGGTCGGAATCGGCTCGCTCGGTCCTGTCATCGGTTGCAAGCGGGACCTGCCCATCTGCGGCATCCCCGGGGTTGTCCGCCCCGCGTCCGGCGTGCTAGCGAGGCGGTGACGACGACGCTGGGCGCTCGAGCATCTGCCAGACCCTGAGGACCTCCGCCACCCCCCACGCCTGGGCGACACATCCGCGCGGCAGGTGCGGCGGATCGCCCTCGAGAATCTCCGACACCGAGCCGAGACCGGCATCACGGAGGTGGTCTCCGACCGGCCGCAGGACGGTCAAGGCGGCATCACGGTCGCCGGTCAGGCGATATATGGCCTCGGCGTACGGTCCGATGAGCCAGCTCCAGACCGGACCCTGATGGTAGGCGCCGTCGCGCTGGACCTGATCGCCGCCATAGGTGCCGCGGTAGGCTGGGTCACTCGGCGCCAGCGAGCGCAAGCCATAGCTCGTCAGCAACGACCGCCCCACGGCGTCAAGCACCGCTCGCGCCTCGGCCCCATCGAGGAGGGGGAAGGGGAGCGCGAGCGCGAAGACCTGGTTCGGACGGACCGTCCAGTCATCCCCCTGGGGGCTGTCGACGACGTCGGCCAGGTGATCGCGCTCCGGATGCCGGAAGCGGGCGCGGAACGACTCGTGCGTTCGGTCGGCGAGCGCGGCGAAGCGCGCGCTGGAGGCCGTCTCCCCGCGAGCGGTCAGGAACCCCTCGAGGCTTCGCAGCGCGTTGTACCAGAGCGCATTGATCTCCACGGGTTTGCCGATGCGTGGCGTCACCACCCAGTCGCCGACCTTGGCGTCCATCCAGGTGAGTTGCACCCCCGGCTCACCGGCCCGGAGGAGACCATCCGCCGGGTCGACGCCAATGCCGTAGCGGGTGCCCGCGAGATGACGTTCGGCGATCTCGGTCAGGGCGGGCAGCAGGTCATCGACCAGCGACTCGTCCCCGGTCGCCTGCTGATAGGCGCGGATCGCCAGGACATACCAGAGCGTCGCGTCGGCGGTGTTGTATCCCGGGATCACGCCGGCGCTGTCCGGGAAGTTGTTCGGCAGCAGCCCGTCTTCGAGATAGCGAGCGAAGGTCCGCAGGATCGACGCAGCCTCGTCGGCTCGCCCGGTTGCCAGTGTCAGGCCCGGCAGGCTGATCATGGTGTCCCGGCCCCAGTCGTTGAACCAGTGGTAGCCGGCGATCACGCTGCGGCCGCCCGGATCGTCGGTCAACGGCCGGGCGACGAGGAACTGATCCGCCGCGAGCACGAGCTGCTGCACGACAGGGTCCGCATCCAGCGCGTTTGCGCGCTCCAGCAGGTCGTGCTGGCGCTGCTGCGCCGCGGCCAGGGAGGTGGCCGCATCCACGTCGTGCTGCGGATCGGCCGAGAAGGCCAACGCCACCGCCTCGCCGGGCTCCAGGCGCACCACGAAGCTTCCGGGGGCGTACAGGTCGCCGCGGTCCCCGAGGCCGCGTTCGGTCTCTGCCCGATGGCCGAAATCCCACCACCACGCGCCCCCCGGACGGAACTCCCCGCGGTCGCTGCGCATGCTGAACGGGATCGCGCCGTCATAGGCGTGAACGGTCGCGCCGAGCTCCTCCGTGTCGATGCGCATGTTCCACCCCTGGCCGGAGGCCAGCGCGTGGAAGGTGTGATAGGTGACGAGCGGCGTGATCTCGAGGTCGGCGGGGCGGCTGCCCCGCAGCAGGCGGTAGCTCACGAACGTCGTGTTGCTGCCGTAGACCATCCAGAGCCGGCGTTCGACCAGCGCGTCGGCGATCGCGAACGTCCAGATCGGCAGCGCCCCCTCCAGCCGGAATGACTCGAGATGGCGGTAGCCCTCCGGCGCGATCGCGCCAGCGCCGAACTCATGTGTCGAGAGCGGGTACCGCACGCCGTCGTACGTGATCCAGTCCACCGTGCCGGCCACCAGCACCGTTCTCGCGACCGGCGGCTCGAGTGCCGCGACGAGCAGCCCGTGGTAGGAGCGCGTGAGCACACCGGGCACCGTCGCGGACGCATAGCCGCCGAGACCGTTGGTGACCAACCATTCGCGGCGCAGGCCATCCTCCAGGTCCCCGCACGTCTCCCGTCCAAAGGCGACGTGCGGCTGCTCCAGCACGGTGGCGACGGCCGGACGGGGTTGTGGGGCGACCGGAAGTGCATCGGTGGTGATCTGGCTCATCATGGTCTCCTTGCTGGTCGCCGGCGGTGACTTCCCGGGCGTCGCGCGGGCGCGTCAAGATCTGCCGGCGGGGGTTCCTTCGGCGGTGACGACGACCACCCGGGGCGTCGGCGCGGTAGTCAGCCGCTCGATCAGGTTCGCCACGACCGCCGTCCATCCGGTTTGGTGGCTCGCGCCGATGCCTGCCCCATTGTCGCCATGGAAGTACTCGTAGAACAGGATGTGATCGCGCCAGTGCGGATCGTTCTGCATCACCTCGTTCCACCCATACACCGGGCGCCGGCCATCGGCATCGCGCAGGAAGACCGAGATCAGGCGGCGCGAGATATCGTCGGCGATCGCGCCCAGCGACATGCGCGCGCCGGAGTTGGTCGGGTACTCGACCAGGAACTCGTCGCCGTAGGCGGCGTGCAGGTTGTGCAAACCCTGGACCAGCAGGAGGTTCATCGGGAACCAGATCGGGCCGCGCCAGTTCGAGTTGCCACCGAACATGCCAGTGCTGGACTCGGCGGGCTCGTATTTCACGGTCATGACCTGGTCCCGCGCCCGCAGCTCGTACGGATGGTCCAGGTAATGCCGGCTGATCGACCGGATGCCGTAGTCGCTCAGGAACTCTTCGGGATCGAACATGCGGGCAAGGATGCGCCGCAGCCGATCCTCCGGCACCAGCGAGAGCACGATGTTTCGGCCGCCATCGGCCATCTGACGCTCGGAGAAGAGGTCGGACACCTCGGGATGACGCTCAGCGTACCATCGCATGTCCCGCACGAAACCGGGGGCGGTCTCGCGGAGGCGATCGAGGTTCTCCGGTGTGATCGCGATCGCCGGGAAGATGGGCAGGAGCCCGACGAGCGAGCGGAGCTTGAGCGGCACCCGCATCCCGTCCGAGCGGCGAACGTGGTCGTAGTAGAAGCCATCCTCCTCATCCCAGAGGCTGCCGCCCTCGCCACTGAGACCGTTCATCGCGCCGCCGATGGCGAGGTAGTGCTCCAGGAACTTCGTCGCCAGATCCTCATAGGTGGGCTCTTCCATTGAGAGCGCGATCGCCGCCCACGCCATGTTGAGGCAATAGCTCGCCATCCAGGCCGTGCCGTCCGCCTGCTCGAGCGTCAGGTCCGGCGGCAACCCCGCGCTGCGGTCGATGACGCTGATGTTGTCCAGCCCCAGGAAGCCGCCCTGGAAGAGGTTGTTGCCTTCCGCGTCCTTGCGGTTCACCCACCAGGTGAAGTTGAGCAGCAGCTTGTGGAAGACTCGCGCGAGGAAGTCCCGGTCGCCTTCCCCGGTCCGGCGACGCTCGTCCTGGAAGATGGCGCGCGTCGCCGCAATGTGGACCGGCGGGTTGACGTCCCCGAAGGCCCACTCGTACGCTGGCATCTGACCGTTGGGATGCATGAACCACTCCCGCAGCATCAGCAGGAGCTGGTCCTTGGCGAATCCGGGGTCGATCAGGCCAAACGCGACGCAATGGAACGCCAGGTCCCAGGCGGCGTACCACGGATACTCCCATTTATCGGGCATCGAGATGACGTCGTTGCTGTTGTGATGCCGCCACTCACTGTTGCGGCCCTGCTTCCGTGCCTCGGGCGGCGGCGGCCCCGCCGGATCGCCGTCCAGCCATTGCGCCACGTCGAAGTTGAAGACCTGCTTGGTCCAGATCAGGCCCGCCAGCGCCTGGCGCTGGACGCGGGCTTCGTCCTCGGTGAGGCGTCCCTTGGCCAGCCCGTCGTAGAGGGCGTTGCATTCGGCGATCCGCCCGTCGAACACCTGCTTCGCGTTCGCGAAGGGCGAGGTGCGACGGTCGTTCGCGAGACGCAGGAGGATGGTCTCCGTCGCGCCCGGCGCGATCTCAAAGGAGTAGTGCGCCGCGACCTTGGTGCCGGCGCCCTCGGGGTTGACCGCGCCCCCGTGCCCATGGACGACCGCGTCGTGGAGACCGTCCTTGACGAACGGCGCCCGGTTCGGCGCGCCCCAGAGCCGCTGGGCGTTCGTCTCGTTCTCGGTGAACAGCAGGTCGGGATCGCCCTGGCACACGAACCAGTAGTCACCGAGGTCGTGATGTGTCGCGCGGACGAGCTTCCCGCCGCGGGAGTTCGTTCCGGACGACGATCTGCCTTGCCGGTCGACGGCGCGAAGCTGGGGGCGCCGGTTGTCGCGTCCCCACGCCCACGTGTTGCGGAACCAGAGCGTCGGCAACAGGTGGAGCGGCGCCGGGTCGGGTCCGCGATTGGTCGCCGAGATGCGGATCAGGATGTCGTCCGGCGATTCCTTGGCGTACTCGACCTCGACATCGAAGTAGCGGTTCTCGGCGAAGATGCCGGTGTCGATCAGCTCGTATTCCGGATCGTTCCGTCCCCGGCGCTGGTTCTCGGCGACGAGATCACCGTAGGGAAACGCGCGCTGGGGATACTTGTACAGGCCGCG
Source organism: Thermomicrobiales bacterium (assembly GCA_035540335.1). GTDB lineage: Bacteria > Chloroflexota > Chloroflexia > Thermomicrobiales > UBA6265 > UBA6265. The sequence goes on along the minus strand of DATLHE010000020.1, from coordinate 4,159 downwards.
CAGGTATGAGTGCGTTGGCGAGGCGTCTAGGTAGTAGTAATACTCCTTGACGTCTTCCCCATGGTTGCCCTCGTTGCCGGTCAGGCCGAACAGGCGCTCCTTCAGGATCGAATCCGCGCCGTTCCAGAGCGCGAGCGCGAAGCACAGCCGCTGCTTGTCGTCCGAGATGCCGAGGATGCCGTCCTCGCCCCAGCGATAGGCCCGCGAACGCGAGTGATCATGGGAGACGTATTCCCAGGCGTTGCCGAACTCTGAATAGTCCTCGCGCACGGTGCCCCATTGCCTGTCGGACAGGTAGGGACCCCAGGTCCGCCATTCCGCGTCGATCGAGTCACCGAGACCGGGCACCGGCGTCAACGTTGCCATTGCTGTGTCCTCCACATACCGAGCTCAAGAGGTTGGCGACGCCGTGCGTCGCCGTTCGCGAGGGCCCCGCTTACCTGCGCGGCTGGCGCTCCTCGACCCGCACGACCGCCAAGGCGTAGGCGTGTGCCGCGTTGCGATCACCCCGGCGACCGGGTGGCGGAGGGCCATCATCCGGCGCGATCATCCGCTTTGCCGCCTCCACGAACCGGGTGATGCGCCCGCCGTGCAGTCGATGCCGTCGTGGCAGGATGTTGGTGATCATGATGGGTACTCCCTAGTTGTGGAACATCGGTCAGCGGGTAGCGAAGAGGGTGTATCTCGAGGGATCGCCCTGATGGTTGGCGGACTTGCGGAATGGCTGGTCGATGGTGGAGATACCGCGATCCGCTCGCTCGGGAGGCGTGGAGGACGGCGCGGGGCCCGCGCCGTCGACGGTCACCGCATGCGCCGTGGGGGCGCCGTCATCCCCAGGCGCGGCCGCATCGGGAGTCTGCCCGGCGTCGCTCGGCAGCATCCAGGCCGCGAGGAGCCCGACGACGCCGATGCCCACCATGACGATCAAGGCGGCGGCATAGGCCGAGTTGTCGACAAACCTCGACGAGACCAGCACCGAACCCACCAGCGCCGTGCCGAGCGAGGAGCCGAGGTTGGAGGCGCTGCGCGAGAGTCCCGAGATCTCCCCCTGATCCTTTTCGGGGAAGCTCGATTGCACGACGTTCACGGACGCGGTCAGCATGATGCCGATACCGAAGCCCATCAGGAACAGGCCCGGCAGGAACGCCCAGATCTCCGATGTGGCATCTGAGATGAGCAGCAACAGCAGCGAGCCGCCGATGTTCAGGATGAAACCCCCTCGAATCAGGATCGCCTGCGACCGTCGCCTGGCCATCCGGCCCGCCAACGCGGAAGAAAGCAGGATGCCGATGGTCGACGCGGTGAGGATCAACCCCGTCTCGATGGCACTGTAGCCCCGAACCGTTTGCAGGAAGACCGAGACGACGAAGAAGCTGCCCTGCATCGTGAGCCATTGGACGTTCTGGGTCACCAGGCCCAGGTTGGAGGTGCGGTTGCGGAACAGCCTGGTCGATAGCAAGGGCTCTTTGCCCGCGCGTTCCCTGGAGCGGATGTGGAAGAAGAACCAGGTGAGCAACAGTGCGCCGATCGCCATCAGGGGCCAGACGGGCGAGATCCCTCCCTCCTCGATCACGACCCTATCCCCGATCACAACGTCCTTCGTCGCCGTCAGCCAGCCATAGGTACCCGATTGCAGAATGCCGAGCACCACGAAGATAAGGCCCGAGGCGGACAGCACCGAGCCCACGATGTCGAATGGCATCCGTTGCCCTGAGCCGCCCTGGAATTTCCGGCCCATGAAGATGATGCCGCCCACGACGATGACCTGGACGAGGAATGACGCTCGCCAGCTGAGGGCGCTGGTGATCAGGCCCCCGATAAGCGGACCTGCCGCGGCACCGAGGCCGGCTGCCGCGCTGACCATACCGAACGCCTTGGCGCGAGATGTCACATCGGAGAACGCGACCGTGAGGATGATGTAGATCGGCGGGATCATGAGCGCCGAGCCGATGCCCTCGAGCAACGAGTAGCCGACGATGAGCACTCCAAGGCTCTGCGCGAGCGAAGCGATCAGGCCCCCCGTTCCGTAGATGGCCAGACCGAGCATCAGGCAACGCTTGCGCCCGATGATATCGGTCACCTTGCTGCCAGGGATCATGAGTGCCGCCATCGTCAGCGTGAACAGAGTGATCGCGGTCTGGATCCCGCGCGTGGTGGTGTTGAGATCTTGCGCGATTTCGCTGATCGCCACGTTCATCGCCGAGCCGGCGTAGCTGGCGATGAACTGCGTCAATGCCAGTGGAAAGACGAAGGACGAGAGGAAGATGGCGAGCGATCCGCGACCCTGGAGCGAGGCGGACTGCTCCGCGCCGGCCGCCGGGCTCGCAGTTGTTGGTCCGGGAGTCGGGCCTTGAGCTGTCATGCGCCACTCGTTTCGTGTCACGGCGTCGGGTCGGGGAGCGTCAGGCGGCATCGGGACGGCGGATGTGGATTGCCGCCGGAGATCGTCCTTGGTCGTACGTGTCGTCACGGGGACGTCGGTACCGCGGGAAGGCCCAGATGCGGGGCAACGCCCACGCGGACACTGGCATCCCCGACGACTCCATCCTCGGTGAACACGGCGCCGCGTTGCGACAGGGCGCCACCTTGCCGCCAGGTCGCCATTGACCAGCCGTGGCGCGCACCAGGAACGGTGCCCGCACTCTAGGTGTGGTGTGGTAGTAGCGGCATCAGACCTAAGGCGCATTCGGCACGCCGGGTCGCACCCCGACTGGGGCGGACACGGCGCCCCGGAGACGCCCAACGAGGCGATTGCTCCCTTGGTCCCATGTGACTACGACTGACGGTCCGGTACGCTCGTTCTGGGCCGAGCCGAGCCCCATCGGGCAGACGCGGCCCGGCGGGGCCGAATGGCGCGACGAATTGACCGGATTGAGGTTGCGAATGATGCGGTTCCTGCGCTGGGCGCTCGGTGTAGCCATCATTGAGGCGCTCCTGCTCTGGTTGCTGTCCTGGATGTTGCCCGGCTTTGTGCTCTCCGGGTTCCAGGCGGCCCTTGTTGGCGCGGTGTTGATCTCTCTCGCACTCGCGATCGCGTGGCCGTTGATTTATGCGCTCTCGGCCCGTTTTCATCCGCTCCTCTTCCCCCTGTTGACCTTCGCGCTGACCGGTCTCGTCGTGTTCGCCATCGGCCAGATCAACATCGATGGGATCGAGATCGATAGCGTCTGGACCGGTATCGGGATCAGCCTTGGGCTCACCATCGGCAATGTCTTCGTCAGCGCGCTGTTCTCGCTGAACGACGACAACGGGTACATGTGGTTCGTGGTCAGGCCGATGCGGCGATCCTACCGATCCACGCCGGGGACGACCGAGCCCGGCGTCCTTTACCTGGAAATCGATGGCCTGGCCGAGCCCATCCTGCGGCGCGCCCTGGATGAGGGCTACATGCCGACGCTCCAGCGCTGGCTTGGCACGGGCACGCATCGCCTCCTGGGGTGGGAGCCGGACCTCTCCTCCCAAACGTCGGCAAGCCAGGCGGGCATCCTCCTCGGCGACAACAGCGGCATCCCGGCCTTTCGCTGGTACGACAAGCCGGCCGGCAAGCTGATGGTCACCAGCAAGCTCGAGACGGCGAGCGAGCTGGAGCATCGCCTCTCCAGCGGGCACGGCCTGCTCAGCGACGGAGGCGCGAGCCGCTGGAACATCTTCTCCGGCGATGCCCCGGACTGCCTGTGTACCTACAGCGCCGTTCGCGACAAGAAGCGCATCACGTCGCGCGGCTATGTGGCCTACTTCTCCAATCCTTATACCTTCTCCCGCACCCTGGCGCTCTTTACGGGCGATGTCATCCGCGAGCGATGGCAGGCCAGGTCCCAGGTCCGCCGCGACGAGCAACCGCGTATCCATCGGCATTTCAAATACGCGTTCATCCGCGCGGGAACGACTACAGCGATGCAGGAAGCAAGCCTGTTTATGCTCATTTCCGACATGTTCCGGGGCGTGCCGGCGGTCTACAACACCTTTTTCGCCTACGATGAGGTCGCCCACCACTCGGGGATTGATCGCATCGATGGCTTCAAGGTCCTCGGGACGCTGGACCGTCTGTTCGCCAAGCTGGAGCTCGCCGCCGCGATGGCGCCGCGTCCGTACCACTTCGTCGTGCTTTCCGACCACGGACAGAGCATGGGGGCGACCTTCCTGCAGCGCAATGGCGAGA
>DATLHE010000019.1:0-11304 GCA_035540335.1 Thermomicrobiales bacterium | reverse complement strand
TTCGCCTCGGCCATGGCGGGCCTTTGGCCGGAGGATCCCCCGCGCCGCAGCGCCGGTCTCTCTCAGCGTGTTCGAGAGGCCAAAAGGCCCTATTGCGAACGCCGCTTCGCGCAGGGTGCTTCGCGGCGCTCAGCATGAGGGATTGGTTTTCCGGCGCAGCATTCCTCGTACAGCCGGCCACAAGGGCCGGCTGCACGAGGAATGCTGCGCCGAAAAACCAATCCCTCATGCTGAGCGCAGCGAAGCACCCTGCGCGAAGCGGTGTTTCCAAGCACGGCCGCTTCGACATGAATGCAAGAGAGACCGGCGCTGCGGCGCCGGGGGATCCTCCGGCCAAGGGCCCGCCATGGCCGAGGCGAAGCCGAGCAGCGGAGCGAGCCCTTCGCTTCTCGCGCTGGCGCGCTCGGCCGGGCCGCGGGCGAGAAGCGGCAGCGAGCCTTCGACAAGCTCAGGATGACGGTGGTTGGGAACGCCCGGGCCGGTTGGAATGTCCGGTCATCCGCGCTGTCGCCTTGCCCCGCCGGGGTATACTTGGATGTTGAATGGCGCGGCGAGCATCCCCATGCCTCCGGGCAGACACGAGCCGCGCACGTCCCGACCCCGATACCGATACACACCGCGATGTCCCGTTCTGGAGGAGCTCCCCGGCATGTCTGACACGTCTACCACCACCGCCCGCGCGACGGACCATCCCGTCGCCATTCCGGCCGACATGGACGAGGTGCGCGTTCGCTTCGCGCCGAGCCCCACCGGCTCACTGCACATCGGCGGCGCCAAGCAGATGATGTACGACGTGCTCTTCGCCCACGGCGAGGCGCGCCGCGCCGGCAAGCAGGGCACGGTCATCCTCCGCATCGAGGACACCGACCGCAAGCGGCTCGTTGAGGGCGCGGTCGAGAACCTCATGGAGGGCCTGCGCTGGCTCGGCCTGGCCTGGGATGAGGGTCCGGATGTCGGCGGCCCCTACGGCCCCTATGTCCAGAGCGAGCGCCAGCACCACTACCGGGAAGCCGCCGAGCGCCTGGTCGTCTCCGGACACGCCTACCGCTGCTTCTGCACGCCGGAGCGGCTGCAGCAGGTCCGCGAGAACCAGCAGAAGCGCGGCCTGCCGCCCGGCTATGACCGCCATTGCCGCAATCTCTCCGCCGATGAGGTCCAGGCGAAGCTCGACGCCGGCGAGCCCTTCGTCGTGCGCTTCAAGATGCCGCTCGATGGCGAGACCCGCTTCACCGACCTGCTCCGGGGCGAGATCGTCTACCAGAACGACAAGCTCGAGGACCTCGTCATCCTCAAGTCGGACGGCTTCCCGACCTACCACCTCGCCGTCGTCGTCGACGATCACGAGATGAAGATTACCCACGTCATGCGCGGGCCGGAGTGGATCCCGACCGCGCCGCTACACGTCCAGCTCTACGCGGCGCTCGGCTGGGAGATGCCGATCTTCGCCCACATGCCGCTCATCCTCGCGCCGACCGGCGGCAAGCTCTCCAAGCGCCACGGCGCCGCCTCGATCCAGGACTTCCGCGACGCCGGCTACCTGCCGGAGGCGCTGTTGAACTATCTCGCGCTGCTCGGCTGGAGCCTCGACGGCAAGACGGAGATCTACACCTTCGCCGACCTGCTTGAGCACTTCACCATCGAGCGCGCCAGCGCCTCGCCGAGCACCTTCGACCGCGACAAGCTCGACTGGCTCAACCAGCAGTGGATCAACCACCACATCACGGTCGACGACCTCGCCGCCCGCGTGCTGCCATTCCTGATCAAGGCCGGGACGATCGAGCCGGGACCGGCGGACGCCAGCCACCCCCGCTTCGCGGACGTCCGCGAGGCGGCCGCGCTGCTCAAGGACCGCATCAAGCTCCTGACCGAGGCGCCGGACCTGATGTCCTACTTCCTCCGCGACGAGCTGGAGGACTACGACGCCGCCCTGCTGGTGCCGAAGAAGGTCGAGCCGGCCGCCGCGCTGACGTTGCTGGAGGCCGTCGCGAAGGTGCTGCCGGAGCTCGACCTGAACGACCTCGAGGCCACCGAGGCGCGACTGCGGGCGCTGGCCGACGAGCTCGGCGTCAAGGCCGGGCAGCTCTTCATGCCGATCCGCGTCGCCGCCACCGGCCGCACGCAGTCGCCGGGCCTTTTCGAGACGCTCCGCGCCATCGGCAAGGAGCGCGTCATCGCCCGCGTCGACGACGCCATCGCGAAGCTGCGCGAGCACAGTGCCAGGTAGCCCGAACGGGGTGTCGCGGCGCGGCGCCTCGTGGATGGGGCCGGCGGCCGGCCCGTAGGGGAGGTCCTTGGGGCCTCCCGCCGCGCCCGAAGGGCGCGGTCAGACGCACACGCTGCGAGGTGCGCCGCTACGACAGGAGGACGGCGGGCCGGTAACACCCATTTGACGACTCCGGTCGTTCCGGGTCTTATGGTCAGGACATAGGCATCGCATCGCGGTCGGGCGTCGCCGGGCCGCCTGATTCTGGAAGGTTTTTGGATTTCGTGAGTACCGGAACACCCACCCGCATCGAGCTCATCCGCCACGGCGAGACCGACTGGAACATCCAGGGCAAATACCAGGGCACCGCCGACGTCCCGCTCAACGCCGAGGGGCGGCGCCAGGTCGCGCTGCTGGCCGAGGCGATGGAGGGCGAGACGTGGGATGCCATCGTCAGCAGCCCCCTCCAGCGGGCGTACGACACGGCCAGGGCCGTCGCACACGCCGTTGGGCTGGCGGAGATCCCGACCGATCCCCGCCTGATGGAGCGCGCCTACGGCGAGGCCGAGGGCCTCACCCTGCCTGAGCGCGAGGCGAAATGGCCGGGCGGCGACTGGCCGGGCCTCGAGGACTGGGAGAACGTCTCCATTCGCGCGATGACCGCGCTCCACGAGCTGGTGGAGCGGCGCCCCGGCCAGCGCGTCCTCGTCGTCTGCCATGGCGGCCTCATCAACGCCGTGCTGGCGACCGTCTCCCACGGCGAGATCGGCACCGGCAAGACGACGATCATCAACACCAGCCGCACCACCCTCGAGTTCGACGGCGCGGCCTGGCGGATCGTCGCGGTCAACGACACCGCCCACCTCGACGCCGCCCTCGCCGCGGATTAGGTGCCAGTAGCCCCGGGCCGTCAGTGCCCGGCGTTTTCGTTTCAGCACGTTGGGCGCTGGCCCGCCAACGTCGCCGGATGTTGCCCACAAGGAAGAACACCACATGCCATTGACCGGAGAATACGCACCGAGCACGTCCGATTGGGCTCGGAAGCAGGCCGAGCAGTTCGAGGCGTCCGGCGGGATGCAACACGACACGCTGCGCGGCATGCCGATCATCGTCCTCACGTCCATCGGCGCGAAGACCGGCCAGCTCCGCAAGACGCCGCTGATGCGGGTCGAGCACGAGGGCGAGTACGCGGTGGTCGCCTCGCTGGGCGGCGCGCCGAAGCACCCCGTCTGGTACTACAACCTCAAGAAGAATCCCCACGTCGAGCTGCAGGATGGGACGGTCAAGCGCGACTACCTCGCCCGCGAGGTCACCGGCGCGGAGAAGGCGATCTGGTGGGAGCGGGCGGTGGCCGCCTATCCCGACTATGCCGCCTACCAGGAGAAGACGACGCGCGCGATCCCGGTCTTCGTCCTCACTCCCATCGACGCGGCGAACGACTGACTGCCAACCGGCCCCGCATGGTTGCGAACGGTCGATCACAGGCGTAGCATGGTGGCCCGGGCAGCACAGTGACATCGCCGGGAACGTTCACGACAGGAGGCTGGTATGGGCCGCATCATCGTTGCCAACCGTCACGGCCATCAGCTCGTTGAATGGGACACCACCACCGACACCGAGGAGTCGCGGCGAGCCATCGCCGAGGCCGAACGGGTCCTCGAGGAGGCGCGCACCAACGGCTGCGCCATCTCGAAGAAGGTCAACGGCGTCCACGTCCTCGATCGCGATCCCTTCGACCCCGACGCCGAGGAATACCAGATCGTCGCCCCCATCGCCGGCGGCTAGCCCCGCGCCGATGAACGAGCCGTTCTTTTCGCGCGACCGGAACGCACCCGACCCGGCGCCGGGCACCTCGTGGTGGTCCCGGTGCTGGGCATGGCTCTGGGGGCTAGAGGTCGACGAGGCGCGGCCCCTGGGGCCCGTCGAGTTGCCCTGGCGGCACCATTGGGACCACCTCCCCAAGCGCAGCGCCGGGTTCGGCTTCTCGCGCCGTGAGTATCAGGATGCCCGCCGCCGCGCGGACGATGTCGCCCGTGCCACGCTCGGCGAGGCCCTCTGGGCCCGGCTCAAGCGCAAGGGCTACCTGGATCTCCCCTCGCGGCTCTATCCGGGCATCACCTACCGCCTGCGCGTCGGCCGCCGGATCGAGGTCCGCTGCGCGCCCGGCGTCCGCTCGCCGTGGCCCTACACGTACCTCTGCATCAACCCGACGTACCCCCTGCCGGAGGTCGAGTTCTTCGCGCACCTCTATCTTTACGTGCGCGACCGGGAAGAGGAGATCGTGCGCGTGGCCGCGCCGCAGCCGTGGGACCAGTCGCTGGGCCGGACGTTCTAGACCGGACCGCGAACTCCGTAGACGAGGACTTGCGCAGCAATGCCCTCCCGGAGCGATGGGCGACCAGGGGGCTCATGTCAGCGCGGCGCCCGCCGCAGAGGGAGCAGCATTCGTGGCCGGCCAACACCGCATCTCCCGGGTTCTCGCGACCGTGCTGGTCGTCCTGATGCTGCTCGCCGTCACTCGCGGCGCTTCGGCGCAGCATGATCACCACCACGGGACCGATGTCGCCAGCACGCCGACCGCGTCCGAGCAGGCCGCGGCCGACGAGCTCGTCGCGGCCACTCGCGCCGGCGTCGCCCGCTTCGCCGACGTCCACGCGGCCGAGGCCGCCGGCTACCGGGTGGTGACCCCCTTCGCCTTCTACGGCGCCCGCGCCGCGCACTTCCAGAACCCCACTTACGCCGCCGACGGCCGGCTGCTCGACCCCGAGCGGCCGGAAGACCTCATGTACCTCAAGCAGGACGATGGCTCGCTGACCCTCGTCGGCGTCATGTTCATTGCGCCGATCGGCAAGGGCCCGCGCGTCGGCGGTCCGCTGACGCACTGGCACGTCCACGACGACCTCTGCGCCAGCCTCGCCGGACTCGCGCCGACTCTCCCCAGCGGCGACTGCCCCTCCGGCACCCGGCCGCTTGCCATCGAGATGCTCCACGTCTGGCTCATCGACCACCCGGACGGCCCCTTCGCGGACGGACCGCCGCCCTCGATCGTGACGTCGCCGGTCAGCACCATGGCGGGCGGCGGCTCGCTCGCCGCCGGCTCCTCCCTCATCGACGCGCCGGCCATGGCGAAGGCGATCGCCGGCGTGCTCGGCCTGAGCCCGCTCGCCGTCGGCCAACGCCTGCAGGCCGGGGAGAGTCTCGCCGAGCTGGCCGCCGCCCAGGACCTGCCGCGCGAGGCGCTGGGGGAGGCGATCCAGCAGCGCCTCAAGGCCGACTGGGACCGCGCCGTCGCCGAGGAGGACATGACCGCGCCGCAGCGTGACCTGCTCGTGTCGATCCTGCCGATGATGGTCGACCGGATGCTCGACCTCCATCCCGGCGAGCCGTGGATCATCGGGTCGGAATCCACCCCGATGTCCATGCCCATGTCCGTCTCTCCCGCCCGCCGTGCCGGATAGCTCCGGAAAGGAGCCTCTCATGCCGCGACGCACCGACGTGATCTATGGAACTCCCTGCTGGATGGATCTCTCGACCTCGGACCCCGAGCGCGCCAAAACGTTCTACGGCGAGCTGTTCGGCTGGACCAGCCAGGACACCGGCGAGGAATATGGCCACTACGTGATCTTCAGCAAGGATGGCGCGGGCATCGCCGGCATGGTGAAGAAGACGGACGACCTGGCCGGCATGCCGGATGTCTGGACGGTCTACCTCGGCGTCGAGGACGCCGACGCGACCATGCATGCCGCCGCCGACGCCGGCGGGCAGCGCGCCTTTGACCCGATCCAGGTCGGCGAGCTCGGCACGATGGGTGTCCTCACCGACCCCTCCGGCGCCTTCGTCGGCATCTGGCAGCCGGGCACCCATCGCGGCTTCGAGCGCTTCGGCGAGCCCGGCGCGCCCGCCTGGCACGAGTTGCTGTCGCTCGATTTCGACGCCGCGGCGGACTTCTACGCGAAGGTCTTCGGCGTCACCCTCGCCGACGAGAACACCGGCGAGGGCGGCCCCCGGTACAAGACGTTCACCGTCGACGGCGAGTCCTACGCGGGCCTGATGGACGCGACGGGCTTCATGCCGGAAGGCGTGCCGAGCAACTGGCAGGTCTACTACGGCGTCGCCGACACCGATGCCGCCGTGCAAACGGCGACCGGCCTCGGCGGCGCGGTGCGGGCGCCGGCAACCGACTCCCCGTACGGGCGCTTCGCGCTCCTTGCGGACCCGCTGGGCGCCGTCTTCGCCGTGCTCTCCATGCCCACGTCGTAACCCACGCCCAGCGCTACGCTGCTGGCGACGCGGGCGTGCCCATCGGCATGTTCACCGGCATCAGCAGCGGCTGGCCGGTCGTCAGCACGAACGAGCCGTAGACTACCGTCGGCTCCTCGCCGGCGCCGCGCGCCGTGTGGACCACGTCCTCCTCGTAATAGATGGCGTCGCCGGGCTGGAGTGTGATCTCCTTGCCGACCTCGGTCACATCCTCCGTCCCGGTCGGATGGCCGCTCCCCGAGGCGCGGATCACGTGCGCCGTGCCCGCCAGCAGCGTCCACCCGAGCGTGCCCGACACCACCGTCAGCGACGTAGTGCCCGGGTGGCTGTGCGGAAAGATCTCGGCGCCGGGTTGGAAGACGAAGTGGGCCGTGTAGAGCGTCTGGCCCGGCGCGCGGTCTGAGGGAACGCCGGCGTAGACCTCGACGGTCACGCCCGGCGCCAGCTCCGTGACGGCGAAGGCCTCATTTGTCGCCGGGGTGGCATCCTGCGCGCTCAGCCTCAGGGCCGGGATGGCCGCCAGCACAAGCGCGACGGTACAGACAAGGTACGTGAGAGGTCGGGTCGCGGCGCGCATGCTCGTGTCTCCTGCGTGGTTGGAGAGATGGTCGGAGGTCCCGGAAATCACTATACGCCGGAGGTCAATACGAGAAATCTCGCACGGGGCTGGATAGCCGGAAGTGGCTATCGTCGTGTGCATCCGGGCATGCATTCTGCGTCTGTGAGGGGTGACTGCTGAATGTCAGGGCGGCTTCGGAAAGGGGCCCTGCCGCTTGTGACCATCATCGTTGTTTACAGCACGTTCGCTCGCTTTGGTGACATCCGGCGGTCAATGTCTCTTTTTGTGAGGACGCCCTTCCATTCGGTTACGGAAGGGCGTCCTTGTGTCTCTGCCGTGCTGGCACGCACCTCGCCCCGAAGGGGCCCCCTCGAGCGCGTCACGCAACCATTCACATGGCCACATATGGGTCATGAGCCGTTGACAGCATGCGCGGTTGGCGTACCGTGGGATTGGGAGTACCCGGGTCTCACAAACGAATCGTCACTCAGCGCCGTCTGTCAGTGGCGCCTCTTGCAGGTCGACGAGCCGATGCCCGCCGGGCCGTAGCTCGTTGCATCCTATCGACCACCTGCATGCGGGGGCCGTCCTGGCACCGCGCGCAGGGAGGATCACCCGCCATGAGCGCACCCGTCGAACACCGTCCCGGTCCCCACGTCTCCCCCGGTCTTTCGCGTCGTCGCGCACTCTCCGGCCTGGCCGCCAGCGGCCTCGGCCTGGCGCTTGCCGGTCCCCGGCTCGGTGTCGCCCAGGAGGCCTCGGGCGCCATCCCCGACATCATCCAACGCTTTGCCGATGCCCAAAGCAGCGATGACCCGGCGACTGCGCTCGACGCGCTCTACGCCGACGACGCGATCTACGAGGACGTCCCGACCCTCACGCAGTCGGAGCCGGGCGCCGTGGGCGCCTTCTTCGGCTTTTTCGCGTCCCAAGTCAGCGATATCAAGGTCGAGTTGACCTCCGGTTTTCGTGACGGAAGTTGGGGCGTGGCCGAAGGCATCTTCTCGTTCCGCTATACGGGGCAACTGCCGGGGCTGCCCGCTGGCACCGGACAGGAGGTGGCGAACCGGTTCTCAACGGTCTTTGAGTTCGATGGGGATCTGATCCGCCGCAGCTCCGACTACTACGACAACACAGGCTTGCTCATCGCGGTTGGGCTCTTGCCAGGTGGGTCGCCGCCCGCCACGCCCGGGGCGTAGCGGCGCGTCTCGTAGAATGCGCGACCACAGAGGGGCGGGCATCGCGTCCGCCCCTCGAAACGGCCCTACGTGTAGATGTCCCGCCGGTCGAACGCTGGGATTGCGGCCGCGAGCAGGACCAGCGCGACCGCCAGCAGCACCGCCACGCCGCCCCACCACACGCCCTCGACGATCGCGTCGCCGTAGTATTTGAACGCCGAGGCGTACCGCAGGCCGGCGGCCTCCGACACGATCTTGCCGACGATGTCGATCAGGTACATCAGGAAGAGCACCACCACCGGCACCCCGATCGCCACCGCCCGCTGCCGGACCACCGCCGACATCAGCAGCGCCAGGCTGCCGAACGCCATGCAGATCGGGAAGAGGTTGAGCGAGGCGCGGAACGCCTCCCGCGCGCTCAGGCTGACATCGACCGCCAGCGCGCTCGCCCACGTCGCCGCGCCCAGGATCGCCAGCATGCCGAGCATCACGAGCGCGACCGCGATCCACGTGCCGAGGACGACGTTCCGGCGCGGCAGCGGGTTGCCGAGCAGGACGTCCAGCGTCCCCCGCTCCTCCGCGCCGGCAATCGCCCCGGCGAAGACCGTGATCGGGTAGAAGGCGAGCACCAGCGGCGCCAGCTGGAAGACCTGCGACGACAGGTAGGGCTCGATCAGGTTCAGGCTCTCGAGGTTGAACGCCTCCCGCAGCGATTCCGGATAGGTGCTCACGTCCAGCGCGCCGGAGTTCTGGAACGCGGGAAAGGAGAGCACCAGCAGCGCCGTGTACACGCTGAAGCCGATCGCCCAGAAGAGGCCGGCGCGCCGGTAGCGGCCCAGCAGGTGGCGCGCGTAGACCGCCAGTGTGTTCGGCTGTTTCGTCGCCGTGATCCGGCGGGGCGCCGTGGCCGCCGCCGGCTTGAGAAGTGTCGTGCTCACGCGGTGACTCCATTCTCGTGCGGCCCGTAGAAGGTCAGGAAGATCTCTTCCAGCGATGGCCGCTCGACGTCCAGCGCGAGGACCGTGTGTCGCGCGGCCAGCTTGACGATCTCGTCCATATGGTCGGCCACACTGAACCGCGCGACCGTTCCCTCCATCGCGAAGCCCTCGACGCCGGGGATCCGCGTGAACGCCGCGCGCTCCCCGTCGTCCAGCGGCGCCGCGAACTCGATGCGGACCTGCCGCACCGCCTTGCCGGTCAGCGTGTTCGGGTTCTCGACGGCGATCAGCTTCCCCTCGCGGATGATGCCGACCCGGTCGGCGACGCGCTCGATCTCGGCGAGCACGTGCGACGAGAAGAAGACGGTCTGCCCGCGCCCGCGCGCCTCGGTCAGCAGCGTCAGGAAGGTCTCCTGCACCAGCGGGTCGAGGCCGCCGGTCGGCTCGTCGAGCACGATCACGTCCGGCTGGTGGAAGAGGGCCTGGATGATGCCGATCTTCTGCTTGTTGCCGCGCGAGAGGCGGCGCATCGGGCGGTCGAGGTCGGCGTCGATGCGCTCGGCGACCTCGTGCGCGTAGCTCAGGTCCTCCACGCCACGGATGCGGGCGAAGAGGGTGACCAGCTGGCGGCCGGTCATCCGGTCGTCGAGCGTGAACTCGCTCGGCAGGTTGCCGACCCGGGCGTGGACCTCGGTCGTCCGCGCGTGGGTGTCCATGCCCAGGATCTCGGCGCGGCCGCTGGACGGCTTCATGAACCCGAGCAGCGTGCGCAGCGTCGTCGACTTGCCCGCGCCGTTGGGGCCGAGAAAGCCGAAGATCTCGCCGGGGTGGATCGCCAGGTTGACGTCGCGGATGCCGCGGTTGCGCCCGTAGGTCTTGGTCAGGTCGTAGGTGACGATGGCCTCAGCCATGATGCGTCTCCCTGTACTCGTCCCACCGCGCGAAGATGGACGCCATCTCCGCTTGCCAGAACTCCGTGAAGCGGATCGATTCCTCGAGCGCCCGCCGGGCCTCGTCGCTGCCGCCGGCCATGGCGTCGAGGCCGCGCCTGAACAGCTGCTCCATGTGGGCGATCGACTCCTGCTCCCTGCGGAACGCCTCCTTCCAGGCGTTCGGGCGGACGCGGAAGTAGTCGCGCCGCACGCCGGTGCGGCTGACGCGCTGGACGACGCCGATCTCGATCAACTGGCGGGTGGCCTGGCTGATCGAGCCACGGCTGGCCCGCAGGAACGCGGCCAGCTCCTCGGCGGTCATCTCCGGCGGGTCGGCGACCATCAGCGCGCCCCAGACCCGGCCGAGCATCCGGGTGCTGCCCATGCGCTCGAACATCACCCCGAACTCCTCGACAAACGCGAGCCGCTCGTCCGTCATCTGGATCGTCGCCATGGTGCCTCCTCTCGCGGCACATGCTATTCCTTTTGGAATTTTCAGTCAATGCTGAAACATATGGACGTTTGTGTGGCAGGATGGCGGCTCGACCCGGTCGCCCCGGGTCCTGTACCGCACCTGCGGCCGGGGTTTCCCAATCGTCACGGCGCGACCATCAAGGGGCGCCAGCAGATCACCAAAGCGTTGACACGCCACCGAGCGCGACATAACTACCCGCTGGTGTGGGGCTCGCTCACGCACGCGGTGCGATAGTGACATCAGGATGAGGGATCTGCTTCTCGCCTGATCCCCCGGAATGCGAGGTGGTCATCATGGCAGACCTGGCCTGGCTCGAAGCCCTCGGTCCCGCCCTCGATCGCTGGCGCAGCGCCGGCATCATCACCGCCGAGCAGGCGACGGCGATCCGCGACCTGGAGCTCCAGGCCGCCCCACCCACGCGCCCGCGGCGCTCCCGCGCCTGAATCCCGCCACGCTCGTGACCGTCATCGGCGCGTTCCTCGTCGTCGTCGCGACCGTCGTCTTCGTCGCCCTCGGCTGGCAGGACATGGGACGCGTCCAGCAGTTCGCCTGGGGCACGCTCGCGGTCGCCGTGCCGTGGACCACGGCCGTCCTCCTGCGGCGGACGGGGCAACGCCTCGCGCTGCAGATGAGCCTCGGCGCGATCGTCGCCGGCAACCTGGCGCTGCTACTCTTCTTCTACACCTTCTTCCGCCTGACCGGCGTCTGGCCGGACCAGTCCGACCTGCCGGGCAACCAGGACAGCACACGCAACCTGAT
>DATLHE010000018.1:0-2729 GCA_035540335.1 Thermomicrobiales bacterium | reverse complement strand
ATTTCGCCGTTGCACCCGGCGCCATGGCGCCGGGTGCAACGGCGAAATTGACCGTGTGGCGCAAGGGCGAGGAGAAGACCTTCTCGATCGCGCTCGGCGAGCTGCCCAACCAGCGCGAGGCGAAGGCGGGAACGCCGGACTCTTCCGGCCGGAACGCCGATGTCCCGCGGCTCGGCCTCTCGGTTGCCCCGGCTAACCAGGTCGCCGGCAGCGGGTCGGAAGGTGTGGTGGTCACCGAAGTCGATCCCAACGGCCTTGCGTCCGACCAGGGCTTCAAGACCGGCGACGTCATCCTCGAGGTCGGCGGCAAGAAGGTCGCCAATCCGGTGGATGTGCGCACCGCCCTGACCGAAGCCCAGAAGGACGGCAAGCGCACGATCCTGATGCGGGTGAAATCGGGCGAGGAGACGAGGTTCGTCGCGGTGCGGCTCGCCAAAGCTTAACCCAATGGGGCGCACCGCCGGCATCCGTCGCCCCCGCCGGCGGTTCGAACCAGGGGGACGGGCCCTCGGTCCGTCCCCATCCCATCTAACTCCGTTCCGGCATCCGTCGCCCCCGCCGGTACTGAGTTGGTTGAGGGGCGGCGGGTTCAAAACCGCCGCCCCTCGCACTTTTCCGGTCGCCCCGGGATCCGCTCGCGCCGGTGCTTACGTGAGCGCACTTTTAAGATAGTAACGGTATGATTAGCTCAGCCCCGCACAGTCCCGCCCCGAGGGAAATCGCTTATCCGAGAGACGGTCGGTTCGTCATGCGTCTCCTGATCATCGAAGACGACCGCGACGCGGCCGACTATCTGGCCAAGGCGTTCCGTGAGGTCGGACATGTCGCCGACCTGGCGACAGATGGCGAGGAGGGCCTCGCCCAGGCCCTCGACGGACAATATGACGTGCTGATCGTCGACCGCATGCTGCCCAAGCTCGACGGCCTCAGCGTCATCGGTACCTTGCGCAGCAAGGGCATCGAGACCCCGGCCCTCATCCTTTCGGCGCTGGGGCAGGTCGATGACCGGGTCAAAGGGTTGCGGGCGGGCGGCGACGACTACCTGCCCAAGCCGTATTCGTTCTCGGAGCTGCTCGCGCGCACAGAGGTGCTGGCGCGTCGGCGCGGGGGTCGCGAGGAAACGGTCTATCGCGTGGGCGATCTCGAGCTCGACCGGCTGTCGCATCAGGTGACGCGGGGCGGCAGCGAGATCATCCTGCAACCGCGCGAGTTCCGGTTGCTCGAATACCTGATGAAGCATGCGGGTCAGGTGGTCACCCGCACGATGTTGCTGGAAAACGTGTGGGATTACCACTTCGACCCGCAAACCAACGTCATCGACGTGCACATCTCGCGGCTGCGCTCGAAAATTGATAAAGGTTTCACCCAGGCTTTGCTGCATACGGTGCGCGGCGCAGGGTACGTGATCCGCGACAGCAAATGACGTTGTCATTGCCTGCGCTGCGCAGGATGACATGCACGGGTGACGGATGACGGCGCTGGGCAAGCTTCTGCGCACGACAGCGTTCAAGCTGACGCTGGTCTATCTGACCGTCTTTGCGCTGTTCGCGGCCTTCCTGCTGGTCTATTTCGCCTGGAACACGCGCCGGCTGATCACCGAGCAGATCACCCAGACGGTGGATGCCGAGATCACCGGCCTGGCCGAGCAATACCGCCAGGGCGGCATCCGCCGCCTCGTCTTCGTTGTGGATGCGCGATCGCGTCGGCCGGGCTCGAGCCTTTACCTCGTCACCACCCGCGCGGGCGAGGGGCTCGCGGGCAATGTCGGATCGCTCGCCACCGGCATTCTTGAAACCCCGGGTTGGACGGAAACCGCCTACCGCCGGCTCGACGACCCCGATGGCGCGGAGCACGAGGCTCTCATCCGGGTGTTTCAATTGCCGTCGGGCTTTCGTCTCCTGGTCGGACGCGACCTCGAAGAGCGCGAGCGCCTGCACGATATCGTGCTCGCCGCCGGGCGCTGGTCATTGGCGATCGTCATCGTGCTCGGCGTCGCGGGTGGCTTCTTCGTGACCCGGCGAGTGCTTAAGCGCGTGGACGCGATGACGGACACGACGCGTAAGATCATGGACGGCGATCTCGCCGGTCGCCTCCCGGTCGCGGGGACGGGCGATGAGCTTGACCGGCTGGCGACCAATCTCAACGCCATGCTCGAGCGCATCGAGGGGCTGATGTACGGCTTCAAGGAGGTATCGGACAATATCGCACACGACCTCAAGACGCCGCTGACGCGATTGCGCAATCGCTGCGAGGAGGCGTTGCGGCTGGCGGAGGACGAATCCCAGTATCGCGCCGCGCTCGAAAGCACGATCGAGGAATCCGATGCGTTGATTCGCACCTTCAACGCGCTGCTCATGATCGCGCGCGCGGAGTCGGGCCAGGCGCGCGACGGCATGACCGAGTTCGATGCAGCCGAGATCGCGCGCGGGGTGGGCGAACTCTATGAGCCGCTCGCCGACGAGAAGGGCATCCAGCTCAAGGTCGAGGCCCCGACGGCCGCTCCGGTTCACGGCAATCGGGAACTCATCAGCCAGGCGCTCGCCAATCTGGTCGATAACGCCATCAAGTACGGCGCGCCGGACGGCGCCCCCGCAAACGGGGCCGGTGCAGAGATCGTCGTCAAGGCGGTGGGAGAGGGCGACCGGATATTGCTCGCGGTCGCCGACGGCGGCCACGGCATCCCCGAAGCCGACCGCAGCCGCGCCGTGGAGCGGTTCGTGCGGCTCGAG
>DATLHE010000017.1:0-14047 GCA_035540335.1 Thermomicrobiales bacterium | reverse complement strand
GCGCACCCCGCAGGGTGTGCGCCGTGCGGCCGCCCTTTTCACGAGACGATGACCACCACCCCCTCTCCACCCGTTACCTGGCCACCTGGCCGCCTTCCCTAACACACCGCGTCGGGGAGGACGCGACCGCGCTCACCCATCTCGCGGGGCCAACCCAGACGGCGCGTTCCATGGCCGCCCACGTCACGGCTGCCAGGTTTCTCTCGACCCGTGGCAGCCTTGAACCCCCCGCCCCAACAACGAAAACGGCCAAGGCGGCCACCGGCCACATAACGTGCATTGGCAGCCTTCCGTAAATGACCGCTACTCCCCGGGCACCGGCACCGAGTAGCGGATGAACCCGTCCGCGGGGCCGAAGCGGTCGTAGAGGCGGCGGGCTCGGGTGTTGCCCTCCTTCGTCAGCCAGTAGACGCGCGTCCACCGCTCCTCCCGGCCGCGCTCGACAAGGAAGCTGATCAGCCGTTCGCCGATCCCACCACCGCGCACCCCCGGGTCGACGTAGAGGTCGTGGAGCAGGCACTCGTCCTGCTCCGACCACGTATAGGGGTGCACGACGTAGTTCGCGAAGCCGACGATGCGGCCCGCGTGCTCGGCGACGATCGCGCCGAACGCCGTCTCCCCCGGGTCGAGGATCCGCCGCCACGCCGCCGCCGTGATGCGCTCCGGCATCTCCGTCTCGTAGAACGCGCAGTAGCCGTCCCAGAGCGCCCGCCAAGCGACCTCGTCCTCTGCCGTCACGTCGCGGATGAAAACGTCGCTCATGCGTCGCCTCGCAGCGCGGCGGCGACGGCGTCCCACATCACCCCCGGCATCAGCCCGTAGTTGTAGACGTCCACGCCCGCGACCCCGCTCTCGCGCCACGCCGCGACCCGCGGCGCGACGACGCCCGGGTCGGTCATGTCCGGCGCGATCGCGCGGATCATCCCGTGGACCGGCTTGCCGAACGCCGCGAAGTCCCTCGCGCGCCGCCGTGCGTCATCCTCCGACGACGCATAGCCGGCCAGCACGGCGTCGCCGGTCGCGACCAGTGCCTCGCCCGCCTCGCCGCCGTCGAGCGCGCCGAAGTGGCGGATCTCGGTCGTCGGGTTGGCCTGCTTCACGGCGTCGCGGATCGCCGCCGAGAGGGAGACGACCTGCTCGTTCTGCCACGCCCGGTAGGCGGCGAGCTCGGCGTCGTCGAAGAGCGCCTGCGCCTCGGCGGAGGGGCCATCGCCCTCCTTCACCGGCACGCCCCGGTTCCAGCAGCCGTCGAGCAGCGCGGCGACGCGCGCCCGCAGCCGCTCGGCGTCGATACCCGCCTCACGCGCACCCTCCAGCTCGGCCGGGTTGAAGGAGATGCCCAACAACCGGAGCTGCACGTCGTCCAGGTCGACGCCCATGATCTCGTGGTGATAGCCGTGCAGGAAGCCCATGTACCCGGGCGACTCGAGCTGCACCGCCGCGACGTCGTAGCGCGAGACGAGGTCGCCGATCATGGTCACCATGTACTCGCGGACGTCCGGGTGCGCGGGCGAGAGCGAGTGGATGAGCGGATCGCCGAAGGCGGTGTGCATCGTCGCGTCCGGGTAGCGCTCGCCCAGCCAGCTGTTGTGGAGGCAGACCGTCCAGGCGACGTACTCGAGGCCATGCGTGCCGGCGACGGCGAGCAGCTTCGTGACGGGGTCGTCGCCCTCGGCCGCGAGCGAGTGCACGCGCGGCTGGATGCGGCCGTACGTGGCGAGATCGGGCCGGAAGTAGAGCGCGCCGTCCTCGGCGAAGTAGACCCGCCGCCGCGGGTTCTTCGGGAGCAGGAACTTCCCGGCGTGGTAGGAGGTGGCGAGGTTGACCGCCGTGAACCCCGCCTCGGCGATGCGGCCCGCCGCCGCGTCGTACCCTTCCGCCTCGAGATCCCAGGCGTACGTGAACACTCCGGCCTTCATGCGTGTCCTTTCGTTGGGGTCGCGTTGACCGTGGTAGGGGAGGGCCTTATGCCCTCCCGACGGCGCGAGGCGCCATGTCCGCGCGTCGGATCACGACCGTCGATCGCGACGGGCGGACACATGGAGTTGCGCTCCGGCATCATAGCCGCGAACAGCAAAACGGGCTCAGTTCTCGCTCAGGTAGGAGTTGTGCCCGCCGTCGATGAGCAGGGTCTGCCCCGTCGTCCACTCCGACTCCGGGAGGCAGAAGAAGACGACCGCCGCCGCGATGTCCTCCGCCCGCCCGGCGCGACCGAACGGGATCCAGCTCGCCCACTTCGCATACGACTCGTCGCTGTACGCCCCCTCCGTGCCGGGGCGGTCGGCGACGTTGCCCGGCGCGATGCAGTTCACCGAGATGCGGTGCGGCCCCAGCTCATAGGACATGTTGCGCGTCATCGTCTGCACACCGGCCTTGGCGATGTTGTAGACCATGCGCTCCTTGTGCCCGGCGAAGACCCCGATCGTGCTGATGTTGACGATCCGCCCCTGGATACCATGGTCGATCATCGCCCGGGCGATGTGCTGGCTCAGGATGAACGGGCTGCGAACGTTGACGTTCATCTGGTAGTCCCACTGCTCGTCGGAGACATCCATGAACGACTGCGAGATGCTCATCCCCGCGTTGTTCACGAGGATGTCGATCGGCCCGGCCTCGGCCAGCGCGCGCTCGGCGAGCGCGTGCGCGTCCTCGACCCGCGCGAGGTCGGCCGTCGCGCCCCACGCCTCCACGCCGAGCGCGCGGACGGCGGCGACGGAGGCGTCGACGTCGGCCTGGTCGCGCCCGGAAACGTAGATGCTCGCGCCCTCGCGGGCGAGCCACTCGGCCATCGTGCGACCGAGGCCGCGGGTGCTGCCCGTGACGAGCGC
This sequence comes from Thermomicrobiales bacterium, assembly GCA_035540335.1. Taxonomy (GTDB): domain Bacteria; phylum Chloroflexota; class Chloroflexia; order Thermomicrobiales; family UBA6265; genus UBA6265. The sequence continues at coordinate 11,219 of DATLHE010000017.1, read as the reverse complement.
GGTCTTGCCGCGCAGGCGGTTGTGGAAGGTCCCGATCGCCGGCCGTCCGCCGGCATCCGAGGGGGATGTCACCTGCTGTATCCTCCGAGATGTGGTGTGGTCAGAAAAAGCGCCCACGCGGGAAACGTGGGCGGTCAATGCATTGTGGGGTGGATTGTAGCGGCAGATCAGCGATTCCGGGACGGGTTGCAATCAGGACTGCCGGTTCAGCGCCTCCAGCCGGTCCATGATCGACGTTGACGACTCTCTCGCGCGATCGAGGAGGTCGACGACCTGATCGTAGGAAAGATGGTCATCGTAGTCCGCAGCATTCCGGGCAGTGCGCAGATCGCGCTAGCGAAACTCGAGCCCTCGATCAAGGGCCGCGAGTGTGTTGGCGATGGCCTGGTGCTCCCGCGCCAGCTTGAGCCGGGAATGCCCCAGGACTGCTTCACCGTAGTGTCGCGCCTCAAGAAACGCCGCGTAATACAGCCGTCCGATGCGCGTTCGCAGAAAGGCCTCGTCCTCATTTGGTGCGAGCGCGTCGGCAACCCGGAGGAAGTCTCTGCCTGTGATCACGCGATGCGTCTGTGAAGATTGTGCGGCAGCACGGTCACGAAGATGCGCGACGGATCATACCCGGGCTGGGCGAGCAGCCAGGACGTCCATTCCCGATCCAGGCGGCTGAAAGCCTCGCGATCGGTGTATGGCGCCGTGACGCTCAGGCGGATCGGCGGGTCCCAGTCGTCGTACTGCCGCGTGTCGAGCATCATCTCCGCGCCGGGAAAGACCTCGGCGGCGTGGCGGCTGACGCGCTCGATGAACGCCTCGAGCCCCGGATGCTCGCGCAGCACGCGGCGCACCCGCTCGCGCTCGTCCGGATCGGTTGGCAGCATCTGGGAGAGGGCGACCATCGGGTCACCTCCTGTATGCGACGGAGCCGCAGGAGCAAATCGCCCCTCGCCACCACTGTAGCGCACGGCACCCCGCCCCGAAGACCGTCGACATGCTTCACCGACAGGGACGGGCGGATGCCCTTCCGGGATCCGCCCGGATGCGAGATGACCTGCGTCAGCCCTTGAGCGCGCCGGCGGTGAGGCCGGACTCGAGGCGGCGCTGGAAGAGGATGTAGACGATCAGCGTCGGCACCATGGTGATCGTCATCGCGGCGAAGAGCGCGCCGTAGTCGTTCTGGTACCCCTGCTGGATCGCCAGCATGCCGAGCCCCTGCGAGAGCATCCGCTTGCTCTCGTCCTGCATCAACACCAGCGGCAACAGGTACTGGTTCCAGTGGCCAAGAAAATTGAAGATGCCCATCGCGATCAGGCCGGGCTTCGCCATCGGCAGCATGATCTGGAAGAACGTCTGGAACTGGCTCGCGCCGTCGACGATCGCCGCCTCCGCCACCTCACCGGGTAGCGTCTTGAAGAAGCCGACGAGGAAGAAGATGGTGAACGGCAGCGAGTAGGCGATGTAGACCAGCGCCAGGCCGTAGTAGGTGTCCTTGATGTGCAGGTCGCTCATCAGGAAGTAGAGCGGCACTAGCCCGAGGAACACCGGGAACATCAGCCCCGCCATGAACAGGTAGAAGAGAATCCGGTTGCCCGGAAACTCGAAACGCGCGATGACGTACGCGGCCATCGCCGAGACGAGCAGCGTGCCGGTCAGCGACATGGCGATGACGACGAGGCTGTTCCAGACGTAGCGGCCGATATGGGCGTCTGTCCAGGCGCTCTGGAAGTTCTGCCACTGGAGCGTGTCCGGCAGGTTCCACGGGCTGAACAGGATCTCCGAGTTTGTCTTGAACGACGTCATGATCATCCACAGGAAGGGGAAGATCACGAGGACGGCCCAGAACGACAGAAGGACCTGGGAGACCGTGGAGAGGGCCAGATCGCCCTTGTTGCCCCGTCCCACGGCGGTGATCTGCTGCGCGCCGCCCGCCTGGGGCTGGAGCTGCTCGGGTTCCGCGATCGGCGCCGGCGTCATCGTTGTGTTGGCACTCATGCTATCCATCCGTTGGTTGAGGTACTGGTTCAGACTCGGCCTGACGCATCAATACTCGTACGTCTCGCGGCGGGTGACGCGCATGATCACGACCGACAGGAAGAGCGTCAGGATCAGCAGGATCACGCCGACGGCCGACGCCGATCCCCACCGGCTCTTGGTGAACGCCTCGTTGTACATGTAGAGCGCGGCGACCTCGGCCTTGCGCGCGGAGCCAGACGACCCGCCACCGGTCATCACCTGGACGAGCGTGAAGAAGTCCAGCGCGGCGATCGCGATGTAGATGAGCGCCGTCCGGATCGTCTCCCACATCAGCGGCAACGTGATGTCGCGGAACTGGATCCAGCGCGTGGCGCCGTCGAGCACGGCGGCCTCGTAGAACGAGGTCGGGATCGACTGCATGCTGGCGATGAAGATCACCATGTAGAAGCCGACGCCCGACCAGACCGCCACCGCCGCGATCGCCCAGAGGATCGTCGCCGGGTTGCCGAGCCAGGCACGGGTCAGGCTGTCGAGGCCGATACCACGCAGGAAGCCGTTTAGCAGGCCGTACTGCGGGTTGTACACATAGGTGAAGAGCATGCCGACGATGACGGCGGAGATGACCTGCGGGAAGAAGAAGACGATGCGGTAGAAGCTCGACCCGCGGATGCCCTTGCCGCCCTGCGTGAAGAGCGCGGCAAAGAGCAGCGAGATCGTGATCGTCACCAGCGGAAGCACGATCAGGAGTTGCAGGTTGCGGGTGAGCGCCTCCATGAAGCGCGTCTCGGTCAGGAGCCGGCGGTAGTTGTCGAGCCCGACGAACGGCATGTTCGCCGAGACGCCACGCCAGCTCGTCAGCGAGATGTAGAACGCGCGCCCATACGGAAACAGAACGAAGACACCATAGAGAATGAGGGCAGGCAGGAGGAACGGAATGATCAGGCGATATTTTCGGTAGTACACGGGAATTCCCCTGCGTTCGACGCTTCGGGTCCGGCGGACGCACCGGCCCGCGACCCTCTATCCACTGCGCGACCATGCCATTGGACCATTCGCGGCGCTCTGGCGCCACCGATCCGGGCGCGAATGTTGACCTGTCCTGATGCTCATCATCGTAGTGCATCGGTCAACGGAGCCGCCGCACATAGCGACGGCGGGGGCGCGGCCCATGGCACACGCCCCCGCCGTCCACGCTGGCTCGCGCCAGCCGCCTAGGAGGCCGGGGTGGCCTCCGGCGACGCGGCCGGAGCCTCGCGCGTGAACTTCGGAATCGAGTCGTCCTCGCGGATCTGGTTCACGAGGTCCTGCAACGTCGAGACCATGTCGTCGACGCTCGTCTGGCCGGTCATGAGCAGGCCGAACTGGTTGCGGGTCTCCTCGTCCAGATCCGAGTACCAGCCCGCGTAGCGAGACCCGGGGAAGGTGTCGCTGCCGGCGGCGCTGTTGGCCTCGAGCGCGGAGTTGAAGGCGGTGCCGAAGTCCTTGCCCTCGCCGGCGCCCTTGACGGCCGTCAGCGACTGGACCTGCTCGGCGAAGAACTCGGCGGCCTCCTTGGAGAAGAGCAGCCGCAGCCACTCCATGCCGCCGGCGGCGTTCTTGGCCTGGGCGGGCACGATGAACGTCTCGCCCGCCGCGGCCTGGATCGCCGTCTGCGGCAGGGCGTCGCTGCCCGTCAGCGACGGGGTCGCCTTGACGGTCATCGCGAAGCCCTCGGGGATGACGTCCTTCATCTCGTTGGCGAGCCAGGAGCCGCACGGGATGAAGGCGGCCTTGCCCTGAAGCCACTGGGCCTGCGACTCGGTGTGGCTGAGCGCCTCGGTGCCCTCCAGGATGAAGCCCTGGTCGTAGAGGGCCTTCCAGGCCTCGAGCGCCTGCTTGACGACGTCCTGCGTCCAGGCGTCCTCGGCGAGGTTGTCGAGCTTGAGCATCGCGTCCCAGCCGCCGGTCTTCCAGACCATCTGGTCGAACGGGCTGCGGATGTACTGCGGGTACTGCCCCTGGTAGGTCCACGGCGCGATGCCGCTGTCCTTGATCGTCTGGCACAGCGCCAGCATGTCGTCCCAGGTCGTCGGGTACTCCCAGCCGTTCTCGTCAAAGAGCGCCTGGTTGTACCAGATACCGTTCACGCTGTAGACGTAGTTGAGGTAGTACTGCTTGCCGTCGAAGACGCCCGTCTCCTGCGTGCCCGGCAGCAGCGAGTCGGCAAACGTCACGCCCGGCTGGCCGTAGGCCTCGGCCTCCATCAGCGGGGCGAGGTCGGCGAGCTGGCCCTCGTTGATGAGGGTCGTGTTGTTGAAGTTGCCGGCGCCCGAGTTGTCCATGACGTCCGGCGGGTTGCCGTCGACGAAGCGGGCCTGATACTGCTCCTGCAGGCGCTGCGTGCCGGCGTAGGTGATCTCGGCGTCCGGGTACAGCTTCTTGTAGAAGTTGTCGTTGACGTTGATCGCGTAGTCGTCGCCGTAGCCACCCTTGAAGATGACGACGTCGAGCGGGGCCGCGGGGTCGACCCCGAGCGGGTTCTCGGCGCCCTGCGCGACGGCCACGTGCGCCTTCTGCACGAACGCCACGGAGAGCGCCGACGCGGAGATACCGAGCACGGCCGCGCGCTGGATCATCTGGCGGCGGGACATGCCCTTCTCGGCGACCTCCCGGAAGAGCTGGTCGATGCGGGAAACCTGGTCCTTGGTCACTATGAACGCTCCTCTACTCAACCTGGCGAGCAACAGATACCTGTGAACCCACAAGACAACCGCGAATCCGCCGAAAATGCCGGCGCCGATGCACCGGCGGCATGATGCGAGAGACATGCACGCGCTCCGCCCGCTCCGGGAGCAGCGCTCCAGGACGATCGCGAGGCATGGCGTGTAGGGGCCCAGAACCGGCAAACGTGCCGGATGTCTCATTCATCAGTATCGACGAGATTCTGCGACCAATGTCGCACCCCGAAGGAGCCATTGTCAAGGAAATGCGACACGTGTTGCTGGAGGGAACGTCCGGGTGGGTCGCCCCATGCGCATCGTCTCCCGCCCCCACTCCGGAGCGTTTCCGGCGATACTCAGCGGCATATCGCGACCTTCGCGGCGGGAGGCCACAAGGGCCTTCCCGACCACGTCGTTGGACAGGGAAGGGAGGAACTCACATGCGTCTTGACCATGCGGTGGCGCTCGTCACCGGCGGCGGGTCCGGGATCGGCCGCGCCATCTGCCAGCGCTTCGCCCGCGAGGGGGCGTCGATCGTCGCCGTGGACTGGCACGGCGACGCGGCGGCGGAGACGGTGCGCCTCGTCGAGGAGGCGGGCGGCGCGGGCCTCGCCATCACGGCCGACGTCACCGATCGCCCGGCTGTCGAGCGCGCGGTCCGGGAGGCCGAGGAACGCTTCGGCCGCATCGACATCCTCGTCTGCAACGCGGGCGTCTCGAAGGGCAACGACCTCGTCACCATCGACGAGGCGACGTGGGACGGCACCGTCGACATCGTCCTGAAGGGGACCTACCTGTTCGCGAAAGCGGCGCTGCCGGGGATGATCGCCCGCAAGAAGGGCGTCGTGCTGACGGTCGCGTCGGTCAACGGGCAGACCGGGTTGGGCGAGGAGCCCTACTCGGCGGCCAAGGCGGGGGTCATCAACCTGACGCAGAACATCGCGGTGCGGCATGGGCGGGACGGCATCCGCGCCAACTGCATCGCGCCGGGAACGGTGCGAACGCCGATCTGGAGCGAGCGGGTGGCGGCGAACCCGGCGGTGTTCGACCAACTGGCTGCGTGGTACCCGCTGGGCCGCGTCGGGGAGGCGGAGGACATCGCCAACGCCGCGCTCTTCCTCGCCTCCGACGAGGCGTCGTGGATCAGCGGGGTGACGCTGAACGTCGACGGCGGGCTCATGGCCGGGCGCTACCGCATGGGCGAGGACTTGTCCGGGTCGAGGTAGGGGCAGACATAAGAGTCTGCCCCGGTCGACCCCTACGACGTGACCGCGACGCCGAGGCCGCCGACGACCGTCAGCTCCAGGCTGGTGAACTCGCCGGTCAGCATCGGCATCGCCTCGGCGATCGCCGCCTGCGTCTCCGCCAGCCGCAGCGAGGCACGATGGTGCTCGCGGCTTTCCCAGACCTCGTTGACCCAGACTGTGTCCGGCTCGTCGTCCGAGACACTGACGACGTAGAGGTGGCAGCCCGCCGCGCGCAGCCCGTCGCTGCCGCGCAGCAAGATCGCGACGACAGCGTCGCGGTGGCCGGGCGTCGTCTTCATCGAACCGTTGTAACCGAACATGTCATCCCCTTGTGCGATCGGCCAAGGCGACCGATTGTAGCGCACGACACGGCCCGCCTCGGGCACAAAAAAACGACGAGCGGGCCGGTCCGGAGCCGGACGCCCGCTCATCGCAAGTGGGGTGGGGAGGAGAGATTGGGAAGAGACGTTTGTCTCGTCTCTTCTTATGCACAAGAATAGGGATCGAGACTGAACACGCGCTGATGGTTTCCTGAGGATTCCCTGAACATTTTGCGCCGCCCGCACGGCGCCGGACCCGGCCCCATACGGCCGACAGCACGAGGAGTAGTCACCGCATGTCCGCAACCCGTATTGCCGTCCTGGGCGCCGGATTCATGGGCGGCACGCACGCCCGCGCCTACGCCGGGCGCGATGACGTGGAGATCGCCGCGATCTACGCCCATTCCCCTGAGCGCGCCGAGCCGCTGGCGGCCGAGGTCGGCTCGCGCTGGGTCGACGACCTGGGGGCGATCCTGCGGGATCCGTCGATCGAAGCGGTCGACATCTGCCTGCCGACCACCTCGCACCGCGAGGCGTTCGACGCCGCGCTGGAGGCGGGCAAGCACGTCCTGCTGGAGAAGCCGATCGCGCTGACCGAGGCCGACGCACGGTCGATGGTGGCCCGCGCCGCCGAGTCCGACCGGGTGGTGATGATCGCCCACGTGCTGCGCTTCTGGCCGGAGTACGTCGAGATCAAACGGATCATCGAGAGTGGCGAGCTGGGCCGGCCGCTCGCCGGGCTGGCGGCGCGGCGGCAGCCCTTCCCGGCCTGGAGCAAGCTCTTCACGCAAGCGGACCTCACCGGCGGGGCGATCCTCGACCAGATGATCCACGACTACGACGCGATGAACTGGATGTTCGGGCACCCGCTCTCCGTCGCCGCGGCCGGGATGCTCAACCCCCGCTCCGACGGCTACGACCAGACGCAGGTGCTGATCCGCTACGAGGAGGCCTCCGGCCTTGTCGACGGCGGGATGATGATGCCGGAGTCGTACCCGTTCACGACGCGGATGGAGGTGCTCTGCGAGCGCGGCTCGATCGAGCATCACTTCCGCGCCGGCGGGCGCTCGTTCGAGATCGGCGAGCCGACGAACGAGCTGACCGTCTATCGCAATGAGGGCGATCCGGAGCGGATCACGGTCGAGCAGACGGACGCCTACGAGAACGAGACGGCCTACTTCATCGAGTGCGTGCGGGCGGGGCGGCCAGCGCTGCGGGCAACCCCGCAGGACGCGCTCGCCGCGCTGCGGGTGGCGCTGGCGGCAACGGAGTCGGCGGCCTCCGGCAAGGCCGTCGTGCTGTAAGCCCCGTTCCTCTGTAGCCCCGGCCCTTGATCGACACGTTATGGAAGGCTGCCAACGCAAACAACACGGCCGTTGGCAGCCTTCCCCGATTTCGTTGATATGGCGAGGATTTCAAGGCTGCCAATTGGGTAGCAAAACCTGGCAGCCTTCGCGAGGTTATGGAAGGCTGCCAGGTGGCCACGTAATGGATATATAGGGGGACGTGGCCACCTTCGCCGGAGAGGTCGGCCGCAAGGCGCACACCCTGCGGGGTGCGCGGCTACGACAAGGAGCCACGTTGCCGCGTCCCCATCAGCTCCGGATGTCGAACGCCTCGACGACGGCGCGCTGCAGCGACGGATGGTGGTCGAGCACGCCATCGATGCTCATCCGAAGGAACGCCGCGAGCTGAATGAGCTCCAGCGGCGAGAGCGCGAGGGTGACGAAGTCGATCTGGAGCTCGATGACGTCGTCCTCCGTCAGCCCGTCCTGCGGCCGGTCCGGCATCCGCATCGACGTGCAGAGCCCGGTCTCCGGCCAGATCATGTCCAGCAGCTCGATCGGCTGCTTGCGACCGCCCGGGACCGGCCGCGCGCCATCGCCGTCGTTGTCAGGTGTCATCCCCTCGCCTCCCTCGCGCCGCCCGGCGCCGAACGCTCACCCCATCATCCGACCGGTATACTGCTGGCAGGACAGTCCGTCCATATGCCCACGCCTGTCGCACCGGAGATGTCACCTCGTGTCTGATTCCCACCAACCGGCACCCGAGCCCGACCCGCGCCGCGCCCTGCGCGCCCTGATCGAGCGGGGCGAGGGCACCTCGGCGGCCGCGACCATGCTGCGGCTGATGTGGCTGCGCCGCGACCACCCGGACGCCAACCTTGCCACCGAAGTCGTCGAGATCGAGGACAACGTGGTGGTGATCCGGGCGACGATCGCGCTTGGCACCGGCGCCGCGGGGTCCGGCCTCTCCGCCGAGCACATCACCGACGAGCGGGCGTGGCCCGAGGCGGTCGAGCGCACGGAGACGAACGCGATCGCGCGCGCCCTCGACACCCTGGGGTACGTGCTGGAGGCGTCGGCGACGCGGGAGACGTCCGTGGCGCAGCCCCAGCCGCGCCCGCAGCGTCCGGAACCGGCCCCCGCCCCGGCGGCGGAGCCGGAGCCGGAGGCGGCGATGCCGGAGCCGGCGCCCATCCGTCCGATGCGCGCGCAGGAACCGCAGCCGGAACCGGAAGCGGCGGAGCCCGCGCCGGTCACGACCGGGACGACGTGGGGCGACGCCGCGCCGCCGCAGGTGGTCGGCGCGCTCCGGCGCATGCCCCGGCGTCCGGAGACGGCCCCGGCGGCTCCCACCGCCACCGCGACGGAGGACGAGGACCATCTCGAGGACTACTCGTGGACGGCGTTCTGGAGCCGCGCCCGCGAGCTCGGGCTGAACAAGACCACGATCGAGGAGCGCCTCGGACGGCCGACCCATGGGCTCAGCCCGCGGCAGCTGCGCGAGGCCCTGGAGCAGACGGGGCTCGACTTCGGGGATTAGATCACCCCACCAAAGCCTGCCTTCGTAGCCCCGGACCTGCCCCTGCGGCCGGGGTTTTTCACGTCCATGGCGCGCCCGAGGGCCACCACGAGGGCGGTCCGTACGGTCGGCCACAAGGGCCGACCTCTGCCTTGCGAACGACGGTCGGCCACCGCCCGCAGCCGCAGCCGCGGGCGGTGATCTCCCTCTGTCCCCGCGCACCTAGGCCCGGGGCTACCGGGGTGAACGATCGTTCTGGGATACAAACGCCGTTGTGGCGATCGGACCCCGCACACCAGGTGCGGGGCGACGAATGGCGTCTTCCGGTCCATGCCGCCCGCGCCACGTTCGTTGCCTGACGCACACCGGGCGTCTGCGCCACGTTTCGTCAGGATGCCGGGACGCCGCAAACTGCCACCTTGCTTGCATGCCATGTACGTACTCGATAGGCAACCGATTGACGATAATCAGCGGGCCGAACGCCGTCCATCGCGGAATTGATACTTTTGCATCGGTTAACTTTCTTAGGTTACCAATCACACCTTCATGCTGTGACACATGGTCGACATTCCACTCAGCATTACGGAATTGTGCCTAACTGGCACTGAACGTACTCTTGTACGCTTTCGCGCTTCGCCGTAGGCTGGAGATCGCACACGCTAACGGACGATGCCCCGCGTCGGTTCCTGGTCGCTGTGCCACGCCGTCCCCGCACGGCGTTTTCCGACGCCAGTACTCCCGCGGGCTGGCATCGACCCCTGCTGGCATGGTCCCGTAACCGTGCCGGCAGTCCGGTTGGTCACCGCGGGCTCGTCATTGCCGACGCCTTGAGGGGGGAACGTCTCCATGACGGCCATTACACCGGTGGACCTGGCTGGACCACCATCCGGATTACGATCACGCCCGCATCGTGCCGCCCTGCTCCGGGCGGCGGCCATTGCGCTGCTGCTGGCGCTCTCGTCGCTGGCGAGCGTTGCGGTCCAGGCGCAGGAGTCGACGCCGGCGCCGTCGCCCTCGCCCGCGGTCACCCCGGCGCCGGACGCGCGCCGGCTGGAGTTGGCGCTGCAGGAGCTGAACGACTCCGGCATCAGCGGCACCGTCACGCTGTATGACGCGGGTGCGCGCACGATCGTCGAGGTCAACGCCCGCGACACCGGCCAGAACCACCCCTCGCACATCCACGCCGGCCGCTGCGACGACCTCACCCCGGAGCCCGCCTACACGCTCGCGAACGTGCACGCCGACGGCAAGGCGACGTCGGTGATCGACGTCTCGCTCGACGACCTGCTCGCCGGCGAGTACGCCTTCGACATGCACCTGGCGCCGAACGAGCTGGGCACCCTGATCGCCTGCGCAAACATCACCGGCGAGCCGACCGTGCCGGAGGGCGTCGCCACGCCGACCGCAACCGCCACGGCCACCACTCCCGCGACGCCGACCGCCACCGCTCCGGCACCGACGCAGACGCCGGAGGCCTCCCCGACCGCAACCGGGGCCCCGCAACCCACGGCGACGACCGCGCCGGAGACGCCGGCGCCGACCACACCGCCGACCGAAGCAGCCACCGCGACTACGGCACCGACGGAAGCAGCGACGCCGACCGCGACCACCGCGCCGACGGAGGAAGCGACCCCGACCGTCGAGGCGACCGCGACCGGCGTCAGCGACGGCACGGGTGGCGCGATCAACGAGAACCAGAACGCGGCGTCACTCCCGCTGTTCACCGTGGATGCGTCCGGGGTGACCGGCACGGCGGTGCTGACGGGCCAGGGCGAGCAGACGGTGATCTCCGTGCTGCTGAGCGGCGAGGCCGTCACCGGCGGGCACATCGTCCATCTCCACGACGGCACCTGCGCCGCGCCCGGCGACTACACGCTCGACCTCAACCCGATCGGCAGCAACGGCGTCAGCGAGACGACCGTCGACATCCCGCTCGCCAGCCTCCTTGAGGACGGTTACTTCATCAACGTCCACGCCTCGGAGGAGAACTGGGACACCTGGCTCGTCTGCGGCGAGCTCTCGAACGCCACCGTCGGCGTGGTCGTGCCCGAGGTCGCCCCGGAGACGGGCGGCGGCGCGGCGCCCACGACGCTGACACCCGCCCCGACCGCGGTGGCAGTCACCACGCCGGTGCCGAGCGACGGCACGGCGGGGCTGAGCGGCAAGGGCGTGCCGATCGG
>DATLHE010000016.1:0-2412 GCA_035540335.1 Thermomicrobiales bacterium | reverse complement strand
GACGCGCAGATCCAGATCCTCGAGATCGACACCGGAGCCGTTCTCGCCGACGAGCCCAGCGGCACGAACCACTACCGCCCCGAGTGGCGACCGGACTCGGCGTCGTTCTTCTATCCAGCGGTTGCCGACGGCAAGGAAGTCATCCTCGAGCACCGCATCGAGGAGCCCGTGCGTGGCAGCCTCCTGCTCCCCGATCCAGCCCATCACCTCAGGGTCGTCGAACCGTTCGAGCCACTCGTAGGGGTCAGGAATCCACTCGCCGTGAAACCAGAACCCACTGTTCGGATCGGCCCTCACCATCCCGCCCCTCCACCGGCCGGCGCCGCTCTTGTCATGCCGCGGCCCCTTCGGCCCCGCCGGACTCACCATGCCGCCCGTGGGGCTGCGCCGGTGTCATGTTGCGGCCCGGCGGGCACGGTGGGCGTTGTCGGCTCGAAGTCCGCGAGAAGTAGCGCTCCACGCGGATTCGGCTGCATGACCGGAGCGTACGCGGACGAACAGACCTCGACCCTCTCTTGCCGGTCTGCCACCAGGCGCGTGCACGCCGATCGGATGCGCCCGATCATGCCGCGATCCGCTCGGTCGGCCAGCCCGATGAACGGGGCTAGCCTTGGCGCGTGGTCGCGACAGATGAGGCCGAGGCGGGGGCCAAAGCGGAAGAGGTTCTCGCTGACTGGCGAGCCCGCGACCCCGATCTCTACGACCTCTCCATCGACCATATCGAGGAGCACTCGCGCGCCTGGATCGTCACGTTCTCGACCGGGCGGTATCGCACCGGCGACGTGTCATCAGCCCTGGCCGGGACGAGTCCTTTCGTCATCGAGAAGGCGAACGGCGAGCTCCATCGATACGGGTCCGGGCCCGACGAGTACGAGAAGTTCCTCGCGTGGCTGGATGCCGCGCGCTGAGCGCAAGCGCACTCATCCGCCGCTGTCGGTGCAACCGTGCGGACGAGCGGACGTTCAGACCGAACCCGTAGCCAAACGGCGGGACGGCTCGTTTGCCGGACGTGACGATGAAGGAACTGGCTATCCCCGGCCACCTTTCGCAGCTGGAGGCGCAAGCTGCCGAGAACCTGAGCCCCGAGGCCCTCGGCTACATCCGCGCCGGGGCAGGAGACCGGGACACCACGCGCGCCAACGCCGCGGCGTTCCGGCGTTGGGAGGTCAAGCGGCGCACGGGCCGCCGGCCGGCGAAGGTTGATCTCTCCACCACCATCTTGGGGACGCGCATGCCCGCGCCGGTCCTCTTCGCACCGGTCGGCGTGCAGACGCTCGCGCATCCGGACGGCGACCTCGCCAGTGCCCGCGCGGCGGCCGAGCTCGGGCTGACCTACGTGCACTCGACGCAGGGCGCCTACAAGATGGAGGACGTGGCGGCGGCCAACGGCGACGGCTCGCGCTGGTACCAGCTCTACTGGCCCACCGATGATGAGCTGGTGGTGTCCTTCCTGAACCGCGCCGCCGCGGCCGGCTACACCCATCTGATGATCACGCTCGATACGACGCTGCTCGGCTGGCGGCCGCTCGACCTGGATATCGGGTACTCACCCTTCCTCGAGAACAAGGGCATCGCGAACTACACGAGCGACCCGGTCTTCCAGCGCAAGCACATGCCAGTGCCGGCAGAGGTTGCCCCGCTGGCGGCCGGCGTCGCATTCGCACGCGTCTTCCAGAACCCCGGCCTGAGCTGGAAGCAGCTGCCGCTGATCCGCGAGAACTGGGACGGCCCGATCCTGCTCAAGGGGATCCAGAGCCCACGCGACGCCAGGGTTGCCATCAAGCACAACATCGACGGCATCGTCGTCTCGAATCACGGCGGACGTCAGGTCGACGGGGCGATCGCGTCGCTCGACGCGCTCAGTCCGGTCGTCAAGGCGGTCGACGGCAGGATGCCCGTGCTCTTCGACTCCGGGATCCGCACGGGCCGTGACGCCTTCAAGGCGCTGGCGCTCGGCGCCGACGCGGTGCTCGTCGGCCGTCCGTACCTCTACGGCCTCGCGCTGGACGGGCAGAGGGGCGCCCGGCGCGTCATGCGGAGCCTCGTCGACGAGCTCGAAGAGGAGGTCCGGAAGGCGCGTCACCGCAGTCACCGCACGCTTTCCCCTTCCTCCCTGACCCGCGTGCGCTGAAACGGAGCCCAGACATGTCCGAGCACACTCGTCGTCGGTTTCTCGAGCTCGCTGCGGCGACTGCCGCCGCGACCTTCCTCGCGCCGCCCGCGCTCGCCGAGCCCCGGGTGGCCCCCGGACCTGCGACTCCCAAGCGCCTCGCGAAGTCGCCGCTCCCGGTCGGCCCGGGGGCCCCGTTCGGCAGCTACCAGTCCGAGATCTACATCGCCGGGATGAGCGCGGGCACCGAGCCGATCTTCACGACCAACTTGTCCGACCTCGAAGCCGCTGCGGGGGAGGTG
>DATLHE010000015.1:0-5480 GCA_035540335.1 Thermomicrobiales bacterium | reverse complement strand
CCCCTGGAGGATCTGCAGCTTCTCGCGGACGGTGTCCGGGTTGCCGCCGCCGACGTTGCAGGCGTCGCCGTACTGCGCCACCAGCTTCAGCGTCACCTGCGGGCCGCCCCCGCCGATCCAGAGGGGAATCTTGTAGCCGGGCTTGTGGCTCTTCGGCTCGTTGATCGGCCCGTCGATCGTGTAGTACGTCCCCTCGAAGGTCGGGTAGTCCTCCGTCCACATCTTGTGAAGGATCTGGACGCCTTCCTTGAACGCCGCCATCCGCTCCTTCGTCTCGGGGAAGCCGTAGCCGTAGGCGCGCCACTCGTGCTCGTACCAGCCGGCGCCGAACCCGGCGTACAGCCGGCCGTGGCTGGCGACGTCGACCGTCGAGGCGATCTTGGCGAACAGCGCCGGGTTGCGGTAGCCGTTGCAGTTGACCATCTGGCCGATGTGGACGCGCTCGGTGTCGCGCGCCAGCGTCGCCGAGATCGTCCACGACTCGAACACCGTGTTGAGCGTCGGCTCGGGCACCGTGTGGAAGTGGTCGTAGACCCAGATCGAATCCCACGCGCCCGCGTCGGCTTCCTTCGCGACGGCGGTCATGGCCTCGAACTGCGCGACCGGATCGTCGATCGCCGTCAGGTCCATCCGCCATCCTTGCGGCACAAACACACCAAACCGTACTGACATGACCCTGACTCCTTGCATTGGGGCACCCTGTGCCGCGCCTGTCACGGCGGCGATGTCCCCGGTTCCTCGCGTCATCTTAGCCGACGCGATGCGCGAGACCATCCCCGCGCCCGCGCCTTGGTTGCACTGAGAGCGAACCCGCAACCCCCATCGCAACATCCGTTCCGGGATGCGACCGCGCTCGCCTGCCCGGACGCGCTATACTTCCCAAAGCGTAGTGACGCGCGCACCGCCCGGTCCCGGGCACCTTCCGCCTCCCTGGCATGTCACTGGCGACGTCGACGCCGCGCGGGCGCCCGGTCGCGGCGTTGCACGCCGCGTGTCTCATGCAGGCAAACCGTGTCGCCGTGTCATACGTTTACTCCCCTGTATGGCGCCCTTGGCGGCCGCCGGAGATGGAGGATGAGCGCACACCGTCGCGGCAGCGGGCCGGGCGGTCGGGATATGAGGACAACGTTGGCTTCGAAGCAGTACCCCCGGCTGGTGAGCCGGCGCAGTCTCATAGCCGGTGGCATCGCCACCCTGGCGGCAACCGCCGGCATCGCCGTTCCCCTGACGACCCGCGGCAGCTTCTACCCCGGCACCTCCATCACCGGGCTAGACATCTCCGGCAAGACCTACGACGACGCGCTGGCCATGCTGCACGAGCACTTCGCCGGCTTCGAGTCGACCGCCGTCGAGTTCACCTTCGAGGCGCAGCGCTGGGCCGCCAGCCTGGCCGATCTCGGCTACGCGATCGACTACGACACCACGCTCGCGGCCGCCTACAAGCACGGCCGCAACGACGGCGTCGTCGAGCGCTACAGCGGCATCCTGATCTCCACCACATCGCAGTCCTTCCCCGTCTCCTTCACGCGCGACAACGAGACGCTCACCGCCTTCCTCGCGCAGATGGGCGAGGAGATCATCGGCTCGGCGCGCGCCGCCCGCCTCTACCGCGAGGGCGCGGAGATCAAGATCCTGGCCGACCGCGACGGCCGCCAGCTCGACGTCGACCGCGCCAGGCAAGACACCATCGCCGCCGTCGAGGAGGCCCGCCGCGCCACGGTCGAGCTGACCGTGCAGCCGGTCGTCTCGCAGGTCTCCACCGAGGACCTGGAGCCGCTCCGCGCCCAGACGCAGACGCTCATCTCCGCGCCGGTTGTCATCCGTAGCGGCGACCACAAGTGGCAGATCGAGCAGGAGACGCTGATCGAGGCGCTGGTGCTCCCCGTGCCGCCGGAATACACCCCGCCCGCGCTGACGACCGACCGCATCGCGCCGATCCTGGAGGCCATCGCCAAGGAGATGTACGCCGCGCCGCGCAACGCCGTGCTCGGCTGGGACGGTGGCCTTTACGTCGTCGACAACGACGTCGCCGGGGCCGCGGTCGACACGGAGGCGCTGACCGCCGCCGTGCTCGCCACTGCTGCCACGGAGGGCGCCCGCACGATCAAGCTGCCGATGCGGGAGGTGCGGGCGGACGTCCGCGCCGACAATCTCGACGAGCTCGGCATCGTCGACTACATCGCCGAGGGCTCATCCAGCTTCGTGGGCTCCTCGGAGGAGCGCGCGGCGAACGTCCGCATCTCCGCCGACCACATCACGCACACGCTGATCCCGCCCGGCGGCACCTGCTCGTTCAACGACGCGATCGGCCCGATCACCATCGACAACGGATTCGTCGAGGGCAAGATCATCCAGGGCGACTGGTACACGAGCGACATCGGCGGCGGCGCCTGCCAGGTCTCGACGACGGTCTTCCGCGCCGCGCTCTTTGCCGGCCTGGAATTTGCCGAGTGGCACGCCCACGCCTTCCGGCTCGCCTTCTACGAGGCCGATGGCTCGCCGCCGGGGCTCGACGCCGCGATCTACCAGCCGAACACGCCCGACGAGTGGGAGGCCGACCTCAAGTTCGTAAACCCGACCGAGTCGTGGATGCTGCTGGAGATGTCGACCGCGAACGAGGTCGCGACGGCCTACCTCTACGGCACGCCGCCGGGCTGGGACGTGGAGATTTCGCAGCCGACGGTCAGCGACCCCATCGAGCCCGATCCACCGAAGGACCGCGTCGACCAGCGCCTGAAGAAGGGCGAGCGCCGCATGGTCCAGACCGCGTCGCCGGGCTACGACGTCTCCGTCGACCGGACGGTGACGAAGGACGGCGAGGTCGTCAGCCAGCGGACATTCTACAGCGCCTACCAGCCGCAGCAGGAGATCTGGGCCGTCGGCCCCGGCACCCCCAGCCAGACCAGCATCGAGGAGTAGCCCCGGGCTGGAATGGTTGGGGTCCCTCCACCCGGTTCCCTGCCTTCGTGGCCCCGGATCCTGTGTCGCACCTGCGGCCGGGGTTGTTCGCCGCCACGGCGTTGCAACGCCAGAACTGCGGTACGCCCCGGTAGCGCCGGGCCCCGGCCGAGCCCGTTGGGGCGAGAAGCGGAGCGAGCCCTCGTGTACCGCACCTGTGGCGACCCTTCAGGCCAGCATCGTCCCCGGCCACTCAGGGCTACGGCTAACGGCGGCCGCGCCCCGTCTCCCGCATTTCGAGCGCTCCTCGTGTCGTACGGGCGGCCTCATAGGCGCACTGGTCACGCGACGTCCGTATCAGCTGATGCCCGTCACCAGGTGCAGCGTCTCGTAGATCACCCAGCCGAGGATCACGCAGACCGGCACGGTGATCACCCACGCGGCCACGATCCGGCCCGCCACGCCCCAGCGCACCGCCGACGCCCGCTTCATCGACCCGACGCCCATGATGGCCGTCGAGATGACGTGCGTCGTCGAGACCGGGATGCCGAGCCGGCTGGCGGCCTCGATCACCGTCGCCGCGGCGGTCTCGGCCGCGAAGCCATCGATCGGCCGCAGGTCGACCACCTTCAGCCCCATCGTCCGGATGATCCGCCACCCGCCGATCGCGGTGCCAAGCCCCATCGCGCCCGCCGCCGAGAGGATGACCCAGAGCGGCACGTGCCACTCGGTGCCGCTCCACCCGTGGTAGCTGGCGAGCGCCAGGGTGATGATCCCCATCGTCTTCTGCGCGTCGTTGCTGCCGTGACTGTAGGCCATGTACGCCGCCGAGCCGATCTGCAGCTTGCCGAAGAGGCGCGAGACCAGGTGCGGCCGCGCCCGGGCGAACAGCCAGAGCAGGACGAACATCAGCAGGAACGCGCCGATGAAGCCGAGCATCGGCGAAAAGATCATGCCCTGCAACACCTGGGTCACACCCCCCACCTGGATCACCTCCGGCCCGGCGGCCGCGCTGCCGGCGCCGACGATCGAGAAGATGAGCGCGTGGCTGGAGCTCGACGGGATGCCGAGCCACCAGGTGATCAGGTTCCACGCGATCGCCGAGAGCATGGCCGAGACGACCAGCAGCTGCGTGGCGACTTCGGGCGGGATGATGCCCTTGCCGATGGTGGCGGCGACGGCGGTGCCGGTGAGGGCGCCGACCACGTTCAGCACCGCCGCCATCGAGACGGCCTGGCCGGGCGAGAGCACGCGCGTCGCGACCGAGGTCGCGATGGCGTTGGCGGTGTCGTGAAAGCCGTTGATGAAGTCGAAGATGAGCCCGAGGATAACGATCAGGATCAGGGAGAGCAGGGCGGGATCAAGCATACTTCGCCACAATGGCTTCCAGCCGGTCGCCGATGTCCTCGGCCCGGTCGGTCGCATCCTCGAGCAAGCCGTAGAGCTCACCCCAGCGAAGCGCGCAGATCAGGTCGGGAATCTCCGTCACACCCTCGTAGAGAGCCGCCAACGCGTCGTTCAGCGTGTCGTCGGCCTCGTTCTCCAGCCGGTGAATCTCCACCGCGTAGCGCCGGAGGTTCTCGCTGTTCTTGCCGACCTGCTCCAGCTGCGCCATCGCCTGCTCGACGAGCTGCGCCTGCTCCAACAGGATGCGCGCCAGCAGCTTGGCCGGCTCGGTCGGGGCCCCCAACCGGTAAAGCCAGAGCCGCTTGCCGACCTCCTCCATGTCATCGACGAAGTCGTCCAGCTCGGCGGCGAGCCCCGCGATGTCCTCGCGGTCCATGGGCGTCACGAACGTGCTGTTCAGGGCGCTGAAGATGCGGTGGCTGATCTCGTCGCCACGATGCTCGAGATCATGCAGCCGGCGGACCTTGCGCTCGGTGTCCTCCTCGTTTCCGAACACCTCGTTGAGCAACTGGGCGACCTCGAGCGCGTTGGCCGCCGCATCATGAAAATGCCCGTAGAACTGCTCGTTCTTAGGCAGGAACCGCGTCAGGACCATGCAACCCTTCCCTTCGCTGCCGGATCCGTCACACCGCCCGCACGGGCCATGTGAAAGCATTGTTAACGGTGGAACCCACAATCATCATACCGGAGAACCCGGGCGTCCCGACAGGGGGCCGTGCAGCATCGACGCGCACTGCGCTCGGCCGGAGGAGCGCTGCTCGCCACCGGGGCGCCCCTACCGGCGCCCATGCCACACTGTCATCCCGAGCCGCCGACGCGAACACGGTGAGCGGAGGCGTGTCGAGGGATCCACATTGATGCGCAGCATCGATATGGTGGCGCCGGGACGCCCGGACCATCGGGAAGCGCCGTCCCGGCGCCACCCATGAAGAGACCGGCGCTGCGGCGCCGGGAGATTCTCATGGCCGAGCCAAAGGCAAGGGCCCGCTCCGCTTCTCGCGCTCCGCGCTCGGCCGGGAAGCGGAGCGAGCCTTCGACAAGCTCAGAATGACGGTTGAGTGGGCACACGGCTGCCATCGCCACCGTCGTAGCCGCGCATCCCGGAGGGTGTGCCCCGTTCGGCCGTCCAACGCCGTCCTGTGGGCCATGCCCCGGCGCAGCGGCCCGATGGGACA
>DATLHE010000014.1:0-38427 GCA_035540335.1 Thermomicrobiales bacterium | reverse complement strand
ATCCCGTACCCTGGACCCCTTGTCCGATCGCCGCACCTGGCCTCGTGGGCCATGAGGCGCACACCCTTCGGGGTGCGCCGCTACGTCGGGAGGCGGGGCAGACGGCGCGGCACTCGTCGCTACACTGTCGCGTTCACCAGCAGCGCCAGCAGCGTCGCCGACGTCGTGATCCCCTGCCACAGCCGCTCCAGCCGGTAGCTCTCGTTCGGCGAGTGGTTCGCCTGCTCCGGCGCGCCGTAGGGCACCAGGAACGACGGGATCCCCAGCGTCTGCGTCCAGGTCGCGTCCGGCAAACTCCCGCCGACGAGCGGGATGTCGATCGGCGCCGTCCCGAACCCCGCCGTCACCGCCTCGCGCACCACGTCCGCCAGCGGGTGCTCGACCGGTGTGAACGAGGGCAGCATCCCGCCGTCGAGTCGCACGAGCTCGATCTCCCCGGCCAGGTCCTTCGTGTGCGTCGCGACGTGGGCGCTGATCTTCTCCCAGATCTCGTCCGGCGTCTGGTTCGGCACGAGGCGCATGTCGATCTTCACCGTCGCCGTGCTCGGGATGATCGTCTTGCTGCCGGGACCGCCGTAGCCGCCCGTGAAGCCGGCGATGTTCAGCGTCGGCCGCGCCATGATCCGGTCCGCGTAGGGGAGGTCGTCAGGCGGCGTCATCTCCGTCAGCCCGATGCGCCCGATCGCCTCGGAGACGTCGAACGGCAGCCGGTCCATCGCCGCGCGGGCGCCAGGCGTCGGCTCAAGCACGTTGTCATAAAATCCATCGATGAGCACGCGGTTCTGGTCGTCGATCATCGTGTTGAGCAGACGCACCAGCTCCCAGATCGGGTTGGGGGAGACTCCCCCCCAGTGGCCGGAGTGGAGGTCGCGGTTCGGGCCGGTGGCCCGCAGCTCGACGTAGAGCAGGCCGCGCACGCCGAAGGCGATCTCCGGGTAGCGGTCGTCGGTGACCGGGCCGTCCGAGGTGTAGACCAGGTCGGCGGCGAGCAGGTCGCGGTGGGCGAGGACCGTCTCGTCCAGGTGCGGGCTGCCGACCTCCTCCTCGCCTTCCAGCAGCACCTTGACGTTGATCGGCAGCGACCCGGCCGTCTTCATCCAGGCGCGGATGGCGGCGATGTGGCTGAAATGCTGCGCCTTGTTGTCGGCCACGCCGCGGGCGTAGATCCGGCCGTCGCGGATGTCCGGCTCGAATGGCTCGGAGTGCCAGAGTTCGAGCGGGTCCGCAGGCTGCACGTCGTAGTGGCCGTAGAAGAGGACGGTCGGCTTGCCCGGCTGGTGCAACCACTCGCCGTAGACCATCGGGTGGCCGGAGGTCTCCAGCAGACGCGTCTCGAGGCCCGCGTCGCGCAGCAGCGCCTCCTCCAGCGCCGCGCACTCCGGCACGCCGACGTTCTGGGCGCTGATGCTCGGCTGTCGCAGCAGGCGCAGCAGGTCGGCGAGGTCGTCGTCGCGGTGCGCCTCGGCCCAGGCGAGGGCGGCGCTGAGCTGGGTCGTGGTTTCGGTGGTCATCGGGAAACGGGCTCCTGTGAGGTTGCGGTGGCTCATGGGTGCGTACGGGCGGACGCTATGTCCGCCCTCATGGGGCGGATCCATTCGCGTTGCTCAGGACAGGCTCGTCCACGCGAACGATGGCGTGGCCGCCATTGAGATGGCATTCTCCGGCATCGCATCGATTCGTCAATTGCCCTACGATGGGGCGACGGCCACATGCGCGACAGAGTGAGGACACGCACCATGGCATCCGCATCGAAAACGACGGCGACGCGCACCCGCCAGCGCTCGCGCCCCACCTTCGACCAGTACACCGCGATCCGCCGCTACCAGGGTGCGCTGGCGTTCTCTCCCGACGGCGCCGAGGTCGCCTACTCGGTCAACACCTCCGGCCAGTTCAACCTCTGGCGGCAGCCGAGCGCCGGCGGCTTCCCGAACCAGGTCACCCTCTCCGCCGCGCAGGCGGTGCGGGAGATCGAGTGGTCGCCGGACGGCGCGACGCTGCTCTTCACCGCCGACCGCGACGGCAACGAGATGAACCAGGTCTACACGGTCTCGCCCCAGGGCGGGAATCCGGACCAGATCCCCTCCGAGCCCGACGTGCAGAACTACCTCGGATGGGGCGGCAGCTGGTCGCCGGACGGCCGTCATATCGCCTACGCCGGCAACGACCGCGAGCCGACCGATCAGGACATCATCATTCGCGATGTCGTGACCGGCGAGTCCCGGCGCCCCGTCGCGGGCGATGGCGTCTTCTACCCGAGCGGCTGGTCGCCGGACGGCACGCAGCTGCTGGTCACGCAGCTGCACTCGAACACCAACACCGACCTGCATCTGGTCGATGTCGCGGCCGGGACGTCGCGCCATCTCACCCCGCACGAGGGCGAGGTCATCGCCTTTCCCTGCGGCTGGGCGGCCGATGGCTCCGGCTTCTACCTCCAGACGGACGAGGGGCGGGAGTTCACCGGCCTGGCGTTCCACCGGCTCGATGGCGACACCCGGGAGTGGGTCGAGGCGCCTGAGTGGGACGTCGAGGAGGCCACCGTCTCGACCGATGGGCGTTGGCTCGCCTGGTCGGTCAACGAGGACGGGTATTCGCGCGTCTACGTCCGCGAGCTGGCCGGCGACGGCGAGGCACGGCGGATTGAACTGCCCGGGGGCGTGCTCGGCACGATGCGCCTCTCCGGGCCGGGCGGCAAGCTTGGCGTCCTCTGGCAGCGGCCGACTCACCCGTCGGAGATCTTCGTCGTCGACCTCGTCTCCGGTGACGTCACGCAGATCACCGAGAGCGCGCTCGGCGGCGTCGACGAGGCCGACCTGACGCGGCCGGAGCTGATCCGCTACCCGACCTTCGATGGCCGCGAGATCCCGGCGTTCCTGTACCGGCCCGCGGGTGTCACCGGCAAGCTGCCCGTGCTGCTCTCGATCCACGGCGGCCCCGAGGCGCAGGAGCGGCCGCAGTACATGTACACCGGCTTCTACCAGTACCTCGCCAGCCGCGGCATCGCCATTCTCGCGCCAAACGTTCGCGGCTCCTCCGGCTACGGCAAGAGCTACCAGAAGCTGATCCACCACGATTGGGGCGGGGACGAGCTGAAGGACTTCGAGGCCGCCGTGCAGTGGCTTCACGCCCAGGATTGGGTCGACCGGGACCGGATCGGCGTCTACGGCGGCTCGTTCGGCGGCTTCGCGACGCTCTCGTGCGTGACGCGGCTGCCGGACTACTGGGCGTGCGCGGTCGATCTCGTCGGCCCGTCCAACCTTGTGACCTTCGCCAAGGCGGTGCCGCCGACGTGGCGGCGGATGATGGCGCAGTGGGTCGGCGACCCGGAGTCGGAGGTCGACTTCCTGATGTCGCGCTCGCCGATCACCTACGTCGACCAGATCACGGCGCCGTTGTTCGTCATCCAGGGCGCGAACGACCCACGGGTGGTCAAGGCCGAGAGCGACCAGATCGTCGAGCGGCTGCGCGCACGCGGCGTCGACGTCCGCTACGACGTCTACGACGACGAGGGACATGGCTTCACCAGGCGCGAGAATGAGCTGAAGGCGTTCCGCGACATGGCGAGCTTCCTGGAGACGTATCTCCTCGGCGCCTGAGGCCGCGCCCCGCGCTGCCCTGCTCCGTCTCCGCGCTCCGTAAGGTCGGCCCTTGTGGCCGACCTAAGGGGCACGCCGCCGCGGCGCGTTCACGAGCCTGCCCTGCCCCTGCGGGCGCCGCTGCGCGCGAGCGACGTCGAATGGGCCCTCCCGTGCCGCGCGCCTCGGTCGTCGCCCCGCGCAACCCGATCGCCGTCCCGGGCGTTCCAGCCGGTAAGGGGAGGGGCAGGGGAACACGCGAAAGGGACGAACGCGTGCATCGACGACGATTCCTGGCGGCGCTCACCGGCACGGGCGCCGCGGCCATGTTCCCGTGGGAGCTCTCGTTCGCGGGCACGACCGTGGCGCAGGGGTATCGACCGCTGGAGCCGGGCGCGGCGCCGTTCGGCACGATGGAGATCCGCATCCGCATGTTTCCGGGCGTGGATGCCGCCGAGCGGGAGCGCCGCCTGACCCTGCGCGCTCCGGTCATGGATTTCCTGGGCGAGATCTACCCCAGCAATCCCCAGGAGCAGGAGCTCCCGGACGAGCTGGACCGCCTGCCCGGCAACGTCGTGCACTACGACGTGCTCGCGGGCGTCGCCGCCGTGGAGAGCACGCAGCTGATGGGCGCCTTCCGGATCGAGCGCCTGATGTGGATGATCCACGCGTCCAACGCCGACCTCGCGCTGATGGTCCGCCTGGCCCAGGGGATCGCGGAGCGGATCCGCGCGGCGGGCGTCGACACGCTGACCACCGCGCGCGACCTGCGCGCGCTGCTGCCGGACCCCGCCGCGTTCGGCGTCGAGGTCGCGCTGGTCGACCCCGAGGACATGCTCTTCCGGTACCGGACGTGACGACGAGATGCGCTCGTGGCGGCCGTCAGCTTGCCGGATACGACGCAGGATGCGATGTCGCCGTGCCCCGGTAGGGTGACATCCGGCCCCAACGATTCGCCGTCCGGTCAGTCGATCTTGTGCAGCGCCGAGCCCTTGTGCATGGCGATGTGGTCCGTCTTGTCGCTCTGGATCTCGTACTGGGGATCGTCCTCGGAGCAGCGGCGCATGTGGCCCTTGTACTCGGTGTCCCGGGTGTGCACGCGAATGATCCGGCCGGTGACGAACCCGGCTTCGGAGTTCCACCGCACATTATCGCCGACGTCGAAGCGGTCCTGCGCCATTGCTACCCCCCTTGCATGGTGTTTCAGCGGCCCGCCGGTACATCGCTTGCCGGCTCGCGTGTCACGAACCATGCCATTCGCGCGCCGGCGCGGTGAGGTGATTCGACAAAATAACAGAGGCCGCTCATGACGAGCAGTCCCTGTTGCGTTTGCCGATCCAGTGAGGCGACGACCCGGCCGTCAGCGTGCCGGACATGCCGGCCGCGGGTGGCCGGACACGGAGCAGTAGCAGGTGTAGGTGCCCGCCGGCAGATTGACGACCAGCCCGGTGCTGGCGCCGCCGTCCAGCAGCTCCGTTGGAGACCGGCATGACGCAAGACTCCGAAACGATCTCCGCCTGGGTCTGGGCGCTCATCTTCCGGGGGCCATCCGGCGCCTGAGCCTCGCCTCGGACTCACATGCTACCCTCAGGTTCTTCCGGTAGGGTGGGGCCGATTGCCGGCCCGCGGTCAGGCAGGCCGGCGCCGCTCCATCGCGCGGCCCACGCGTCACGCGGCATCCGGGAGGCACTCATGGCCCGACACCCTGCGATCCCCACCATGATCCCATCAAGCTGGCTCGTCGCGATCGGCGTGCTGCTTCTCTTCCCGCTGGCGGTGGCCGCGAGTCCGGCAACGCCGGCCGCCTACAGCCCCGTCATCGACCCGGCGAACTTCGTCGCACGCGTCGACAATCCGTATTTTCCGCTGGTCCCCGGAACGGTCTTCCACTACGAGGGCACGAAGGACGGCCAGCCGCAGAACAACGACGTCACCGTGACGACGGAGACGAAGACGATCCTCGGCGTGCCGTGCGTCGTCGTGCTCGACGAGGTGCGGGAGGACGACGTGCTGGTTGAGCAGACCCACGACTGGTACGCGCAGGACCGCGACGGCAACGTCTGGTACTTCGGTGAGGCGTCCACGGCCTACGAGCGCGGCAAGCCGCCGAGCACCGAGGGCTCATGGGAGGCCGGGGTCGACGGCGCCCTGCCGGGCATCGTCATGCCGGCGCACCCCGCGCCCGGACCCGCCTACCGGCAGGAGTACCTCGCCGGCGAGGCCGAGGACATGGCGCAGGTGGTCGAGGTCGACGCCTCCGCCACCGTTCCGTACGGCCCGTTCGATCACGTCGTCGTCACCCACGAGTGGACGCCGCTCGAGCCCGGGGTGATGGAGGAGAAGCGCTACGCGCCCGGCGTCGGCTTCGTGCAGTCGGTCTCCCTGAAGGGCGAGGACGAGCGGTTCGCGCTCGTCAGCGTCGCGTCGCCTGGCGGCTCCCCGGTCGCCACGCCTCTGGCCGGTCGTTGACGCTCCATTGACGTCCAATCGTTATGCTCCTGAACCAAAGAGACTCGTCGTTCGATCACCATCAGGATCAGGAGCAGCTACATGAACGAGGCGACCACGACGCCGGATGCCGGATCGTCCCGCCGTGACACGCTCCTCGGCAACACGCCCGAGGAGACCGCCCGGCTCATCCGGCAGAGCGCGCTCTTCCGGCCGATGACGCGGCGGCTCTTCGTTGAGGCCGGCATCGCCGAGGGCATGCGGGTGCTCGACCTCGGCAGTGGCGCGGGGGACGTGGCGCTCCTGGCGGCCGAGCTGGTCGGCCGCGACGGCGAGGTGATCGGCATTGAGCGCGACCCATCGATCATCGCCATCGCGCGCGGCCGGGCGGCTGTCGCCGGCCTGACGAACGTGACCTACGTCGAGGGCGATATCACCACCTACGTGCCGGACGGCACGTTCGACGCGCTGGTCGGGCGCCTCGTGCTCATGTACCAGCCGGATCCGGCGGCCGTGGTGCGCCGGTTCCTGCCCATGCTGCGTCCGGGCGCGATCGTCGCCTTCCACGAGGCCGATTTCCAGACGTTCGTGTCCGAGCCACCGAGCGAGCTCCTCACGCGCGTCGTCGGCTGGTGGCTGGAGACCCTGCGGCGGGCGAACATCGAGCAGCGCATGGGCCCCCGGCTCTACGAAACGCTGATCCAGGCCGGCCTGCCGGAGCCGGCGATGATCATGGAGGCGGTCATCGGCGGTGGCGACGAGAGCCCGGTCCCGACCATGCTCGCCGACGTCATCCGCTCGGTGCTGCCGGTCATGGTCCGGGCCGGGGTGGTCACCGAGGCCGAGGTCGACATCGACACGCTGGCCGACCGTCTCCGCGCCGAGGCGGTCGCCGGTCGCGGCTGCGTCTCCTCGCCCGCCCTCGTCGGCGCCTGGACCCGTGTCCCGTGATGAAGACGTACGCGCCCCGAACCCGGCACGCCCCACCACCGTCATCCCAAGGGCTCGCTCCGCTTCTCACCCTCCGGGTTCGGCCAGGCGAGCCATTCGCTTCTCGTTCCCTGCGGAGAACTCACCCGGGCGGGCCCCTGGCCGGGCCGATGAGCCCGCGGAGCAGGGGAGTCGTGTCGAGGGATCTCTGCGTCTGGAAACACGATCGCCCGGAGAGAGCCAGGATCCTTCGCATGTGCTCAGGATGACGTGGGGTCGGGGGCGGGCCAAGATCCACCGTACGGGCGGCCCTTGTGGCCGCCCTATGCCGGCCTGACGGGTCCCAGGTGCGGTGGGGCCCTTCGCGTCCTGTTCCGGCCTCGTGGCGCGCGAGTTGAGTATGATTGCGTACAGACGGCACGTACGCGATCGTGATCGCCCATCACCGCCCCGGGACGCAGACAAGGAGGACGCGCCATGCGGAGGTTCTCGGCACCGTTCCGCTGGTTCGCGGGCACACGCCTCGTGCGCAGCCTCCGCTTCCGGCTGATCCTCATCGTCTTCCTCGCCTCCCTGCCCGCCCTCGGCCTGCTCTTCTACACCGCCTCCCAGCAGCGGCAGGACGCCCTCGCCGCCGGCCAGGCCGAGGCCGAGCGGCTCGCGCAGCTCGCCGCCACCGACCAGAGCCGGGAGATGGATCGCACCGAGCGCGAGCTCTCGCTCCTCGCCCGCCTGCCCGAAGTGCAGGGCGACGACGCCTCCGCCTGCACCGGCCTCTTCCAGCGCCTCGTCAACGATCCCGACAACGCCATCTACGACGACCTGCGGGTCCTGAACCGCGACGATTCCGTCTTCTGCCGCAGCACGGCGGCGGAGCCCCTCCGGGACATCCCGAACCGCGCCTTCATCGACGCCGCCTTCCAGGGCGCGCCGTTCACCGTCGGTCCCTATCTCATCGACCGCCTCTCCGGCGCGCCGGTGATCTCCTTCGCCGCGCCGGTCCGCGCCAGCAACGGCGAGATCGAGCGCGTCATCGTCGCGATGATCGACCTCGAGAGCCAGAACACCTTCCTCACCCAGGGCAGCCTGCCGGAGGGCGCTATCGTCCGCATCGTCGACAGTCAGGGCAACCTGCTGCTGCAGCGGCCGCCGCAGGACGCGCAGATCGGCGCCTCCCAGGTCGGCACGCCGGTCGTCGACGCGGTGCTGGCCGGCCAGGGCCAGCCCGGCACCGCCGCGCCGATCGACGACAAGGAGTATGTCTACGCCACCTGGCCGGTGCGCGTCACCGACGCCACCACCTCTGGCGTCGAGGCGCCCCCCAGCGCCTCGGTCATCGTGCAGCTGCCGGAGGCGGCGATCGTGCAGCGGGCCAACGACGCGTTCCAGGACAACCTCGGCAAGGTCGCCGTCGTCGCCGCGGTGGCGGTCTTCGCCGCCTGGATCAGCGCCGACCTCTTCGTCGCGCGTGACGGCGAGACGCGCAAGTCGATCGTCGCCGAGCTCTACCACTCCTACTCCACTGGCGCCGTGGAGCACCTGGAGAGCATCGTCGCGCCCGACTTCGTCGACCACAGCCCGGCGGCGGGCCAGGCCCCGGGCATCGACGGCCTGAAACAGATCGTCGCCGCCTTCCGCAGCGCCTTCCCGGACGGCGAGATCGTGCCCCGCGAGATGCTCGCCGACCGAGACAAGGTCGTCGCCCGCGTCTCGCTCACCGGCACGCACGTCGGCGAGTTCCAGGGCATCCCCCCGAACGGCAAGCGGATGATCGCCAACGGCACCGAGACGTTCCGGTTCGAGGATGGCGTCATCGCCGAGAGCTGGAGCCTGTTCGGCCCGCTCATCGAGATGCAGCGCCTCACCCAGCAGGAGGACAAGGTCCGCAAGGAGGCGTCGCGCCGCCGACGCGGCTTCTTCCAGCGCCTGTTCGGCCGCGACAAGGACGAGCCGCCACAGGAACGGGAGGCCGCATGATCCACCTCAACAGCGCCGCCCACTCCAGGATCGGCAACGTCGTCGACGAGCAGCGCGAGATCAACGCGGTTGCGTCCGCCATGCCCTTCCTCTGGCGACGTACCCAGCGATCATCGTGGTCGCAGGTCTGGCTCATCCCACGGTGGATGTATCGCGGCTACACCAAGGCGAACGCGGGCGACCTCGCGGCCGCCATCGCCTACCATGCGCTGGTCGCGTTGGTGCCGATGTTCTTCCTGCTCGTCGGCGTCGGTGGCCTCTTCCTGCGCAACGAGGCGGTGATGCGCCAGGCGATCGAGACGATCTACGTGCTCTTCCCGACCAGCCAGAGCTCGGCCGACGCCTTCCGCGCGGCGCTGGAGGCGCGGCGGAACAGTGGGCTGATCAGTCTCATCAGCCTCGTCGGCTTCGCGTGGGCGGGCACCGGGCTTGTCAGCTCGATGGCGCGCGGCATGAACCGCATCTACGGCGTGCGCAACGCCAGCTACGTGCTCGAGAAGCAGCGCGGGTTCGTCGTCATCTTCCTCTTCCTCGTCTTCTTCTTCATCGCCGCGCTGACGTCCATCTTGCCGACCTACCTGCTGATCCGCGACCTGCCCGAGGCGCTCGACAAGCTGCTGCTGAGCTCGACGTTCAACCGGGTCGCCGTCTACCTGATCGCGTTCCTCTCCGCCCTGCTCTTCTTCGGCGTCATCTACCGGCTCGTGCCGAACGCCCGGCAGACGCTGCTGGACGTGCTCCCCGGCACCTTCGCCGCCGCGCTCCTCTTCGTCGCGCTGACGCAGACGTTTCCCTTCTACATCGAGCTGGTCGGCGGCGTGAACCGCTACGGGCGGCTGCTCGGCCTCATCACACTGATCGTCGCGGTCCTCTATTTCCTCTCGCACATCCTCCTCTTCGGCTGCTACATCAACGCCACCTGGCAGCGCCGCCGCCGGCGACGCCAGCAGATCGGCCGGATACGTGAGGAGCAGGAAGACAATGCGTGAGCCCGGCACGACGACGCACGCTCGCATTCCGTTCGAGGGACGCATTCTGGCGGGAACCCTGCATCACCCGGCGGGTGACGCGCCGTATCCGGCAATCATCATGTTGCAGGGCTCTGGTCCGGACGATCGCGACAGCGGCGGCTTCTTTACGCCGGTTCGCGACTGGCTGATTGCGGCCGGGTTCGCCGTGTTGTCATGGGACAAGCAGGGGGTCGGTGGCTCCACAGGCGACTGGCGGCACCAGACGATCGCCAACCGGGCGGAGGAAGCGCGAGCCGCGCTCGCCTGGCTCCGCGGGCAGCCCGCGATCGATCCGGGCCGCATCGGCCTGTGGGGTCATAGTCAGGGCGGCTGGGTAGCGCCGCTTGTCGCGGCGCAGGAGCCTGGCGTGGCGCTGCTCGTGATTCACTCCGGTACGGGGCTCACCCCTTTCGCGCAGGACCACGTCGGGATGGAGCGCACACTCCGGCGGGACGGTGGGGCGGAGGAGGACGTCGCTCGGGGCCACGCCTTCCTGCACGAGCTCCACGTCGCGGCCGAGCTTGCGATGCCCTACGACGAGATGCGTGACCGCCTGATCGTTCCGGCGTATGGTAAGCCTTGGCTCGGCTACTTCGGGGAGGTCGATCCCGATCTGTGGCAGTTCTTCGTGCTGAACGCCGGGGAGCCGCTCGATCCGCTGTGGGCGCTGCGGCGCGTTACCTGTCCAACACTCGCCGTCTTTGGCGAGCGCGACGTCCTCATCCCGGTCGAGCGCAGCATAGAGATCCTGCGCGAGACGGTGGGCGTCCGAGGCGTAGAGCTCGCGATCCACGTCTTTCCAGACGCCGATCACCGTCTGCATCTCGAGGATGGTTCAGCGTTTCCACCGGGATACGTCGATACGATGATCGGGTGGATGCGAGAGCAGATCGATGGAGCTTGCGCCTGACCCCTTCCATTCCGCACGGCCACTGCTATCATGGGCGTAGAGACGGGCAATCTGGAGACAAACGGAGGCGACGCGATGGAACGCTTCACGACCAAGCTCAAACAGTGGTGGGCCAAGCTCACCGGCGGCGCCAAGAAGGGCTAGCGGCCGCGGCGCGGCGTACGTGTCATTGTCCCGAAGAGAACGCGCGCGGGGAGCCTCCCCGCGCGCGTCGTTCGTTCCATCCACGTGTGACGCGCGTCAGCCCGCCGGCAGGTTGTCCACCGCCACCGGCTCCATCTCGTCGGCGGGCGTGAAACCGAAGACCTGCGCGTAGAACGACAGCTCCGCCTCCAGCGTCCGCTGGATGGTCTCCGCCGCCCGGAAGCCGTGCCCCTCGCCCGCGAACTCCAGGTGCGCCACCGGCAGCCCCTTGGCGCGCACCGCCTCCGCCATCGTCGCCGCCTGGTTGGGCGGCACCACCTTGTCGTCCAGCCCCTGGAAGAGCAGCATCGCGCTGTCGAGCCGGTCCACGTGGTGGATCGGCGACCGCGCCTGATAGACGTCGCGCGCGGCCGGGTAGGGGCCGACCAGCCCCTCGAGATAACGCGACTCGAACTTGTGCGTGTCCCGTGCCAGCGCCTCCAGGTCCCCGATGCCGTAGTAGCTCACACCGACGCGGAACGCGGAGCGGAAGGTGAGCGCCGCCAGCGTCGTGTAGCCGCCGGCGCTGCCCCCGCGAATGATCAGCCGGGACGGGTCGGCCAGCCCCTGCCGGGCGAGGAACTCGGCGCCGGAGACGCAGTCGTCGACGTCGACGATCCCCCACTGGTCCTTCAGCCGTTCGCGATACTCCCGGCCGTAGCCGGTGCTGCCGCCGTAGTTGACGTCGAGGATCGCGAATCCCCGGCTCGTCCAGAACTGCGTCTCCAGGTTGAATGACGACGCCGTGGCGCCGGTCGGGCCGCCGTGGCTGTCCACGATCAGCGGCGGCAGCTCGCCCTCCGGCGCGGCGACGTTCGGGTTCACCGGCGGGTAGTAGAAACCATGAGCGGTGGTCCCGTCCGCCGCCGGCCACGAGACCGGCCGCGCGATGGAGACGAACGCGGGGTCGATCTCGAGCTCGCTCGTCGCCCGCAGCAGCTCCCACGCGCCCGTGTCCAGGTCCATGCGCACGACGCCGCCGGGCGCGGTGGCGGACACGCCCCGGAAGATCACCGCGTTCGCCGCCGGCTGCACCCAGACGCCGGCGATGTCGATGAAGGGCACGTCGTAGGGCGTCAATGTGCCGGCGCTGCGGTCGAGCCGCCCGATGTGCCACAGCCCGTCGTGCGTCCAGACGCAGATGAGATCACCATTGGGCGCCACGTCCCACGTCGACATGCCGAAGACCCACTGCGGCTCGGCGAACTCCGCCTGCATGGGGTGGAGCGCCCGGACCGGCCCCCCGTGGTCGGCGTAGAGGTTCCACCACCCCGTTCGGTCGGAGACGAAGATCAGCGCCCCCTCGGCGTCCCAGCGCGGCCGCACGATCGACTCGTCCGGCCCGCCGGCGACGAGCCGGACGTCGGTCAGATCGCCCTCGGGCGAGAGCCCGGCGCACCAGAGGTCGGTGCCGTCCCACGGCATGTTCGGGTGGTTCCACGACAGCCAGGCGAGCCGATTGCCCGTGGCCGAGAGCGCCGGCGAGGCGACGAAGTCGGTGCCGGAGACGATCACCAGCCCGCCATCCTCGTTCGGGCCGTCGAGCGACAGCTGGACGAGCGTGTTGACCGGCTCGGCGTCTGGCACGCTGTGGTCCTCCCGCACGGCGATGATCCGCCGGTGCGCGAGGTCGATCTGCATCTCGGCGAAGCGCCAGTCGCCCTCCGGCGTGATCGCGACCGGCGTCTGGTCCTCCGGCGTGATGACGTAGAGCCGGTTGTCGGCCCCGTTGGAGACGACGACGATGCCGTCAGCCGCCGCCCACGCCCCGCCGCCGTACTCATGGGCGCGCGAGCGCACGTCGAACGGCGCCGGCGTCAGCTCCTGCCGCTCGCTCCCGCGCAGGCGGACCAGCGTCGAGCGCCCCTTCTCCGCCGGGCGTCCCTCGATCCAGTAGACGTCCGTGCCGTCGCAGCCGGCGTCACGCAGCGGGGTGCTGCCCGCCGTGAGCATCTCGACGGTGAACGGCGACGGCCAGCTGCCATGGGGCGCGACCGGTACGGTGGTGGCGGG
This sequence comes from Thermomicrobiales bacterium, assembly GCA_035540335.1. GTDB lineage: Bacteria > Chloroflexota > Chloroflexia > Thermomicrobiales > UBA6265 > UBA6265. The sequence goes on along the minus strand of DATLHE010000014.1, from coordinate 25,384 downwards.
AGAGCGATCGGGCACGGGGGACACGTCCTTTCCAGCGTCAATGCGGCGTCCATCTCGCTACAGCATACAGGCCCGGACATAAGATTCGCCCGCCCCGGTAGCCCCGAGCCTCGTGCCCCGGTGCCGCACCTGTGGCGACCCTTCGGGCCGGTGTCGGTCCTCGGCCACCGAGGCACGACGCTACCGGACGCCACGCTCCCAGCTACCCCTCATTCCGAGCGAATGCGAGGATCCCAACGCGAAGCGCTGCTCGCAACCACACGGTTTCCCCGGAACCCAATCACCCTGTGATCCAGAGCACAGCGTGGGAATCCCTGGGTAGGGGCAGAATCTCATGTCTGCCCGCTGCCCCGCAGGGGCAGTTGATGCGGCCCGCAATCCCATCCACACCCGGGGCATGGTGCACGTCGCGCGGGGATTCCCACGCGTCGCTCAGGACAGGCTCTTCGCAAAGCTCAAGATGACAGTGGTCGTAAGTGCCACCCCACCCGCAGCCCATGCCGCGCTCTTGTAACAAATCTGGGGCATCATTACAGGCGACAACAGAACGACGTGCAGCGCGCAGACGCTCAGGCACACACGCACCGGAGGAGAGAGCGAATGTCGCTGGACATTCTCCACATCACCAAACGCTACGGCGAGTTCACCGCGGTCGACGACGTCTCGTTCACCGTCGCGCCGGGCCGCATCTTCGGCTTCCTCGGCACCAACGGCGCCGGCAAGACGACCACCATGCGGATGATCCTCGACATCATCCGCCCCGACAGCGGCCAGATCACCTGGGAGGGCGTCCCCATCTCGGACATCCCGCGCAAGGAGTTCGGCTACCTGCCCGAGGAGCGCGGCCTCTACCCCAAGATGATCGTCGAGGATCAGCTCCTCTTCCTCGCCCAGCTCTATGGCGCGCCGAAGGCCAAGGCGAAGCAGGAGCTCGACGCCTGGCTCGAGTTCCTCCAGATCACCGAGAACCGCCGCAAGACCGTCGAGCAGCTCAGCAAGGGCAACCAGCAGAAGATCCAGTTCCTCGCCGCCGTCCTCCACGACCCGGACATCCTCATCCTCGACGAGCCGTTCAGCGGCCTCGACCCCGTCAACGCCGAGCAGATGAAACAGGCGTTCCGGACCATGCGCGACCGCGGCAAGACGATCATCTTCTCCACCCACCAGCTCGACGACGCCCAGGAGCTCTGCCACGACGTCTCGATCATCCATCGCGGCCGCCTCATGATCGCCGGCACGGTGCCGGAGGTCCGCCAGAGCACCGGCGAGCAGTACGTGCGGCTCGCCATCGCCGGCGATCCCCGCATCGCCTGGCTGGACGACCTGCCGGGTGTCACCATCGTCCGCCGCCGCGAGGACTACGTCGAGATGGCCGTCCCCGAGCAGGACGATGCCCGCGTGGTGCTGCAGGAGGCGATGCGCCGCAACGCGCCGGTGACGCGCTTCGAGATCGACTATCCCTCGCTCAACGACGTCTTCCTCACGCTCGTGCGCCAGCTGCCGGCCGACGCCCGTCCCGGCGCCCCGGTGGTCGAGGAAGAGTATATCGTCACGGTTTAGGCCACCCACCAACTGGTAGGGGCGGACCTTGTGTCCGCTCGCCGCGCCCGAAGGGCGCGATCGGTTGGATGCCACGAGTTGTCGGGAGACCACAATAGCGGCCCCTACCGGACTCCGACCGAAGGGGAAAGGATTCACACAATGCTTGATTTCCGGCGCATTCGCCTGGTGGCGCTGCGGGAATGGACGACGCGGCTCCGCCAGCGCAGCTTCCAGATCACCACCGCGCTCCAAATTCTCTTCGTGCTGATCATCGCCTGCCTCCCGACCATCGTCGGCGTCATCTCCGGCGACGATGAGAACCAGGCCACGACGCTCCTGGTCATCGACGACGCCAACGCGAGCATCGTCGACCGCCTGCAGCCCTACGTGACGGCCGGCGACGGCGTCGAGCCGATCGACGTCCACACCGGCGACGGCACGCTCGACGACGCCCGCGCGCAGGTCGAGGACGGCGCCGTCGACAACGCGCTGGTCGTGACCCGTGGCGACGACCAGCAGATCGCATTTACCTTCCTCAACAAGGACGGCAAGACGACCGCGACCTCGCAGCGCATCTACGCCGCCGCGACGACGATCAGCCTCGAGGACCGCCTCCAGCAGAGCGGCGTGCCCGCCGAGGATGTCCAGCAAGCCATCGCGCCGCCGTCGTTCGCCGTGCAGCCGGCGACCAATGTCGCCCCGGCGGACAACCAGGCGGACACCGAGCCTACCGGCCCCGAGTACGTGATCTCCTACGTCGCGACGCTGCTGATGTTCATGGCGATCGTCCTCTACGGCACCTGGATCGCCCAGGGCGTGGTCGAGGAGAAGAGCTCGCGGATCATGGAGATCATGGTCAACGCTGCCACCCCGCGCGACCTGCTGGCCGGCAAGGTGATCGGCATCGGCATGGCGGCGCTGACGCAGCTCATCCCGATGCTGCTCGTCGGGGGCATCGCCTTCGCCCTTCAGGGGCGGATCGCCGAGGCGTTCGGCGTTACCAACGAGTCGATCCTCGACGTCGAGTTCGGCGCGCTCACCGTGCGCTCGATCGGCGTCTTCCTCGTCTACTTCCTGATCGGCTTCGTCCTCTACGGCTCGCTCTACGCCGGCATCGGCTCGCTCGTCAGCCGCCAGGAAGAGGTCAACCAGGCGGTCGCGCCGATGATGACGGTCGTCATGGTCGGCTACTTCGGCGCCTTCTACACGCTCGCGCAGCCGGACAGCGTCATCGCCAAGGTGCTCGCTATCGTGCCGCTGACGGCGCCGTTCACCGGCGTGCCGCGCATCCTCCTCGGCCATCCCGCCCCGTGGGAGATCGCCCTCAGCATCGGCCTGCTGGCCCTCACGGCGATCATTGGGGTGCTGGTCGCGGCCCGCCTCTACCGCATCGGCGTCCTCATGTACGGCCAGCGCCCGAGCTGGAAGTCGCTCCTGCGCATGGACACCATGCAGCAGGTCGCCAGGTAGGAGCCGGATCTCCCGTAGGGGAGGACGTGAACGCGCTCAACGCCTTTATGGTCAATCCCCGGCGCGCGTTCACTGTCCTCCCGCGGCCCGCGCCGCACGCCGTTTCCCCCTCCGTACGGTCGGTCCTGCCCCTGCGGGCCACAACTGCGGGGCGGTAGCCGACCTGCGCCGGCCCTGCTCCCTCCCGTCGTTCTCCAGTCGCCCCGGGCTGAAATGCCCGGGGCCGCCAACGTCGATCATCAGGGCGCCCCCTCGTCGAGGCGCGCCGCTACGACCGCGGACCCCGGCTCATCGCCCCCGGACCGCCCTCCTCATGCACCCATGCCTCACATTCTGTAAGCGTTGTCACACAAATGACACAGAATGCCCGCCAACTCGTTACCTTCGCTTCCTACACTTTGACTGTTGGCGGAATGTGACATGCGAGAACGATCTGTAGTCCACCCCAGCACTGCATCCTGGCAACGGTCCAATCGAATGAACACACGGGAAAGAGGGGAGACTACGTGAGCGCAACACTGGACGCGCCAGCCACCACACCAACCCACGGCACGATGCCCTCCGTCGCCGGACTCGGCGAGCGGGACCCGCACACCCGGCTCGTGCTCGAGGCCGACGGCCTGACTAAGCGGTTCAAGAACATCACCGCCGTCGACGACCTCTCCTTCACCGTGCGGCAGGGCGAGGTGCTCGGCTTCCTCGGCCCCAACGGCGCCGGCAAGAGCACCACGGTCGGCATGGTCCTCGGCCTCATCGGGCCTACCGCCGGCTCGGTGCGGATCATGGGCCGCGAGCTGGCCGGCCATCAGGCGCTCGTGCCGGAGCACGTCGGCGCCATCATCGAGAACCCCGCCTTCTATCCCTACCTCAGCGGCCGCGACAATCTGAAGGCCCACGCGCTCGCCGTCGGCGGCGTGCCGGAGGGCCGCATCGAGCAGCTGCTCACGCTCGTCAATCTCGGCGAGCGCGCCAGGGACAAGTTCAAGACCTACTCGCTCGGCATGAAGCAGCGCCTCGGCATCGCCTCCACCCTGCTCACCGACCCGGCGCTGGTCATCCTCGACGAGCCGACCAACGGCCTCGATCCCGCCGGCCAGCGCGAGATCCGCGAGATCATCCCCCGCCTGGCGGACGAGGGCCACTCCGTGCTCCTCGCCAGCCACATGCTGCACGAGGTCGAGCAGGTGAGCGACCGCGTCGCGATCGTCCGCCGCGGCAAGCTCATCACCGAGGGCAGCGTCGACGACCTCCTCCGCCGCGGCGGCTACATCGAGATCGAGGTCCCCGGCGCCGATCCGAAGGAGGCGCGGCAGGCCCTCCGCCCGCTCCCGCACGTCGAGCAGGTGACGGTCGAGGAGGGCCGCCTCATCGTCGTCGCCCCGCTCGAGATCGGCGCCGAGCTGAACCGGGCGCTGGTCGCCCACGGCATCTACGCGAGCGCGATCACGCCGAAGCGCAGCACGCTGGAGAACCTCTTCCTCGAGCTCACGGAGGGGTCGACCGTCTAACGCGCCGAGCCGGTCCGGTAGGGGTCGACCTCGTCTCGACCCGACGTTCGGCGGACACAAGGTTGTCCCTTCAGGCCGCCTCGACAGGTATATCGCTGGAGACTAGTGTTTCGATGATCCACCTCCTCAGAAGTGAGCTCTTCCGGATGCGCAAGCGCGCGCAGTCCTGGATCCTCATCGTCATCGCCTTCCTGCTCACCGGCCTTTTCTACGGCGGCTTCACCATCGGCGCGATGGTGTCGTCCGGCCAGAACGCCGCCGACCTCAAGGAGCCGCTGCCCTTCGACCAGCTCACCGACTTCGGGCTCTCGATCGCCCTGGGCTTCTTCGGTGGCGTGCTGCTGGTCATCATCGCCGCCGGCATGATGGGCAACGAGTTCAGTTGGAACACGCTGCGGCCGCTCGTGGCGCGGGCGACGAGCCGCCCGGCGCTGATCAGCGCCAAGCTGCTGACGCTGCTGATCTACTCGGTCGTCTTCATGCTCGTGGTCGCGGCCCTGACGGCGCTGCTCTCAATCGTCAGCTCGTTGATCGCCGGCGTCGATACCGCCTTCAGCATGTCGGCGCTGGCCGACGCCTTCTGGTTCACGATCCGCACGATCGTCGTCAGCATGCCGATCCTCACCTTCGCCTTCTTCATGGCGACCCTGACGCGCTCGAACGCGGCCGCCATCGCCGGGGCGCTCGGCCTGAGCTTCATCGAGCCGACCGTCTTCGGCCTGCTGGGGCAGATCAGCGACACGTTCAAGACGATCCGCAAGGGCGGCATCGAGTACAACGTCTCCAACGTCCTGGTGAACGGCCTGGATTCGCGTGGTGAGTGGATCTCGCTCGGCGTGGTACTGCTCTACACCACCCTCTTCGTCGGGCTGTCGTACTGGATCTTCCTGCGGCGGGACGTGACATCGGGATAGGCGCAATCCCGTACGGGCCGGCCCTGCGCCGGCCCCTTTTCATGCCTGAACGACATCGTCCTGCGCCCCGGCCCAGTGCCTGGTCACGGCGTCCCAGCCGCAAGCACCCCGTAGGGAAAGGCTCGCTTCGCTTCTCGCCCTTTGGGCTCGGCCGGGACGCGAAGGGGCCCCTTCGCTTTTCGTTCCCGGCGGGGAACTCACCCGGGCGGGCCCGTGGCCGGGGGATCCTTCGACAAGCTCGGGATGACGTCTGGTGTCGGAGCGGGGCCAGTATTCCTGTACGGTCGGCCCTTGTGGCCGACCGTCACCCCGGCCACGTTGGACATCGTCGTACGGGCGGACCCCGTGTCCGCCCTATCACCCTGCGGGCGAGAATGCCCCGCCCCAGATGGCCAACCACCCCCGAATCAGCCTCAGATGGCCAGCGGCCACGTTATTTCACGTGGCAGCCTGACAATAACAACGCAAAAGCGGGAGGGCACACCGCCCTCCCGCCGTCCACGCATCGATATCGATCCCGCAACGACCCCTACCAGAGCGACGCCGTCTTCATCCGCCGCGCCAGCATGTTCACCGAGAGGATCAGGACCAACCCAATCACCGACTTGAAGAGCCCGATCGCCGCCGCATAGGCGAACTGCGGCACCTGCGACGCAAGGCCGACATGGTAGACGTAGGAGTCGATCACCTCCGACGTGCTCATGTTGAGCTGGTTCTGCAGAAGGATGACCTTCTCGAATCCCGTGCTCAGCAGCGTCCCCATGTTCAGGATCAGGAGGATCACCGCGACCGGCAGGATGCCCGGCAGGTCGATGTCCCGCATCCGCTGCAGCTTGTTCGCGCCATCGATGATCGCCGCCTCATGCAGCGTCGGATCGATGCCGGAGAGGGCCGCGAGGTAGATGATGCAGTTGAAGCCGAGGCTCTGCCACACCCCCGACCAGACATAGATCGACTTCCAGTATTGCGGCTCGCTCATAAACGGGATCGGGTCGACGCCGAACAGCCCGAGCAGCTGGTTGACCAGGCCGCCGGTGGAGAGGAACTGCAGCAGCATGCCGACCACGACGACGATCGAGATGAAGTGCGGCGCGTAGCTCACCATCTGCACCGACTTCTGGAACCACCGCTGCCGGACGTAGTTCAGCGCGAGGGCGAAGATGATCGGCAGCGGGAACCCCGCGATCAGCGAATAGACGTTCAGGACGATGGTGTTCTTGAGGATCGGCCAGAAGTTGTATGAGTTGAAGAACTTCCGGAAGTGGTCCAGCCCGATCCATTCCGACTGCGAGATGCCCGCGAACCCACCGCTTGCCTTGTAGTCGCGAAAGGCGATCTGTGCGCCCCACATCGGGATGTACTGGTAGACGATGAGCCAGGCAAAAGGCAGCGCGAGCATCACGTAGAGCTGCCAGCTGCGCTTCATCCCGGCGAGCACGCCGCCCCGGCGGCGCGCCCGCTTCGCCGGCTTGACGACGACGGGCGGCGCGGTGACGTCGGTATCGACCCGACCAACGATCGGTTGCTGCATTGCGTGTCCCTCCTCGTGGCGACCGGGCGCCGGCCTAGCCCTTGAGCGAGCCGATCAGCACACCCCGCACGAAGTGGCGCTGGACGAACGGGTAGATCACCAGCACGGGCAGGCTTGCGACGACGATCAGGGAATACTTCAGCAGGTCCGCAAGGTGTTGTCGCTGCTCCAGTTGGGCGATATCGCCGATCTTGGAGAGGTCGACCTGGTTCTGGATCAGGATCTCGCGCAGGATCAGCTGGAGCGGAAAGAGCCCTTGGTCGGTGAGATAGATAAGGGCGTTGAAATACTGGTTCCACTGAGCGACCGCGTAGAAGAGCGCGTTGACCGCGACGATCGGCATCGACAGCGGCAGCACGACGTCGAGCAGGAACCGGAAGTCACTGACGCCATCCAGCTGCGCGGCCTCCAGCAACTCGTCCGGGATCGTCGCCTGGAAGAATGTGCGCGTGATGATCATGTTGTAGACGGACAGGGCCGCGGGGATGATCAGCGCCCAGCGGGTGTTCAGCAGCCCCGTCTCCCGAACGACGAGATAGGTCGGGATCAGCCCGCCGCCGAACAGGAGGGTGAAGAGAAACAGGAACATGATCGGCCCCCGCCCCGTCAGATCCTTCCGGGAGAGCGGGTAGGCGGCCAGGATGGTGAGCGTAACGCTGACGGTCGTGCCGACGAGTGTGTAGAAGGCGGAGTTCTTGAATCCGGTGAGGATCCGCGGGTTGTCGAAGACCGCGCGGTAGCCCGCGAGCGTGAAGTCCACCGGCCAGAGCCACATGCGCCCGGAGATCACGGCCGATGGGCTGCTCATCGACGCGCTGACGACGTAGATGAGCGGATAGGCGACCGACACCAGGAACAGGCACAGCAAAGCGTAATTGACGATGGTGAATGTCCGGTCCGCGCCTGTATCACGGGTGAAGTGACCTGACATGGGCGATCGCTCCTCTACGTGCGCGATTCCCGCTGTGCCGGTGTGACATGATGCATGGGAATCTCTGGCATTGTGGATGCCCGGGCCGCCGCGCGGGATGTCGCGGCGGCCCAGAGCTCGTCGAGTCGTTGCCGCTAACTGCCGCTGGTGGCGTCGAAGGCTTCCTGGTGATAGGCGACGAACTGCTGCAGGCCCATGGACTCCAGCGAGGAGAGGTATCCCTCCCACCCTTGCTCGACGTCCTGCTGGCCCGTCACGCACTGTGCCAGGAACTCGTCCACGGCGGCCTTGATCGTCGGCTGCAGCTCGGCGATGAACTGGGACGCTTCCTCACCGAAGTAGAGCGGCGGCAGCGTCATCTCATCCGGCTGCTTGTAGGGCTCGTACTTGTCCTTGGTCTGGTTGTAGAGGATGACCTCGACGTGCCGCGGGGCATCCTCTTCGGGGACGTACTCGCCCAGGCGATAGGCGTTCGAGCGGAAGCTCGGGCCCGCCTGCGACCAGTGCGCGTTCTGGCTCGGCACGTTCGCGATGTTCGTGATGCTGCGCCAGATCGCCTGCTCGCCGTTGATGCCCTTCTCGCCCTCGGTCGCCCACGCCCAGTCACGGTCCATGACGCCGTGGATCGAGCGGGTCGTGGCCTCGATCTCCATCAGCGAATCGGCCCATGTGAACGCCAGCTCGGGATCGGCGCACTTGTCGGTGATGATGAACCGGCCGATGTTGGCGGCGATGTAGGGGTTGTAGCCGGCGTAGCGGACGCCGCCCGGGCCCTCCAGCGGCGCCAGCGCGGTGTACTGCTGCCACGGACCTTCGGCGCCCGAGGTGTAGGTGGTGAACTCCCCCCACCAGCCGGCCGCGACCGCGCCCGCGATCATGTCCGGGCCGCCGTTGCCGTCACCGACGGCGCGAGCCTGGTCGCGGTCGCGTGTGAAGATCTCGGTGTCGATCAGCCCTTCGGCGAACAGGCCGGCAAGGAACTTGATCGTCTCGCGCCAGCCATCCTGGGTGTAGATCGGCGTCACCTTGCCGTCGACCACCGTCAGGCGTAGCTCAACGCCGGGGTGGTACAGGAAGGCGTTGGCGAAATACTCCTCCGGGCGGCCATGCCACAGCAGCGTGGATCCCGTGAGCGGGAGCTCGTCGGCATTGCCGTTGCCGTTGGGGTCGTTGTTCTTGAAGGCGCGGAGCACCTCGGCGAACTGATCGGTCGTCGTCGGCGCCTCGACGCCGAGGGTGTCGAGCCATTGCTGGTTGATCCACAGCTTCTGAGCCATCGAGCAATGGAAGCAGTCGTTGATCTGCGGCAGCGAGTAGATGTTGCCATCGGTCGCGGTCGAGGCGCGCATCGCCAGCGGATACTGCTCGAACGCGGCCTTGGAGTAGACGGCCAGGTTATCGATGTAGTCGTTCAGCGGCTTGAAGACACCCTGCTCGCCGTACAGCTGGAGCACCGACGGCGTGGGGCTGAAGTTCAGGAGTACTTCCGAGTAGTCGCCGGACGCGAGGCGGACGTTGAGCGCGGTATTGGCCGTGCCGTCCGGATCCAGCGGCAGCACTTCCCACTCGATGTGGACGTTGGTGCGCTCTTCGAGCCAGGCCGTGAACTCATTGCTGGTGAAGTCCTGCACGTTGGGGCTCGAGGGGATCATGACGCGCAGGGTCTTCTTCTCGGACGCCAGCGGGAAGGTTTGCTGCGGTTGGTCCTTGGTCGGGTCGACCTGGGGTCCCGCGGGCGACGCCTCCGGCGTGCCCTGCGCGCCCGCGCCGGCGACCGAGCCGGCGACCGCCGCCCCTGCGGCAAGCGCGGCCGCACCCTTGAGCGCGGTGCGCCGGGTCATCGCACGGCCAATGCGCTCGATCTCGCGGCACTCTGGACAGTCGAAAGAATTATCAGAATGAGACATGGCTGCAGTTCTGCTCCCCGCCGGTTGCACGGCGACTCATCCGCGACATAGACAAAGGCCCCGTGGCGACGCTTCGCCTCTGATCGTGCTGACTCCTTCGCTGGTACGATGCCATACAGTATACAAACCCTGCGACGCGTGCAACACCCCGACCCGCCGGCGCCGGATACCTGGGGAGACATGGCCGATCCGCTGCTGACGCATGGGGTATGACGGGGCTGGGATTGGCCCTACAATGCCACCGTTGTGACGCCCTGACTGACTCGGAAGGCCTGCCATGCTGACGACGCTCATCGGTTCCTCGCTCGACCAGATCGACACGCCCGCGCTGCTGGTCGACATCGACACCATGCAGGCCAACATGGCGCTGATGGCCGCCGCGCTCGCGGAGCGCGGCATCGGCTGGCGGCCGCACGCCAAGGCGCACAAGTCGCCCGCGATCGCGAACCTCGAGCTCGATGCCGGCGCCTTCGGCATCACCTGCGCCAAGGTGAGCGAGGCGGAGGTCTTCGCCCGCGCCGGCGTGCGCGACATCCTGATCGCCAACCAGGTCGTCGGGCCGATCAAGACCCGCCGCTTCGCCAACCTCGCCCGTCTCGCGGACGTCATCTGCGCCGTCGACAGCATGGACGGCGCGCGCCAGCTCGACGCCGCGGCGGCCGAGGCCGGCACGACGCCGCGCGTGGTGATCGAGATCGACTCCGGCATGGGCCGCGCCGGCACCCAACCCGGTGCGCCAACCGTCGAGCTGGCCCAGGCGATCGGCGAACTGCGCCACCTCCGCTTCGCGGGCCTGATGGCGTGGGAGGGGCACGCCTGCGCGATCAACGAGGCCGATCCCCGTGCCACCGCCATCCGCACCGCCGTCGGGCAGCTCGTCGACACGGCCGAGGCGGTCCGCGCCGCCGGGATGCCGGTCGACATCGTCTCCTGCGGCGGCACGGGCACCTTCCTCAACGTGCTCGACATCGAGGGCGTGACGGAGGTCCAGGCCGGCGGCGGCATCTTCGGCGACGGATTCTACCGGGCGCTCGACGTGCCGGTGCAGCCGGCGCTCTCCCTGATGGTCACCGTCACCAGCCGCCCGGCGCCCGACCGCATCATCGTCGACGCCGGCCGGAAGTCGGTCGACCCCTCGAACCGGCCGCCGGAGGCCCCGTCGCTGCCGAACGTCGCCGCCATGGCCTTCTCGGCCGAGCACGGCACCATCCATCTCACCGGGCCGTGCGAGACGCCCCGCGTCGGCGACCGGCTGCGGCTGCACATCGGCTACAGCGATCAGGCGGTGCACCTGCACGAGCAGCTCATCGCCGCCCGTGACGAGTGCGTCGTCGCCATCTGGCCGACCGAGACCCGCGGCAAGCTCCAGTAGCCCCGGGCTGCAATGCCCGGGGCGTCCGGGGGCTCGGCGGCCCATGCCCCTGGCGCCGGGCCTCGTGTGCTGCACCTGCGGCGTCAGCCAGCGTACGGGCGATCCCCGTGATCGCCCCCTGAAGTGAGAGGGGGCGGACCTGAAGGGCTCGGCCGGGTCCGCCCGTACGACGGTTGTGCCCTCCCTGTCGAGGCGTACGTTCGCTGCCATGTCCCATGCCTCCCCGGGCATCCACACGTTGACCCGAGCCTCGCGATACGGTAGTATTGGGGGTGCAATCGAACATTCGTTCGCATCTTGCGGAGGGCACATGCGCGGAGTATTGTGGCCTCACACGAGGGAGGCGAGCGGAACGGGAAATGCGTGCGTGGCGGTGCGATGGCACGCCGGCGCGCTTCCGGAGCGTCGTTGCAGGTGCGACACATGGCGTGACCTGATTTCTTGAGCACAGCGTCTCACCGTACGTCACGACCAGGCAGAGAGCGCAGAAGCGCCAGGCAGGAACGCGCAGGGACGCGTTCGGGAAGGACAGGCCGTTCCCATGGCAGAACAGACGGAACGAACACGCGCGGTCGACAACGCGATCGCCCAGATCGAGCGCCAGTTTGGCAAGGGATCCATCATGAAGATGCGTCCCGGCGAGACCAACCCGATGCAGGTCGACGCGATCCCGACCGGCAGCATCGCCCTCGATCTCGCGCTCGGCATCGGCGGTGTGCCGCGCGGGCGCATCGTCGAGATCTACGGCCCGGAGTCGTCAGGTAAGACGACGCTGGCCATGCACGTCATCGCCGAGGCCCAGAAGCTGGGCGGCATGGCGGCCATCATCGACGCCGAGCACGCGCTCGACCCGGTCTACGCCGGCAAGCTGGGCGTCAACCTCGACGATCTGCTGATCTCGCAGCCGGACACCGGCGAGCAGGCGCTGGAGATTACCGAGACGCTGGTGCGCACTGGCGCGCTCGATGTGATCGTGGTCGACTCGGTCGCCGCGCTCGTGCCCAAGGCCGAGATCGAAGGCGACATGGGCGACTCGCACGTCGGCCTGCAGGCCCGGCTCATGAGCCAGGCTCTCCGCAAGCTGACCGGCGCCATCAACCGCTCCAAGACCTGCGTCATCTTCATCAACCAGCTGCGCATGAAGATCGGCGTCATGTTCGGCAACCCGGAGACGACGACCGGCGGCAACGCGCTGAAGTTCTATGCCTCCGTCCGCATGGACATTCGCCGCATCGAGACGATCAAGGACGGCCAGGACGCCACCGGCATCCGCGTCCGCGTCAAGGTCATCAAGAACAAGGTCGCGCCGCCGTTCCGCCAGGCCGAATTCGACATCATGTACAACGAGGGCATCTCCGTCGCCGGCAGTGTCCTCGACGTCGCCACGGACCTCGGCATCGTCCGCAAGAGCGGTGCGTGGTTCTACCACGGCGAGGATCGGCTCGGTCAGGGCCGGGAGAACGCCAAGGCGTTCCTCAAGCACAACCCGGACGTGCTGGACAACATCCGCAACCAGATCAAGGCCGCCTCGCCGGAGCTGGCCGGTCGCCTCGCCTACGATGGCAATGAGGGCGAGAAGGTGGACGAGGACGGCGTGCTGGTCGAGGCGTAGCGCCCTCCCGGTTCCAGACGCCGAACGCGCCGGGCGCGAAGCGGGCTTTCAGGGCTCGCGACGCGCCCGGCGCGTTGCGTTTCCAGCGCCGGCCCGCGCGATGTGGCCCGGAACTTCCGTGAAACTTCCGTAACAGTGGGGTGCGCCCTCGCCCATGTGTTCCTATCCTGAAAGAGTGGTGCGTGGGGCTGCTGGAAGCGTCTTCGCTGCGGGAGATCATTCCGCTCCTCCGCCTCCCAGCAAGAGTGTGGGTGCGACCTGGAGCGAGGTCGCACCCACGCGCTGTTTCTGGACGATGTGGCCCCATGAGGGGCAGTCGCCGCTTCCCAACCTCGTACGGTCGGCCAAAAGGGCCGACCTCCGCTCGCCACAACGGCGATGCAACTCCGGAACGGCCGATCGCCCCGGTAGCGTCGGGCCTTGTCCCCGACGTTGCCGGGCCCCAGAGCGATCCGCATCCCCCGGGTACAAGACCCGGGGCTACAAGGACGCCTCCGGGACGTCAACCGATCCTTCATCGGATCGCCACGCCAGCAGCGCCCGGTTCGCCGGGACCCGTTCCAGGTAGCTCCGGCGCGCGTCGGGGTCGGCGATCCGGCCGGCGCGCTCCAGCAGCAGCGCCCGCCCGGCCTCGATCTGCGCCGACGCGTTCTCGTCCTCTCCGAGGGCCCGTCGCGCCGCGGCGCAGCTCAGGTACACCGTGATCGGGTCCTCGATCCCGACGACCCCGTTCGCGGCGATCCACCCGTCGACCTCGGTGGCGAGCTCCCGCATCCGTTCCCGCTCGTCCCGAGCCGTCGCCAGGCGCAGCAGCCCCGCCACCGCGTCGATCGCCAGCCCCTCCTGGTCCAGGCTGCGACGCCGGTCGCGCGCGGCGACGAAGGCGTGCGCGGCGCTTCTCATGTCCCCCGCGGCCTCATGCGCCAACCCCAGATAGTGATCGGCGGCGGCCTGTAGGCGCAGCAGGCGCAGCTCGACGCACAGAGACTTGGCCGTCGCCAGCACGTCGCGTGCTCCATGGGCGTCCCCAAGCTGGATCAGGCACAGGCTCGTGTTGAGCTGGCAGATCGCCTCGCCACGCAGGTCGCCGGCGCGACGGTAGATCGTGGCGGCTTCCCGGTAGGCGTCGATTGCCTGCGCGTACCGACCAAGGTCGACCTCGCAGTTCGCGGCCGCCATCAGCGACTCGGCGGCAGAGCCGTCGTTGCCGATCGCCACCGCCGTCTCGTGGGCGCCGCGGGCGTGCGCCAGCGCTTCGTCGTAGGCGCCGAGCCCGAAGCAGGCATGGCTCAGCAGCGATTTGACGCCGCTTGCCTGCGACAGGTCGTTCAGCGCGCGGTACTCGGCAAGCGCATCGCGCAGGAAGGTGGCGGCCTCCTCGTGCCGGCCGCGGTCGAAGGCGAAGAGCCCCAGCATCGCCTGGCTTTCGGCCGCGACGGCGGCATGGCCATGCCGCCGCGCCTCCTCGAGCGCGCACAGGGCCACCCTGGCCCCTTCCTCGGACTCACCCCGGCTGCGCAGGGTCCCCGCGAGGCCATTGCGGGCCCGCCCGATCAACTCCGTGCGGCCCGCGGCCTCGCCGAGCGCGATGGTGCGCAGGAACCAGTCCGCCGCGATCTCATAGCCGGCCATCTGGTTGGCATGGCGTCCGGCCTGAAGCGCATGGGCGGCAGCCCCGGCCTGGTCCCCGGCGTGCTCGTAGTGGAACGCGATCTCGGCCGAGCCGCCGTGGGCCTCCGCGCCGAGCAGCCTGGTCATGCAGGCCGCGATGTCCCCGTGCAGTCGCTCCCGCTCGCGGGTGGTGAGCGTCTCGTAGAGATACTCCTGGTAGAGCGCATGGACGAAGCGATAGCGGTAGAGCCGCTTGCCGGCGACGGTGACGCTGTCGACGGCGCTCACCAGGCGATGGCGCCGGCCGAGCTGGTCGTCGACCAGCGTGTCGACCTCGTCCGGCGCGAGCTGGAGCATCCCCGCCACGACCTCGACCGTGAACAGGCTGCCCTGCACCGCCGCGACCGAGAGGATCCGCCGCAGCGCCTCCGGCAACCGCGCGAGGCGTCCGGCGATCACGGCGCGCACCCGTCCGGGCATCGTGACGCCGGAGAGGTTCGCCGTCAGCCGCCAGCGGCCATCGCCGGCGCGGACGAAGGCGCCCGTTTCCCGGAGCCAGCGCAGGAGCTCCACGGCGAAGAGGGGATAGCCCTTCGTGCGCGCGAAGAGGATGTCGCCGACCTCGCCCGTCTCGCCGTCGAGCATCTGGTCCAGCAGCGCGTCGATGAAGGCGCGGCCCCGGTCGGCGCCGATCGAGGTCGAGAGGTCGATGAGGGCGCGGTCGAGATAGCGCCCAATCTCGTTGATCACCGGCTCGAGCGGATGGTGGGGCTGGTCGGGCTGTGGCACGAGGTCGCTCGGGCGGTAGGAGCCGACGATCAGCACCGGCACATCCCGCCGGCGGTGCAGGCGACGCTGCAGGTGGAAGAGCAAGGCGCAGGTGCGCTCGTCGGCCCAGTGCAGGTCCTCCAGCACCAGGATGAGCGGTCGTCGCGACGCCAGCGTCGCCACCAGGTGCGCGACCTGGTCGAAACGCCCCTGCATGTCGGTGCCGCCGCGGCGGGCGACGATCTGGCTCAGCCGGTCCCGCCAGGCGGCGTCGGCGACGCCGATCTCGGTCGCCTGCTGGATGAGGTACGCCTCGTCGATGTAGGAGCCGACGAGTGCGGGCGCCTGGGAGAGCAGGTCCTCCAGCACCTCCGCCCGGCGTTCCGCGGCGGCCGTCCCCGGACCGCCCCATGCGCCGCCGAGGACATGCGCCAGCGCCTGGCGAAAGGGCAGGTAGGGCTCGGCGGCCGCGGCACCGCCGGTGCATTCGCCCCAGGCCACGACGATCTCCGGCGCGCCATGCTGGGCCAACCGGCAGATCTCGGTGATCAGCCACGTCTTGCCGACACCGGGCTCACCGGCCAGCAGGGCGATTTGGGGGTGGCCGGCCAGCGCCTTCTCGAGCAGGCCCTGGAGGTGCTGGAGATGGTCCTCGCGGCCGGCGGGGATGAATGCCGCGTGCGGCTGGTGCAGGTCGGGCGCGTCGTGGGTGGCGGCGGACGCCGCATCGCGGGCAGCGCGCTCGCGCGTGGCATCGGCCGCCGCCAGGAAGGCGGTTTCCTCCGGGCTGCCCGGCGCAATGCCGAGCGTGGTCGCGAGCAGGCGGACGGTCAGCGGGCGTGGCCGCACGAAGCGGGCGGGGTCGCGCGATGATTCGAGATTCGAGATGGCCTTCGCCGTGAGGCCGCCCAACTCCGCCAGCGCGGGATCGCGCTGGATCTGAGCGTCGATGCGCTGCGACAGCCCCTCCTGCGACAGGCCGAGGCGGAGGCGGTGCGCGCGTAGCAGCTCGCCGAACGGTGAACGCTCCTTTGCCACTGATGCTGCTCCCCCATGAGCCGTCACTGGCGCCGACCGGCAACAATGCCGTACAGGTAGACGTGGGCCCGGCGCCAGGCTGCCCGGCGCAACTTCCCTGAGACTTCCGTAACAATGGGATGATTGCTGTCTCTGCATTGTCTACGCTATTGGCAAGCGGATCAAGTTCGCCCGGCATGTGGTCCCTCGAGCGCGCAAGACATTGGCGTACGCATCCAGCCCCCGGATGGCCAATTCAGGACCGTCCGGTCCAGCCGCTCGAGGTCGACGGTCGCCGACCGCGACCATGCCAACGATCCGCCGCTGTCCGCGGCGTGCGGTGCGTCCGGGAACCGGCGCACCGCACCTGCGACGGCGCGTCACGGGCGCCGGCTGGCCGCCGCGATCGCCCGGGCGAATCCGTCCGGGTTCTCGTCCATCAGCGAATGCCCCGCGCCGGGGATGGTGACCGTGGTGACGCCACCCGCTCCCAGGGGCGTGGCGTCGATGCCGGAGCGCGCGCCGGCGATGAAGACGCGCGGGATGGCGAGCGTGGTCAGCTGCTCACGGAAGCTCGGCCGGCGCTCCGCCAGCAGCGAGACCGCGCTGCGGTGCATGACCGCGGGATCGGCGCGCTCCAGCGTGCGCAGGAAGCCGATCGCGGCGACGTCGTCCCGCGCGGCCTGCCGCCGCGTCGCCATCCGCAGCGCCGCGAACCCCCGACGGACGAACGTCGCCTCCGATTGCCGCGCGATGTGGGCGCTCAACGTGCCCACGCCGGGATCGAGCAACGGCTCGGCGACGATCAGCCGCCCGGCACGCCCCGGCCAGCGATGCGCCAGCGCGATCCCCACCGAGCCGCCCATGCTGTGCCCAACCAGCGCCGCCCGATCCACGTGCAGCGCATCCAGCACGGCGACGACCGCCGCCGCGTGCGCTTCGATGGTCGCCGGCCACGCGCCCGGAGCGGGGCTCTCCCCGAAGCCGGGTAGGTCGATGAGCAGACTCGGCTGCCCGGCGAGCGACGGATGCTCGGCGATCGGCCGCAGGCCGGTGGTGGACGACGAGCCCAGCCCGTGCAGGAAGACGAGCGGTGCGCCGGCCCCGCCTCCCGCCCGGTCGACGGCGATCCGCACGTCGTGCCCCGCGACTCGCACCGGCACCAGCTCCATCAGCCGCCGTCCCGGTCCAGGTGAAGGATCGGCCCGCGTCGGATCTTCCCGATCGCGTCGGCGATCTCCTCGGCATCGTCCAGCTCCATCGCCAGCCGCAGGCCGTCGAGCTCGCCCGCCTCCCAGAACCAGCGCACCCGGCGCCCGAGCAGAGGATCGGATCGTGGAGACAGGGAGACATAATGATTCACCACGGCGTCGGCGAAGGCGTCGCCCGCGTAGCGCAGTGGCGAGAGATCCCGCGCGGGGTCACCGATGGCGATCGCTTCCCAGTCGAGCACGCCCGTGATGCGGTCGCCCGCGTCGTCGAGCAGGATATTCTCGTACCACGGGTCGCCATGGCAGAGCGCCGGGACGAACCGGCGGCGCTCCGGCGCGTCCAGGAAGCGGTCCCACCAGGCGTCAAGGATCCGCCGCTCGCGCGCGTCGAGGTGCGCCTCGCAGGCGGGGAGGGTGGCGGCGCGGATGGCGCGCCAGCGCGCGCGGTCGTCGACATGATCCGGCACGTCCTCGTATCCGGCCGGGTCGATGCCGTGCAGCGCGACGAGGAACGTGGCGAGCTGGTGGGCGATGGCGGGCGCCATCCGCGCGGCGCTGGCCACCGTGCCGGGGAGCGAGGGATAGACGAGCGCCCCGAAGGGGAGGGCGCCGGACGGGGGCAGCACGGCGCCCGGAATGGGGATCGCGATCGGCAGCCGGGGCGCCAGCGCCGGCAGCACCCGGTGCAGGAGATGGTGCACGCGCCCGGCCGACGCGGTCCGCGCGACGCGCACGATGTCGCCGGACCCGGTCCGGAAGACGATGCCGCCGAACCCGTCGCCGACCTGGGTCAGCCCGGATGTGCCGAGCGCGCGCTCGATGGCCGCGCCAACCGGGCCGCGCGCAAGATCGGTGTGGTCGGCGGTCACGTCGTCGGTCCTCCTGAAGATGACAATGCCCCGGTGAGCTTGCTCACCGGGGCATTGTCGTTCATCGCGTGGAAAGCGAGGCGGCTAGTTCAGCCGGCGCGCCCCGTACCAGCGGGAGGCGTAGTAGGTCGAGTCGAGATCGCTGATGACGACGCCCGTGGCCTCATTCTGGGCGTGGATGAACTGTCCACCGCCGATGTAGATGCCGACGTGCGAGAGCCCCGCGGTGTAGGTGTTCTGGAAGAAGACCAGGTCACCCGGCTGCAGGTTGCTGCGGCTCACCGCCACGCCCGAGCTCACCTGCGTCCACGTGCCGGTGCCGATGTCGATGCCGAGCACGTTCTTCGTCACCCAGTAGGTGAAGCCGGAGCAGTCGAAGCTCGCCGGGCCGTGCGTCGCCCAGACGTACGGGTAGCCGATGTAGTTCATGGCGTAGTCGACCATGGCGTTGCCGGTCGCCGTGCCGGACCCGCTGCCCGGAGATGTCGGCGCGGTCGGCGCGGCGGACCCACCGCGCTGGCTCAGCGCAGCGGAGGTCTTGGTCAGGTAGTCGCCGCTCATGAAGCCGCGCAGGCCATCCCAGTCAACCGGGTAGAAGCCGTTGCTCGGGCCGCCGGTGATCAGGACCACCGTGCCGGCCGGGGCCACCGACGACACGCCCGCGCCGAGCGAGGCCTGGTAGCGCAGGTTCAGCGCGTCCGTGACCTTCGCATGGTCGCCGTTGCGCATGCCGCTCGGGGCCGGCGCCGGCTTCGGCGTGCTCGGCTTCGACGGCGCCGGGGCGCTGCCCGTGCCGGCCGTGAACTCCGTCGAGACGAAGCCGTTCTTGCCGCCGCAGGTGACCGGCAGCCAGCCGCCGCTCGAGCCGCCGCGGGCGGACACCGAGGCGCCCTCGCGGAGCACGGTGATGACCGGGAAGTTGGTGCCTGCGCCGGTGCGGCAGTTGAGCCCGCCACCACCGGTGCCGGAGATCTTCACCGTGCCGGTCGACGGGGCGCTCGTGCCGCTGCCGCCACCGCTGGTGCTGCCCGAGGCGACCTTCAGGAAGTCGCCGTGGACCCAGCCGGAGCTGCCGCCGCAGGTGACCGGGATCCATGCGCCCTGGGCGCCGCCGCGGGTCGAGACCCGCGTGCCCTCGCCGAGGACCGTGATCGTGTTGTAGCTCGTGCCGGCGCCGGCGCGGCAACGCACGCCGTCGCCATTCGTGCCGGAGACCGTCGCGCTGCCGCTCGCGCCAGAGACCGTCTTCGCCGGGCTCGTGGCGGTGGTGACCGGCTCGACGTAGGTCGACGAAACCCAGCCGCTCTGGCCGCCGCAGGTGACCGGGGCCCATCCGCCGCGGGCGTAGCTGCGGGTCTTGAGCGTCGTGCCGTCCATGACCACGGTGATCACCGGATTGCTGGTGCCCGGGCCGGTGCGGCAGTTCAGGCCGTTGCCGGTGCCGCTGACGACGATCGTCGCGCCCGCCGTCTTCGGCAGCTCCTCGTCGCTGGCGCCGCCCGCCCACAGGTAGTTGACGTCGGCGAAGCCTTCCTGACCGCCGCAGGCGATCTTCAGCCAGCCGTCCACGGCCTCGGCCAGGACGTAGACCTTCGTGCCTTCCGGCAGGACCATGATCGTCGGGCTGTCGGTGCCCGGCGCGACCCGGCAGCGGATGCCGTCACCATTGCTGCCGGTGACCTCGGCGCTGCCGATCATCTTGCTGATGTCGGCGGCCGGGCCGGCCGGGGCCGGTGTCGGCGTGACCGGCGTCGGTGCAACTGTCGCCGGGGTCGTGGTGGCCTCGGCGGTCACGGTCGGGGTCGCCGGGGTTGTGGTCGGCTCGGTCGTCGCTGTGACCGTTGCGTCAGGCGTCGTGGTCACGTCTGCGGTCGCCGTGGCCGTCGCCGTAACCTCGGCGGTCGGCGTGCCAGCGGCGTCGGTCGCGGGCGCCGTCGGCGTTTCGGTCTCCACACTCTCGGTCTCGGTCGGAACTTCCGTCTCGACGGCCTCCGTGGGAACCACCGTCTCAACCGCGTCGGACGGAACCTCGGTCGCAACCGCCTCGGTCGGGACGTCGGTGGCGACGGCCTCCGTCTCGGTCGGCACGGCCTCGTCCGGCGCAACCTCGGTCGGGACCTCCGTTGCAACGGCCTCGGTTTCGGTCGGGACGACCTCTTCCGTGGCGATCTCGGTCGGGACGACGTCTTCGGTCACGACTTCGGTCGGCACGACCTCCTCGGTCACGACCTCCGTGGGAAGCACCTCTTCCGTGACGACCTCGGTCGGGATGACCTCTTCGGTCGGCACGACCTCCTCCGTGGGGACGACCTCTTCGGTCGGCGCCTCGGTGGCGGCTTCCGTCGGCTCCGCCGCCTGCTCGCTCGGGAGCTGGACGTAGACGCCGTTGACGAAGCCGCTGCCGGTGCCGCAGTTCACCTGCACGAAGCTGGTGTCGCCCACCCACACGCGCGCGCCGACGACCTCGAGCGAGGTCGTGCCCGCCGGGAGACGGGTGATGATCTCGGCGTCCAGCGACGCGTCGACGCGGCAGGCCAGGCCGCCGGCCGCCGGGATATCGTTGTTGTCGTCCACAACAATGCCGAACTCGACCGGGTCCTGCCATGGCAGCGCGGCCGGCGTGTCGCCGGTCGCCTCGGGCTCGGTGGTCGGTTCGGTCGTCGGCTCCGCGGCCGGCTCGGTCGCGGTCTCCTCCGCCGCCGGTTCCCCGGCGACGATCAGGGACGCCTCGACATAGCCGCTGGCGCTGCCGTCGTTCGCGTTCACCCAGTACCACACGCCGACGTCATTGGCGAGCGGCCCTTTGACCACCGTGACCGGGGTGCCCTGGGCGAGCTCCATGATGATCGTACTGTCATCGAGTGTGGCGTCGCTGCGGAGATTGGCGCCGGTGCCGTTGGGGTTGGAGATAACCGCCTGGTCGCCAACCGCCAGGTCGGTGCTGGCCATCGCGACCAGTGGTGAGAATAGTGACAGGCATAAAAAGCCCGCCACCATGAACAAGAGCCCGTGGTGGGCTCGCCTGAGGAGCGTAGTCAACCCCTTCCCCCTCCTGTGATGCCTATCGGCCGAGCAGCCCCTCAGCCGTTCTGCGTCCGCCGGGTGATAGCCGCGTCAGTGCTCGCTATCCGTTCTTCGTGCGCATCCATGTGTGGTGGAACCGTTGCATGGACACAGAAAGCCATTCTGCGCACGAACCCGACTGTGTGGAGGCCATCCCCTCCGGAACCCACCGGCCGCGCGTCGGCCGGCAGAACGTACTGTGCCGTCGAGGTCTGGTGCGTGTACCTCCGGACGCCTTGCGGCGCCGGCGACCACGACGGATGACCCCAGGGCGGGATCAGCGTCTTGCAACGCGATCCGCGATCCCAGTCCGAGCTGATGTCTTGTGGATGAATGGCGCAGGGCGAGCAGGGGTCGATCGAAGTGGGGGCGACGCAATCTGTTCGTCGGCTCTCAGGCGCGGTCCGCGCCGGACAACCGGGATGCTGACAGTCGTACTCTCCACCTGGATGCGACGTTGCTTGGCCTCTTTGCCAACCGTGGCGCTTCTTGATCCAGCCATGTCTCACAGCGCCCCGGCTCAACCATCACTCGGGACAAGTGGACCGTAGCAAAGTGGCAACAGGGGTGTCAAGCAACACAAAATGCGCCGAATCCGGTGGAGACGCCGGAGATGACGTGCTTATGGACAAATAGTCCATGTATCTGAGGGGGCGCGAAGCGCCGGTTTGGGTGGGTATGCAGCAACCGGTGTCACCGTGTCGCTGCCGTCGCCGTCGCGATTGCTCCGTCCTTTAGAACGCCGGAACCATCGGAAAAGTTTCACTCGTTCCCACCACCAGTATGTGACGTCATGGCACCGTTCGACAAGGCGCATGGAGGGTCCATTCGGACCTCGGGCGGGTGCCATCCGGACTCGGTGACGTTCAGACACATTCGGCTCGTGGAAAATGCGGCATCAATGCCCAAAAGGGCTATGCCGCCGCGGCCGGTGTCATATGCGAGATAACGCATGAGCGGTGCCACCAGGGTGACACCGCTCAGCCAGCTTATTGAATGTCGGGAATGACGTCCCTACGAGGCGCCGTCCTCGCTCTTGCGGCGGCGAAGCCGGCTTCCCAGCCCCACCCGCGCCTCGCCCTCGGCGTCGCGACGCTGCGCAGTGGCGATGTCCAGCTCCTCCTGCACCTGCTCGAGGCGCACCCGCACCCGCTGCTCGTGGAGGTACCAGACGTCGCGGTGGAGCGATGCGTCGACCTGCCGCAGGTCCTCGATCTGCGCGTTCATGTCCGAGATTTTGTAGGACGTCTCCCGGAAGATCTCGTTGGTCTCCTCCAGGCGCTCGTTGAGCCGCTCGATGCGCTCCTCCAGCGACTGGCGCAGCTGGTCGAAGCGGGCGTCCGTCTCCTGCCGCTGGTCGTCGTGCATGTCGACCAGCAGGTCGTGCCGCTCGCCGAACTGCGTCTGCAGCCGGTTGAGCTCCTGCCGCAGCGTCAGCTCCCCGGCGCGCAGCTCATCCAGCGTCGGGTCGACGTGCACCAGCCCCCGCCGGGTGTCCTCCAGCGAGTCGTAGATGTGCGCGAGGTCGGACCGCAGCTCGTCGAGGCGAACGCTATAGCTCTCCGCTACCTCGTGCACGGCGGTCGTCCGCCGGCGGGCCTCCTGGTCGACGATCTTGATCGAATCGTCGGAGCGGATAATGTCGCGCCGCAGCTCGTCCACGTCGCCGCGGATGCTGTCGATGCCGTCGCGCAGCCCGTGGGCGACGGCGCTCGTGCGGTCGCCCAGCGCTGACAGGTGCTCGATCATCGTCGCCAGCTCGTCGAAGCGCTGCTGGTTCTGGCTGGTGTCGTCCACTTTGCGGCGTGACTGCTCCAGCAGCTCGGTGACGTGGGCCTGCAGCGAGCGGATCGGCCGCGTGCTGTCGTCGATCCGCTCCTCCAGGTCCTCGATCAGCTGCCGGGTGCGGTTCTCGTCCAGCGCGCGGGCCTGGGCGGACTGCTGCGCCTCCTGCCGCGACTGCTCGAGCGCGATCCGCAGTTGGGCGATGAGCCCCTCCTGCTGCTTCATCTGTTCCTGGTCGTGGAGCTGGCGGCTGGTCAGCTCACGCAGCGAGAGGCGCAGCTCGTCGACCTGATTCTGCAGTGCCGCGATGCGCGCCTCGTCCCGTCGCCGGTCGTCCTCCTGCCGGTACGTCGCCGGCGAGGCGGCGGTCACGGGCGAGGGTGCCGGGTTCGGGGTGGGCGAGGAGGAGCCGGACATCGTCTTTGCCATCGTGGGTTGCCTTTGTTGTTGCATCTGGGCGTGGTGCGCCGCCGGTTCCGGCCGATGTGTACGGACAGTCGGGTGCGGGCGCTGGAGTGTTGTCGTACGCGCGCCACCGGCGCGCTTGGCCGACGGTCGCTCTTCCATAAAGCATACGGGACGCGCCGCTGATCGTGCCGGATGAGCCGGACTTCCCGTAGGGAAAGGCCCGCTGCCGCTTCTCGCTGCGTTCGGCCGGGGACGTGAACGCGCTCGGATACCTTCATGGTCAAATACCGATGGCGCGTTCAATAGCCTGCCCTGAGCGAAGTCGAATGGGTCCTCCCGCATCCGCTCATGAAGGAGACGCTCGGAATGGTCGCCCCTACCGCGACACGTGCGACGCGCCGTCCAGCACCGCGAGCGTGTCGGCGACCCCGCGCGCCAGGGCGCGCGGCGCGTACCCGCCCTCCAGCACGGCGATCAGCCGTCCCTCACAGACGCGGTCGGCCAGCGCCTTCGTCCGCGCCGCCAGTGCCTGGAACCCGGCGTCGGTCACGCGCAGGCCGCCGAGCGGGTCCTCGACGTGCGCGTCGTAGCCGGCCGAGAGCAGGATCAGCTCCGGCGCGAACCGCTCTACCGCCGGGCCGATCCGCTCCGTGAGCGCGGCCGCGACCTCCTCGTCGCCGTCGCCCGGCCGCAGCGGCACGTTGAGCGTGAATCCCTCACCCGCGCCCCGGCCCCGCTCCTCCGCGCTCCCCGTGCCCGGGAAGAAGGGCCAGCCGTAGCGATGCGTGGAGCAGACGAGGACGTCGTCGCGCTCGTAGAAGATGTCCTGCGTGCCGTTGCCGTGGTGCACGTCCCAGTCGACGATCGCGACGCGCCCATACCCCAGCGCCCGCCCGTGCGCGGCGGCGATGGCGATCGTGTTCAGCAGGCAGAAGCCCATCGCTCGCGTCGACGTGGCGTGGTGCCCGGGCGGGCGTCCGAGCACGAACGCGGTCGTGGCCGCGCCCTCCCGTATCGCCTCGACCGCTGCGACTCCCGCCCCGGCCGCGAGCCGCGCGGCGCCCAGCGAGTCGGCCAGCACTTCGGTGTCAGCATCGAGCCAGCCGCCCCCGTCGCGCGTGAGCTCCTCGAGCGCGTCGAGCAGCGCGGCGTCATGCACGCGGGCGATCTGCTCCCGCGTCGCCGGTGCCCACGCGGGCGACGGCCGGTCGGCCAGCAGCCCGCGCCGCGCCAGCTCGGCGTCGATAGCCCGGATGCGCCCGGGATTCTCCGGGTGGGCGCCCGTGTTGTGCCCCGTGAAGGCGGGATGGCGGTAGACGAGGGTGGCCTGGCTCACGACCCGGTGCGGCGGACGCGGTTGCTGCCGGTGGCCGTGCTGTGGGCGCGGCTGTGGGTCAGGCCGGCGCGGCGGCCGGTCGGGCGCGTCGACGTCGCGGTGCGGCGGGGACGCAGCGGGGTGACGTTCTCCGGCCGCGGCGTGGGCGGCGCGACGGTCCGGGTCGCGCGCGGCGCGGCGCTGCGCGTCACGGGCATCGGCGCGCGCCGGTGCAGGAAGCTGGTCGGGCCCATCCAGCTATAGAAGAGCGCGCCGGCGATCGGCAGGCAGAGGATCGCGATCGCCCACGTCATCTTGTTGCCGCCGCGCACGCGCGGACGGCGGACCAGATCATTGATCGCCTGGAAGGCGAGGGTGTACTGCGCGGCCCCGAAGGCCACGATCGCCGTGGCAAGCACCAGGTTGTGGAGGTTCATCGCCACCCTCGGCTGTCGCGGCGCTCGGTGACAACGTACAGGCCAGGTTCCATGTCTCCATTGTAGAACGTCGCGCAATGGTTGGCGATTGTACGTGCAGTGCGCGTTCCTAG
>DATLHE010000013.1:0-3505 GCA_035540335.1 Thermomicrobiales bacterium | reverse complement strand
GAGGATCCCCAGCCCCTCGTCGATGTCCGGCGCCAGCGCGTCGAACTCGGCGTCCATCTCGGCGGCGATCTCCGGCGGCAGCAGCATCTAGCCCACCTCCGCCGGGTCGACCATCGTCGAGACGAGGCCGACGACGCCGATCCCGCTGCGGCGCCGGCCGGCCAGCGACGTGCCGAGCACGGAGAGTTCGCCGGTGGCGTACTTCGCCGCCTGCTCCATGCAGTGCGCGTAGACCTGCTCGCGGCTGAACTTCACGCCGTCGCCGAGCGATTGCGCGTAGTTCTTCGTGACGCGCCCGGCCTTCCACTGCCAGCCCAGCGAGGCCGCGCGGTTGAGGTCCGTGCCGCCGTAGGTGCCGGCGGTGTCGGCCAGCGCCAGCAAGTCCGTGACCTCCTGTGCGGTCAGCGCCGGCGCGGTCTGCCACGCCACGGCGCGCTCGAGCAGCGACCGGGCGAGCGCGCCGTCGGCCAGCGGGTCGGTCGCCACGGCTACAGCCCGCCCTCGCGCGCCAGCTTGCGCTGGTTGGCGACCAGCTCATCGGCGAGGCCGTCGTCCGTCTCCGGCGTCGGCTTGCCGCTGGTGACGCCCTTGAGCGTGTAGTGCTCGTTCGGCGTCGGGTCCGGGCTCACGCCGAAGTACCCCTTCTCCCGCGCGGCGTCGAACGCCTGCTGCACCTCGTCCTGGCCCACGTCAGTTGACGCGGCCTTGCTTTGATTCTGGGAACTCTTGTTCTCCGACATCTGGCCCCTCCTTGAGGAACTGTTCCATTGGCTTCCAGTTGGCCCGGACTCGTGCCGCAGGCGCGTCGCTCGGCGGCGTCAGGGCCGCGTCCAGTGCCCGCTGGAAGGCGAGCCGGTTCAAGAAGCGATCACGCCGCGCCACCTGCTCCGGGTCCATCGCTAGGTCGCCGGGCTGCGCAGCACGGCCGCCGGGTAGCGGCTGGCCTCGGTTGCCTGCGTGTAGTTGATCGGGTTGACGACCTGCCAGCCGGCGCGGAAGACGATGCGGATCGCGCTCATGTCCTGCTGCATCAGGTTGTAGATGATGGCGCCGGTGTTATCGGTGATGACGCCCTCGGTGTGGAACGTGACGGTGAAGTCCTGGCGCACGCCGATGACGAAGTTGCGCGTCTGCAGCGCGAAGACCTCGGCGGCGTTCACGCCGGCCGGCCACAGGCCCGCCATCGGGTAGACGGTCGGCAGGCCCCAGATGTTGTTGACGCCGCCGTTGACGTCCATCAGGAGCTGGCCCTGCGCGTCGCGGGCGCTCCGCAACTGCCGGCGCAGTGTCATGTTGGCGACGAAGCCGGTCGGCGCGAAGCCGTCGTCCTCGAGCGTGCCGATGAGCTGGTTGAAGTCCTCGGCGATGCCGCCCTTGGCCTGCGTCGCCGTGCCGCGCGCCACGACGTTGCCGGCGGCGACGGCGGAGGCGGCGATGTCGGTCGGCCATGAGGCCGGCTTGCTGGTGCCGAAGAAGATCGCCGAATCGAGCGTGCGGGCGATGGCGTCCCGCAGCAACGGCACGACCTGGCCGCCGATGTCGAAGCCGGCGTCGTCGCGCACGGCGTCGGGGATCGGCACGATGGCGGCGATCTCCTCGACGTCGAGGTACTTGTTCGCCCAGGCCGCCTCGGTCGTCTGCTTGAGGCCCGTGTCGCCGCTCACGAAGTAGGCGGTCGGCAGGGCCGAGAGGACCGGGAAGCGCGTCTGGTTGGTGGGGACGTTGACGCGGGTGAAGAGGGTCAGCGCGGCAGACTCATTGTTGAGCTGGTCCAGCATGATCTCGGAGACTTGCTCCCGGATCATGGCCTGGACATCTGCCCTGCTGATGACGTTGTTATACGCCATGTCGGCTACCTTTCAGCGAGTTATCCGGCCTGCTGTAATCCGGCGCGGATGAGGTCATTCAGTGAGGGCTTGGCGGTCGCGCCGCCGCCCTTGCCACCGTCGCCGGAGCCATTGGCGGCCCGGAACAGTTGCGGCTCGTCCTTGCGTGCCTGGGTGATCAGCGCCTCGATGTTCGTGGGCTCGCCGGTGTCGTCGAAGGCGATGTCGTCGCGGATGAGCGCGTAGACCGCCTTCGCGCTGATGGCGCCGGCCTTGGTCGCCGCATCGCTGACGGCAGCCCGGCCGATGGCGGCGCGGTACCGCGATTCCGCGGCGGCGGCGCGGTCCTCGGCAGCCTTGAGGGCCTCGGTCCGCTTCTCGTCCTCGGTCTTGGCGGCGTCCTCGAACTCCTGGACACGGGTGCGATACTTGCCGGCCTCCTTACGGAGCCCCTTGATCTCGTCCTGTGCCCATTTCGGGAGGGCGTCGATCGTCGTGGGCTCCGATGCCTGACCGGAAGCCTGCGTCTGGTCGGTGAGGTCGTCCGCCTGGGACGTGGCGTCGGCGTCCGCCTGGGTCGCCTGAGCCTGGGAGTCGGTCATGTGACCTCCGGTGGGGTATGCAACAAAAAGCGGCCCCGCCTCTCGTCTGGAGAGACAGGACCGCTCGGGTCGCTACGCACGGCTCGCGAAGGAGCGCGAATCTTCGGTTATCTACGCTCTAGTATAGCAAATGCAGTGAGACGCGGTATCGGTGCTACGGCACACTGCGCTTCGTGCCAAAGATCTGTAGGACTTCGGCCTGCGGCAAGACGATGTCGATATTCACGCGGAACTCGGTGTCCCAATCGCAACCGTCGCGCGTGACCCAGACGTTTGAGAGGGTGCGGCCGGTCAAACGTGTCACCGTGCCGTCCTCCATCTCAATCTCTAACCCGTCCGAGCCATACTCCAACCGCTTCACCGATGGCGGAGGGATAGGTTGCGAGAGCTGAATCTTCGTCATATCAATTCTCCCTTATGAGCCGATCAACGTCACCCGCCGCGCCCGCGTGCCGCCCTCGGGCGTGAACATGCCGACGCCGGCCGGCACGCCGTGGTCGATCTGGACGGCGACCTCGGGCCGCGCGTAGGGCTGCGCCGGGTCGGGCTGCGGATCGCCGTCCGGCCACTCGCGCAGCAACCGGCGGTAGGTGGACGGGTTGACGCGCATCGTGCCGGCGGCTCCGGTGAGGCGGCCGAGGGCGACGGCGACGGGGACTCTGCGTGTGGTCATGACGACGCTCCCTTCCTGCGGTAGAGCATGAACGCGACGAGGGCGACGGCGAGGATGATCAGCGCGCCGGTCGGGCTGAAGAGGAAGTCGACGAACCCCGCCCCCGCCGCATATCCGGCGTCATAGGCCGCATCCGGGTTGTTCGGGTCGTTCGGCAGCAGCATGCCGAGCCCGACGACGGCGACGAGAACAATGACAGCGACGAGCAACCAACGACGGCGCATGGGGCAACTCCACGAAGGGCGGGTACGTTGCCGTCAATGATGCCCGATCCGGCATCCGCGTGCATCCGTAATTTCACGGATTCAGACCTCCTTCGTCTGCATCGTCTTGCAGCCCCGGCAGCGCCAGCGGATGCGCGAGCCCGGCGTCGCCTCGCAGTGGACCTTGCCGCAGCGCCAGCA
>DATLHE010000012.1:0-23503 GCA_035540335.1 Thermomicrobiales bacterium | reverse complement strand
CATGAACGGCCCGCTCCGCGCTATTGCAGGTTCAGCTCGTCCAACCAGAGCGGGCTGGTCCAGGCGCGCTTGCCGTGCTTGTCCAGCACCGTGACCCGGCAGAAGGAGTTCATGAACGGCGCCTTGGGGAGACGGACCTGGGTCAGGTCATCCCCGCGCTTGAACACCTTCGTCGACCCGCGCCCGCCGATGAAGACCGCCTGCGCCGGGGTGCATTCAACGACGATCTCGTCCTCGGTGAACTCGACGTTGGCGATCTCCGGCCCGGTGCTCGCGTAGTAGCGCCCCTCCTTGAGCGACGCCAGCAGCGCCTCCGGCTCCAGCGACTCCGCCTTGACGTTCACCCAGCCGCCGAAGGTATCCGGCCGGCCCTTGAAGTGCGCGTCGTCGGCCGCGGTCGTCGAGAAGCGCAGGCCGGAGGTCGCCAGCACGTCGGCCAGCATCCAGCCGTTGCCCCGGTCGCTGTCGTTGGTGTGACCCTCGTTGTGGATCTCGACCGCATCGAAGTCGGCAATCATCCGCGCGTCGGCCTGGGTGACGCCGTTCCACGCCGGGTGGGCGATGGTGACGAACGCCCCGGCATCGATCGCGCGGGCGGCGATCTCGGGCCCGTTCTCGTTCGGATGCTGCGGCGCGAAGTCGAGCGGCAGGCCGACGGCGACGATGTGCCAGAGCTCGCCGTTCTTCATGCCGCTGCCGTGCAGTTCGGCGCCGAGCAGCGTCGTGAAGTCCTTCGCGCGGAACCCGGTCGTGTCCGTCACCGGCCAGTCGAATCGATCCATGAAATGGTCGGTAACCGAGATGAAGTCATAGCCCTGGTCGCGATAGGACTTGACCACATCACCCGGCGAGAGCGCGCCGTCGGAATTGAAGGAGTGGGAATGCAGGTTGCCCTTGTAGAACGTACCGGGTTTGTCGAACGGGAGATTACGCACGCGACGGGTCCTCCGGGAGCTTCAGGGGATGGCAGGGGGCGGTGCGACGTCGCACCGCCCCCTATCCTTACATGACTGGCGGGTTTGTGCACGAGCGGGAATGCCGTCAGGGCGTCCTCGGCACATACGTGCCGAAGCTCCAGACGTTGCCCTCGACGTCCTTCGCGCCGTACTCGCGCGAGCCGTAGTCGGTATCCTCCGGGCCGTAGAGGATCTCCGCCCCGGCCGCCCTGGCCCGCGCGGCGTGCGCATCGACGTCCTCGATGACGACGTAGGTGTTGCCGTAGCCGGCCGGGACGTCCCACGGGTACACCGACCGGGCCGTGCCGATGAGGACGGCGCCGTCGCCGTGAAACAGCTCAGCGTGCGCGATGGTCCCATCGTCGTTCGCCACGATCTCACCCGGGACGAGACCGAACGCCTCCTGGAGCCAGGAGATCGCCTGCCGCGCATCCCGGTAGCGCAGCGCGGGGTAGACCCTGCCTGCCATCGTCACTGCTCCTTACCGCTCACCCGGCCGGATCTCCACCGGCGCGCTGTCCCGCGGGGCGTAGCCGAGCTCGGCCCGCGCGTGGTCGATGTCCCAGATCTTGCGCGGGTTGTCGGAGATGCCGTAGGCGAGCACCCACGCCTTGCCGGTGGCCAGCGAGCGCTCGATCAGCTGCACGCAGTCGCGCTCGGAGAGCCAGACCGCGCGCATGCGGCGGCGCGTCTCCAGCTTCGCCGGGTCGTCATCGTATTCCGGCCGCCAGAGCACATCCGGGTGCGTCGGGTCGTCCGGCGCGCGGACACCGCCGATGCGCAGGCAGACCGCGCGCATGCCGTGGTGGTCGACGTAGTAGCGGGCCATCGCCTCGCCGTAGACCTTGGAGACGCCGTAGAGCGAATCGGGCCGGATCTCGGCGGTGTGGTCCCACGTCCGCCCGTCGTTGAGGTCCCACAGCTCCGGCACGTTGTCCGTCTCGTACGTGCCGATCGCGTGGTTGGAGGACGCGTAGACGACGTGCCCGACCCCGGCCTGCCGCGCGGCCTCGAAGACGTTGTAGGTGCCGATCAGGTTGCTGTCGCGGACGGCCTCCCACGGGGAGCCGACCGCCGAGGTCGCCGCGAGATGGACGACGGCATCGACGCCCTGCAAGGCGCTCTTCAGCGCCTCCAGATCGGCGATGTCCGCGATGACGTCGGCGTACGGCCCCGGCTTGCGCGCCAGCCCGACTGGCGTGTAGGCGCCGGATGCCCGCCAGGCGTCGATCAGCAGCCGCCCGATCAGCCCGTCCGCGCCGGTGACCAGCACCCGGCGCGGTGTGTCGCTCGTCATGGTGGTATTCCCTTTCATCCTTCGCAAAAAAGGGAGGGCACACGGCCCTCCCGTACCGACCGCCACGGGGGCGGCCGATATCGATGGAAGCGCTACCCCAAGGGTGCCATGCGGGCGGCCGGGGCGTCACTCGTGCCGCCGTCGGGCACGAGCGGATCGGTGCCGTTGCGGACCTCGTCGCCATCGGACACGCCGTCTCCGTCCGAGTCGGCCTTCAGGGGATCGGTGCGATAGGTCGCGGCCTCCTCCTCATCGCCGAGCCCATCGGCGTCCGTGTCGGCGTTCAGCGGATCGGTGCCGGCGCTGACCTCGTCGCCGTCCGGTACCGTGTCGCCGTCGGTGTCGACGTTGCGCGGGTCCGTGCGGTGGGTGGCGACCTCGTCGCCGTCGCTGAGGCCATCACCATCGCTGTCGGGGTTCAGCGGGTCGGTGGCGAGCGTCATCACCTCGTCGCCGTCGCTCGCGCCGTCCTCGTCCGTGTCCGGGCTGGCGGGATTGGTGTGATACGTTCCGACCTCATCACCGTCCCGGAGCCCATCGCCGTCGCTATCGGGATTCATCGGATCGGTGCCGTAGACGGCGGCCTCGTCGCCGTCGCTCAGCCAGTCACCGTCGCTGTCGAGCGTTGCCGGGTCCACCGTCGGCGTGGGCTCGATGGTCGCCGTCGGCGTCGGCGCGGGCGCTTCCGTTGGCGCCGCGGTCGGGGCCAGCTGCACCGTAGACGGTGCCGGCGAGGCGTCGATCGGCGACCGCGGGTTCGCGCGCTCCGCCGCGCGGGGATTCGGCGTGGCGCCGCCGATCGGGGAATGCTCGTTCGCGTGGGCCACCGCGATGAGGTTCGCGTCCGCCCAGATGACGAAGGTAGTGACCTTGACGCCGCCGCGCAGCTGGGTCACGTACTCATCCATGCCGCCGTCCGCAGGGCCGGTGGGCGCCGGCACCGGGGCGAGAATGGTGCCGGGGCCGGCCGGCTGGGCCATGAAGCCCCGCACCGCTGGCGACCGGTCCGTGCCGGTCAAGAACGCCAGCTCATTGGCCGTGGTCGTGGCCGTGGGCGACCCCCAGACCTGAACCTCGGAGACGAAGCCGAGCCGTGTGCGCCCGCTCGTGTTGGTGAAGTGGAGGCGCACATAGCGAGCGCGAGCCGTCGTCCGGGAGCCCTCCCACGTACCCTGCGCCCGGGCCGTGGTCGTGCTCACATTGGTCCACGTCTTGCCGTCGGCCGAAACCTGGAGGGTCATCGTATCCATCTCCGGCAGGCGATACGTCCATTTGACGCCGGAGAGCTGGCGCACCGCGCCGAGATCCAGCGTCAGCCGCGCCGTGGTGGGCGCCGTCGTGCCGGTCGTGAACCAGTGGGTGCTCGTCGATCCGTCATGGGCCTGCGCCGGGCTCGTGCTGGTCACGGCGCTCGTGGCCCTCACGACTCCCAGCTTGCCGCCGCTGAGCGTGGGATTGCTGCCGGCCTGCGGGTAGGCCGTGCCCCAGACCTGGACCTCGGAGACGAAGCCGAGGCGGGTGCGGAGGCTCGGGTTGTCGAAGACCATGCGGATGTAGCGAGCCTTTGCCGTCGTCCCTGCGCCCTCCCAGGTGCCCTGCGCCCGCGCGGTGGTCGTCCCGACGGCGGTCCAGGTCGTGCCGTCGGCGGAGACCTGCAGCGTCATCTTGTCCATCTCCGGCAGGCGGTAGGTCCACTTGACGCCGGAGAGCTGGCGGGTGGCCCCCAGGTCGAGGGTGAGGACGGCGCCGCGCGGCGGCGTCGTGCCGGTGGTGAACCAGTGGGTGCTGGTGGACCCGGCGTGGGCCTGGGCCGGGTCGGTGCTGGCCACCGAGCTGGTCGCCTTCGCGATCGGCAGCCGGCCGCCGGTGAAGCTCGGGTTCGAGCCCGCCGGCGCGGTCGGTGGCGTCGGTGCCGGTGTCGGCGTGACCGTCGCACCGACGGATCCGCTTGTGGTGGTCGTCGCATCGAGGTGCTGGTAGATCGACGCCAGCTCGTCGTAGTCGTGCTGGAACGGATGCAGGTTGTTGGGATCGGTCTCGCTGGCACCGCCGGGACCGCCGTCCGGGTCGTTCGTGTAGTCCATGCAGGTGCCGTCATTGACGTTGGTCTGGTTCTCGTCGGTGTGCCCGAGCCCGAACCCGTGTCCGATCTCCTGGCACATCACGGATTGCCGCCAAGCCGCGGTGTTATAAGGAGCCACGCTGAAGTAGGTGTCGTTCATCTTCGCCGAGGCCTGCAGGATGTGGCCGTCGTCGGTGGTCCACACCTGGGCGAGTCCCAGCCAGCCGGTGTTGCCGTAGCTGCCATTGCAGACCTCGATCAGACCCTGCCGCGGCGTCTCGCAATCGCCCCCGCCCCCCGTGATGGTGGCGTCGAGCACGGCCGACTGCGACCAGTCGCTCGCGGCAGCCTGGAGATGGCCGCTCGACGCCCAGATGCCCGTCAGGTTGTCGCCGAGCGGGACGGAAAACGGGCTGGCCGTGCGCGCCCAGTGGTAGTCCAGCCAGGCGTGATCCGCCGTCGCGGACCATGGCAGCGCGGACAGCACCAGCGTCATCACGACCCCAATGATGACGACTCGAGATCCCGCTTTGTGCATCACCCGCTCCCTCCGCCTCATGTCCACTAAACCGCCCCGATCCATGTCGTGATGTGTCCGCCCCTAGACGCCGGCGAAGGGCGACCCCAGCAGCGCGGTGAGCAGGTCGATGACCGCCGGATCATCGCCGAGGTAGAGCACGATCACGGGGCCGGATCGGAAGAAGTGCGGCGACGCGATCCAGTGGATCATCATCGTCTTCGGGCTGCCGTTGGGGCCGATGCCCGCGGCATCGGCGGCGGCGGTCGCTTCGTCCGCGTACGCGAAGACCTGCACCTCGGCGGGCTGAGCCAGGTCGCCGCCGCTGAGCGTCAGCGCCGTCGACGATTCCGGCCGCAGGAACGGCTGCTCGACCGCGTTCGCCGTCTCGACCGTCAGGCCGCAGGCCCGCAGCGCCGCCGCGAGGCTCTCGGCATCCGTCACCGAGCCGTCCGTCTGGGGGGTGGCCTCAAGGGTGGCCACCGGCGACGCCGCGGGGGTCGTGCCAGGGGTACCCGCCGGCGTCGAGCAGGCGGCGGGCTGGCCACTCGCCGCGGGCCCGGTCGCCGTGAGCAGCAGCGCGACCACGATCAAGGACCGGCCGATGACGATGAGAGCCTGCATGACCTACCTCCGGGGGCTGTCGAGTTATTCGCTGACCCATGCTCATGCTACGTCGCGGACGGGGTCGGCGTCACCGGCAAACACAATTTCCATCCCATGCATACACATGCCGCCTTTCGGCGCGGGCGCGACGGCGGTAGACTGCTCACTAGCCTCGCGCCGCCGGTGTCGCGCTGCCAGGGACACACACGACGCTCGCGGGATGGGGAACGGGCCTTGGGCACCAGCATCGGCACCATCGGCAATGCATTCGACATCACGAACCCGCGCTCGCGCGTCCGCGTCCTCTCCCCCGGCATCCTCTTCGCCGCCGTGATCACCGCCGTGGCCTTCGTCATCGCGAAGATCGAGGAGCTGTTCCTCGACCACGCCATCCTCGAGCCGCTCGTGCTCGCGCTGCTCATCGGCCTCGCCGTCCGCGCGCTATGGACACCCCCCGCGACGTGGGAGCCGGGCATCGCCTACGCCGGGAAGCAGCTCCTCGAGGTCGCGATCGTCGTCCTCGGGCTGACGCTGAACCTGGGCGACATCGTCGATGCCGGCGCGAAGATCGTCACCGCCGTGCTGCTGCTGGTGACGATGACGCTGGTCGTGGGCACGGTCATCGGCCGCGCGCTGGGGCTGGACACGCGCCTCGCGGTGCTCGTCGCCGTCGGCAACGCGATCTGCGGTAACTCCGCGATCGCCGCCGTCGCCCCGGCGATCCGGGCGAAGAAGCAGGAGGTCGCCAGCGCGATCGCGATGACCGCCGTGCTCGGCGTCGGCGTCGTCCTCGCGCTGCCGCTCCTGGTGCCGCTGGCGAACCTGACCGATGAGCGCTACGGCGTGATCGCCGGACTCTCCGTCTACGCCGTGCCGCAGGTGCTGGCGGCGACGTTCACCGTCAGCGCCCAGGCGGGGCAGATCGGCAGCCTCGTCAAGCTGACGCGGGTGATGCTGCTCGGCCCGGTCGTCGCCATCTTCGCCATCATCTTCCGCGAGCAGGACGCCGGCGCGGCCACCGAGGGCCGCCGCTTCGACCTGAAGAAATTCCTGCCGTGGTTCGTGATCGGGTTCGCGCTCTGCGCCGCGCTGCGCACCGCCGGGCTGGTGCCGGAGTGGCTCGTCGCCCCCGCGACGAACGGCAGCCGCGTCCTGACAGCCGTCGCGATGGCCGGCCTCGGCCTCGGCGTTGACGTCCGCACGGTACGGGCGACCGGCCCGCGCGTCGCCGTCGTCGTGCTGATCCTGACGGCGATGCTGGTGACATCGGCGTTCGGGCTGACCTGGGCGCTCGGCATCGGCTAACGTGCCGGTCGGGATGGTATTCTCACGGCTGGTCCCATCAACGACGACGGCCGATCTGACGAAGGCAGCCACAGCCAGCATGAAGATCCTGCAGATCCTCTATTACGCGACGCCCTACACCAGCGGGCTGACGATCTACGCCGACCGGCTCGCCCGCCACATGACCGCCCGCGGCCATCAGGTGACCACGCTCGCCTCCCGCCACGAAGACCGCCTGCCCGCGCGCGAAGAGACGCCCGACGCCGGGACGATCGTCCGCGTGCCGGTCGCCGCGACCTTCGACCGCGCGGTGATCATGCCCACCTTCCTGCCGACCGCGTTCCGGCTCATGCGCCAGCACGACGTCGTCCACATCCACCTGCCGGTGGCGGAAACAGCAGCGCTGGTCGCCATGGCCCGCGCGCTGCGCAAGCGGGTGATCCTGACGCACCACTCCGACCTCGTCCTCACCGGCAGCGCGCTCAGCGCCTTCGGCGCCAAGGCCGGCCAGTGGAGCGGCATCCTCGGCGGCCGGATCGCCGACACCGTCGTTACCTACACCGAGAGCCGGGCGGCCGTCTCCCCGACCGTCACGCGGCTGGGCGACAACGTCGTCATCGTCTCGCCGCCGGTCGAGATCGGCGCCCCCTCCCCGGACGCGCGGGCGACCTACCGCGCGGCGCACGACATGGGCGAAGGGCCGGTGATCGGCTTCGTCGGCCGCTACGCGATCGAGAAGGGTATCGAGGTCCTTTTGCAGACGATCCCGATCGTCCAGGAGCGCTTCACGAACGCCGTCTACGCCATCGCCGGGCCGATCCACGACGTCCGCGACGGCAGCGTCCTGAGCGGGCCGTGGGACGCGTGGATCGAACACTATCGCGCCTCGATCCGCCAGCTCGACACCGTCTCCGGCCAGGAGCTGGCCGACTTCTACGCCGCCTGCGACGTGACGGTGCTGCCGAGCATCAACTGGACGGAGACGTTCGGCCTCGTCCAGGTCGAATCGATGCTCTGCGGCACGCCGGTCGTCGCCAGCGACCTGCCGGGCGTGCGCGAGCCGATCGCCAGGACCGGCTTCGGCGAGCTGGCGACGCCGGGCGACGTCAATGACCTCGCGGCCAAGATCATCGCCGTGATCGCCACCCGCGAGCAATACGTCCGCAGCGCGGCCGAGGTCCGCGCCCGGTACAGCCTCGAGGCGTCGATCGACGCCTACGAGCGGCTCTACCGCGGCGAGCAGCTCGCGCCGCTCGTGCCCGAACAAGCCACATGAGCACCCCGCTGGCGCCCGAGACCATCGCCGCGCGCGAGCGCGTGCGGACGGCGATGCCGACCGAAGCCGACCTCGGCTTCCGCCGCCGCGTCGAGACGATCGTCGAGTGGGTCGACACCGAGCGGCCGGTGCGCATCCTCGACTGCGGCAGCGGCTACGGCTTCGTGCTCAGGATCCTGCGCGACCTCACCAACGCGACGATCGTCGGGCTGGAGTACGAGGCCGAGCGCGTGCGCGAGGCGCGGGAGACGCTCGGCGCGCACCCGCGCCTCTCCTATGTCAACGGCGACGCGATGAACCTGCCCTTCGCGGACGACTCCTTCGATTATGTCGTGTGCAGCGAGGTGCTGGAGCACCTGCCGGACGACGCTCGCGCCGCCCGCGAAATGTTCCGCGTGCTGAAGCCCGGCGGCGCCTGCGTCGCGACCGTCCCCTGCCAGGATTATCCGTGGACGTGGGATCCGCTGAACTGGACGCTGGAGCGATTCACCGGCAGGCATGTCGGCGGCCGGCGGCCGTGGTCGGGCATCTGGTACGACCACCAGCGTCTCTACACGCGGGACGAGCTGACCGCGCTGATGGCGAACGCGGGGTTCGACGTCGTTGAGACGCGCGGGCTGACGCACGCGACGTTTCCCTTCGCCCACCTCCTGCTCTACGGCATCGCCAAGCCGCTGCTGCGCGGCGGGCTCGTGCCCCCGGCGCTCCGCAAGCAGGTCGACCGCCACGAGATGACGCCCACGCCCCCCGCGGGACCCACCGGCGCGGTCTTTCGCACGCTGGAGCGGATCGACCGCCCGAATGACGCCCCCGACCTCGACGACCGCGAGCGCACCTTCCTCGGCCTCGCGATCCGGGCCCGGAAGCCGGACCCCGGAGTGACCGATGCAGCGCCTTCCGCTTCCCGGCCTTGAGCCTGAGACCATCCCCGTCACGCCCGGTCCGGTGACCGAAAACGGCCGCCGGCAAGCAGATGAACCGCGCCCGGACGAGGGGCCGATGCTCAGAATCGGGCCGCTGCGTCTCGGGTTCCTCGCGCTGCTGCTGCCGGTGCTGATCCTGGCGGCCGGCCTGCGCTTCGCCGGGCTCGACTGGGACAACGGCTACTACCTGCACCCCGACGAGCGCTTCATGGTGATGGTCGGCACCGACACGACATGGCCGGACTCGATCGGGCAGTACTTCGACAGCGCGACCTCGCCGCTGAACCCGTACAACACCAAGCACGGCACCTTCGTCTACGGCACCTTCCCGCTCTTCCTGACGAAGGCGATCAACACCTATCTCGACCGCGACTACTACGGCGCGGCGCACCTCGTCGGGCGCGTGCTCTCGGCGCTCTCCGACATCGGCACCGTCGCGCTCGCGGCGTGGATCGCGAAGCGCTTCTTCGGCCGCTGGGCGGGCATCGCCGCCGGGTTCTTCCTCGCCTGCACGATGCTGAACATCCAGTCGGCGCACTTCTTCACCGTCGACGCGATGTCCGTCTTCTTCGCGACGGCGACCTTCGCCGCCGCCGTCAAGGCGTGGGACCGGCAGAGCTTCGGCTGGTTCGCCGTCGCCGGGCTGATGTGCGGCCTCGCCGGGGCGAGCAAGCCGAACTACCTGATCGCCGCCGGCTTCCTGGCCCTGCCTGTCCTGGAGATGATCCGCCTCCACGGCTGGCGCAGCCTCATCCCGCGGTTCGGCGGCGATGACAACGATGACGACGGGCGAGCCTTCCCCGTCGTCCCGGCAACGGCGCTGGCGTTCCTCGTCGCCTTCTGGACCTTCCGCATCGCCCAGCCCTACGCCTTCGCCGGGCCGGACATCTGGTCGATCAAGCTCGACAGCCGCTGGCTGAAGGACCTCGACTACTGGCGCACGGCGCAGGGCGGCTTCATCGACGTCAAGTCGAGCATCCAGTGGATCGGCCGCACGCCGATGCTCTACATCGTCGACAACATGGTCCGCTGGGGCATGGGGCCGCCGCTGGCGCTCGCCGCGCTGGCCGGGCTGGCGATGACCGGGGTCGGCATCCTCCGCGCGCGCCACTGGCCGTCGTGGTGGATGCTCGGCATGGCCGGGTGGACCGCCGGCCAGCTGCTGCTCTACGGGCTGAACCTCGTCCAGGCGCAGCGCTACCTGCTGCCGATCTACCCCTTCCTGGTTGTCTTCGCCGCCGGGACGATGGCGTGGCTCGCCCGGTGGCGCTGGCCGCGGTCACTCCCGCGCTGGGCGCGGCCGGGCCCGTGGCTGATCGGCATCACCGTCGCCTACACGCTCTTCTACGCCGTCGCGTTCACGTCGCTCTACGTCCGCCCGCTCTCCCGCGTCGAGGCGTCGGAGTGGATCTACCGGAACATCCCCGCCGGGAGCGCCGTGACGTCCGAGTACTGGGACGACGCGCTGCCGATGCGCCTCCCGGGCGAGGACGCCGGGCAATACACATACGTCCAGCTCGATCTCTACGGGTATGAGGGGCCGGACAGCACCAAGCTGAGCACGCTGATCGGCCAGCTCAACGCGGCCGACTACATCATCCTCAGCAGCAACCGGGTCATCAAATCGGTGCCGCGCCAGCCGGACCGCTACCCGATGGCGACGCGCTACTACGAGATGCTGCTCTCCGGCGAGCTCGGCTTCGACCTCGTCGCCGACTTCAAGCAGACGCCCAGGCTCTTCGGCATCTCCCTCGACGACAGCGGCGCCGAGGAGACGCTGACCGTCTACGAGCACCCCTACGTCCGCATCTTCAAGAAGAGCGACCGCTTCGACGCGCACCAGGTCTGGTACGCATTGCACGACGCGCTCGGCTACGGCGGCGTGGTCTACCTGCCGGGCGATCCATCCGGGGAACAAATGCTGATGACCCCGGCCGAGCTGCGCGACACCGCCGCCGACGCGACGTGGTCGTCCATCTTCAACCGCGACAGCGTCACCAACGCAAACCCGGCTCTCTGGTGGTATCTGGCGATGCAGGTGCTCGCGCTACCGGGCGTCCTTCTCCTGTGGCGGCTGCTGCGGGCGCTGCCGGACCGCGGCTACGCGCTCGCCAAGCTGCTCGGCCTCGTGGGCGTGACCTGGTTCGCCTGGCTGCTCGCCAGCTACCACATCCTGCCCTTCGGCCCGCTCTCGATCGGCATCGCGTGGGTTGTGCTGCTCGTCGCCGGCCTCGTCGCCATCCGCGGCCACGTCGGCACCTTCCTCGCCGACCTCCGGGCGCGGCTGGGATGGCTGGTGATGACCGAGCTGCTCTTCGCCGCCGCCTTCGCCGGCATGGCGTGGATCCGCTCGCTCAACCCCGACTTCTGGAACTCGGTCCGCACGGGAGAATCGCCCTTCTACCTCGCGATGTTCAACGCGCTCGCCCGCAGTCCCTCCTTCCCCGCCTACGACCCGTGGCTCAGCGGCGGCCATCTCCACGCCACCTACTGGGGCCAGATGCCGTGGGTGACGGTCATGAAGCTGACCGGCATCGTCCCGAGCGCGGCCTACACCCTCGCCTTCGCCGGCGTCTTCGCGCTCCTCTGCCTCACCGTCTGGAGCGCCGCCGCGACGCTTATCGCCCGCCTCACGCGCAACCGGCGCGGCCGGACCGCCGTGCTGGCGCTCGGGGCGCCGGTGGGCGTCGCGCTGCTCGGCACGCTGATGGCGGCCCGCCGCGTAGGCGAGGGCGCGTGGGGCTACGCGCCACGCCCGGCGACGTGGCCGGACCTGCTGGGGCTCGGTGATATCGCGTACGGCGCGTGGACGCTCATCGTCCATCGGCTGACGCCTCCGCCGAGCTTCTACACCGACGCCGCCGACATCACGCCGGTGCTGCGCGGTGAAATCCCCTTCTTCTCGTTCCTCGCCGGAGACCTCGGCCCGGCCGTGACCGCGCTGCCGTTCATCGGCGCCGCCGTGGCGATCGCGATCGCCATCGCCACCCGCGAGAGCGCCAGCACGTCCGAGCAGTGGCGTCTGGACCGCACCGATCTGGCGCTGATGGCGCTCGGCGGCGCCCTCGCCGGCCTGCTGATGGCCTCCACGACGTGGGCCTTCCTGCCGACGGCGGCGCTGATGGTCGCCGCGGTGACGATCCGCGTCGGTATTGCCCACGGCTGGCACAACGCGTGGCCCGTCCTGCGCAACGCGGTCGCCTGCGCCGCGATGGTGCTCGTCGTGGCGATCGTCGCGTTCTGGCCCTTCCTCACGGGGTACAGGGAGAACGGGCGCGACATCCTGCCCGCGCCGACGCTCGGCCTCGGCGACTACCTGACCGTCTACGGGCTGCTGATGGTCGTGATCGTGAGCTACCTCGCGCTGCAGGCCGGGCGCGTCGTGCTCGACGCATGGCACGAGGGCACCGGCGGCCACGTCGCGACCCTGCTGGCGCTGGGGATCATCGCCGTGGCGCTCGGGGCGGCGGCGCTGACCGGCAGCACGACGCTCTTCGTGCTCGTCGCGCTGCTGCTGGCCGCGATCGCCATCTGGCCGCAGCAGGCACACGCCGGGCACCTGATGGTGCTCGTGCTGGCCGGAATCGGGCTCCTGCTGGCGGTCGCGCAGAACGCTCGGGCGACGGTCGCCGACCTCGATGGCGCGAGCAGCGCCCCGCGCCTCGGCATCTACGCGTGGATCTTGCTCGGGATCGCCGCCGCGGCGGTGGTCGCGTGGGTGATCGACCGCATGGTCACGTCACGCCGTCCATTGGTCCCCATCGCCGGCCTCGGTTGGCTGCTCGTCGTCGCGCTGGTCGTCGTCCCGACGACGGCCTACCCGGTGATGGCGACGATGTCGTACCGCGACGACCGCCTGACGCCGGCGCCGCGGACGCTGGACGCCTCCGCGTTCATGGAGCACGCCTGGATCACCGCCGGCAGCCCCGGCCACCCGCCACAGGAGGTGCTGCTGGCGCCCGACCGCGAGGCGGCGCAGTGGCTCATGGACAACGTCTCCGGCCTGCCGGTGATCCTCGAGGCGCAGACGCCCGACTACTGGTGGGGCGCAAGGATCAGCGCGCTGACGGGTCTGCCGACGGTGCTCGGCTGGAACACCCCCGAGCGGATCATGCGTCCCGGCTGGAGCCAGATCGTCTGGACACGGCAGGAGGCCGTGCAGGAGATGCTGGGGAGCATGGGGACGTTCGACTCGATCACGCCGCTGCTGACGCAGTACGACGTGCGGCTGATCTATATCGGTCCGCTGGAGCGGGCGCTGTACGACCCGGTCGCCATCGGGAAGTTCGCCACCGCCGCCGAGGAGGGCCAGTTGGAGATCATCTACCAGACGGACGAGGTGACGATCTACCGCGTTCCGGAGGTAGGAGGAGAAACCCCTTCGTAGCCTCGGACCTGGCGTCGCACCAGTGGCCGGGGGCCGTTCGCAACCGTGGCTGTCTCTGGAGGGACGGTGGTTCGCCCTGGTAGCGCCGGGCCTCGTGTGCCGCACCTGTGGCTGGCGTCGGTGACGGTGGCGGCGCACGGGTGCGTGAACGGCGTTCGCAGATTCCCCTCATTCCGAGCGCAACAAAGGGTCGCCCGGCCGCGGCGAAGCGGTGTCTGCCATCTGGCCGTCAGGTTTGAGGCACACACGCTGCGAGGTGCGCCGCTACGACGACCGGAGGTCCCCACCGGCACGCCCGCCTCCCTGTTATCCCGAGCCGATGAGCCGAGCGTAGCGAGACGAATCGTGTTAAAGGAGAGACCGGCGCTGCGGCACCGGATGAGACGTGCTCTCACTTCGCTGCGCACGGGGATCCTCATGGCCGAGCCGGAGGCAAGGGCTCAGGATGACGGGTGGTTGTGGGGGGGGCGCCGCGTCCGGTAGTCTCGGCTCCGGGTGGCCGAGGACGACCACGACCTGAAGGGTCGCCACAGGTGCGGCACACGAGGACCGGCGCTTCACCAGCGTCCATCCTTTGGGACGTCGTGATCTCGTGCGTCCCCTGGCATTTCAGCCCGGGGCCACTGGACCGGGCGCAACGAAAAGGGGCGATGGCGGTCTAGCCGCCATCGCCCCTTTTCAGCCTTCCCCCCGCATCGCGTTCCGCGATGGCGGCCCCTCGGTAGTGATCACAACCAGCCGGAGATCCGTCTCCACGATGTGTACGTACACACATTACACCACGGCGGGCGCGTTGTGAAGTGTGGATATTCCTCCTACGCCATGGACGCCGCCGCGAACGACGCATCGAAGATCTCGATCGCCGCGTCGATGTCCGCCCGGCTCACGATCAGCGGCGGGCAGAGGCGGATCGTGTTGGCGTGCAGCCCGCCCCGGCCGATGATCAGGCCGCGCGTCTTCGTCTCCTCCTGCACCCGCTTCAGGATGTCCGGCGCCGGCTCCTTCGTGGCGCGGTCCTTCACCAGCTCGATGCCGATCATCAGTCCGAGGCCGCGCACGTCGCCGATCGCCGAATGCTTGTCCTGCAGCTCGAAGAGGCGCTCCTTGAGATAGGCGCCGACCTCCAGCGCGTTCTGGCGCAGGTTGTTGGTGGCGATGTAGTTGAGGTTGGCCAGAGCCGCCGTCGTCGCGATCGGGTTTCCGCCGAACGTCGAGAGGCTGAGCGCGTGGATCGACGACGCCAGCTCGTCGGAGGCGACAACGCCGCCGATCGGGATGCCGTTGGCGAGTCCCTTGGCAAA
Organism: Thermomicrobiales bacterium; assembly: GCA_035540335.1. Taxonomy (GTDB): domain Bacteria; phylum Chloroflexota; class Chloroflexia; order Thermomicrobiales; family UBA6265; genus UBA6265. Next base: position 8,894 of record DATLHE010000012.1, on the reverse strand, counting down.
GACGACGACGTCCGGATCGACGCCGTACGCCTGGAAGCCGAATTCGCGGACGCCGGTGCGCCCCCAGCCGGTCTGCACCTCGTCGGCGATGAACGGCACGCCGTAGCGATTGAGGATCTCCTGCACGCGCATGAAGTACTCAAACGGAGGCGTGATGAACCCGCCGACCCCCATGATCGGCTCGGCGATGAAGGCCGCTGGCGCGCCGCTGGTCGTCGTCCGGATGATCTCCTCGACGTCGTCGGCGCACTTCACGCCACAGGACGGATAGGACAGTCCCCACGGGCAGCGGTAGCAATAGGGCGCCTGAGCGTAGTGCACCTGCAACGGCGAGAGGCTCGACGTCCGCCACGGGCGCTGGCCGCTGGCGTTGATCGTCGCGAACGAGCGGCCATGATAGGAGTGGCGGAGCGCGATCAGCTCGTTGCTGTTGCGGTTGAGCGTAGTGACAAGGAAGGCGGCCTCGTTCGCCTCGGTACCGCTGTTGACGAAGAGCACCCGGTTGAGCTTGTCCGGCGTCATCTCCCGGATGCGCTCGGCCAACTCGATCTGCGAGCGGATCAGGAAGAGCGTCGAGCTGTGGGCGACGCGGTCGAGCTGCTCCTTGACGGGACCGGTGATCTCGGGGATCGCATAGCCGCTGGAGACGGTCGCGATGCCGCCGAAGAAGTCGAGATACTGGCGGCCGTCGCCGTCCGTCACGAACTGCCCTTCGCCCGAGCGGATCTCGATCGGCTCGTCGTAGAACAGGCTGACCGACGGGAACATACTCTCCCGGTGCCGGCGGAGAAGGTCCGCCGCGTCGCCACTGGTCGCTGGCTGCTCTGCCATGGGTGTCCTCCACATACGTTGCCGCGCGGATGACGGCACGATACCCCATCGCCGCGCGACCGTCAGCATCCCGCGCGGGTGCAGTACCCTTCCGGGGCAACGACGGTTGGTATGCGGGAAAGGTGGACGGGTGTCCTCGACGGCGATCGTGGTGACGATCATGGCGGTGCTGATGATCGCGATGGGCGCCTTCATCGCCCGCATCTCCCCGCGCGAGCGGGGGACAGGCGTCGCCATCGCGGTGCTGGGCGTCGTCCTGCTGATCGCCTACCTCACCGCCGACCCGGGCGCGCCGTCCCCGCCCACGGCCACCCCCTCGCCATGACGCTGGGCGTCGTCTACCTGCTTGCCGGGATCGGGATCGTCATCGCCGGCATGGTGCAGATCGGCCGCAACCGGCGCCGCGTGCTGGGATCGCTGACGATCTTCGTCGGCCTCAACCTCATCCTGCTCGGCTATGCGCTGCTGCGCGGGATGGGCGGCTGAGGGCATCACGTACGCAATCGCGATGGATCAAATCCGCAAAAATACGGATACACGACCTGGGTGAGCGCCGGGTACGCTGAATGTGGTCAGGGGGAGGAGACAAGCCCTGCCACCCGGCGAGATGCCGGCAACCCCCAGCTGCCGCGCATCTCGCCAATTCCCACGTCCCCAAACACGCCCGCTGCCGCCGAATCCCCAGTTCGGCGCCGGCGGGCGTTGTGGTTGTCATGCACCGAAGGTGTAGGGGACCCGTTCGCTGTGCTCAGGGCAGGCTCATTGGATGCGCAGGGGGCAACCTCGTTCGCTGCCACGGCCTGCGCATCCAAATACCGTCCCCACCCCGCGCCGTCACGACCTGGTAACACGCCACCAACACCGCTCAGGGTCAGCCCCGACGGTGCGCGCCTGGCGTCATGGTGCCCAGACAGACCGATACGTCGCCGCACGCCGGCAAGACCGTGCGGAGCTTCCGGGATGCGCGGTGCGTGTGTAGGTGGCGAACAGGGAGGGCATAGACCGCGCCGAACGTGGCTGACCTTTTGGGTGGATGAGCGCGGTCAATCCCTCCCCTACTGAGGGTCGGATGCTTATGTCTAGCCCCTTCTCCGCACCACCTCCGCGATCCGCGCCGCCGTGTCCGCGATCGGGCGGGTGGCGTCGAGGACCAGATCCGGCGCGACGCCATCCCGCGCGGCAGCCCACGTCGCCTGCAGGTGCTCCCACCGGTCGCTCACCGTCGTCCCCCAACGCCGATCGCGCTCGACGATGCGCGCCCGGCGCACGTCGTCCGGCGCCTCCAGCAGCACGCGCAGGTTCGCGCCGGGGAACGGCGCCATCGCGTCGACGATCATCACCGGGCGGACAGTGAATGCCAGCCCGCCGGTCGGCGCGCGGCGGACGAACGCCTCGAAGTCGACATCCGGCGTCGAGGTCGCCGTCCCGAGCGGCAGCGCCAGTCGTGCGGCCAGCAGCGCCCAGTCCCACCCCAGGGAGCGGCCGTGATACTCCGCGAGCGCCATCCCCTCCGAACGTGGCACGAGGAAATAGTCGGTCGGGACGCGGGCGGCGACCTCCTCGCCCAGCGCCGCGGCGACCGCCTTGGCAACCTGCGACTTCCCGGCGCCGGCGGGGCCATAGATCGTCACGACAGACGATCGCGTTGCGGATATGATGGGCGACGGGTCTGACACGACGTCGGATTCGGGCAAAGCACGCTCCTCCCGGAAAGGACCAGCACCTCGTGACGACTTCTGACGCCACTCCGTTCATTGCCGCCGGCGCGCCGGTACGCTGGGGCATCATCGGCACCGGCAAGATTGCCGCCAAGTTTGCCGCGGATCTCGCCTTCGCGCCGGGCGCCAAGCTCGTCGCCGTCGGTTCCCGCGGCCAGGCCAGCGCCGATGCCTTCGGCGACCAGTTCAGCATCCCGACCCGCCACGGCAGCTACGAGGACCTCGCCAACGATCCCAACGTCGATGCCGTCTACGTGGCCACCCCGCACCCTGCCCATCACGACGCGACGATCCTCTGCCTCAACGCCGGCAAGCACGTCCTCTGCGAGAAGGCGTTCGCGATGAACGCGGCCGAGGCGTGCGAGATGATCGAGGCGGCGAAGACCAACAACCGCTTCCTGATGGAGGCGATGTGGATCCGCTTCCGGCCGATCATGTACAAGATCCGCGAAATCATCGCCGCCGGCACGCTCGGCGAGATCCAGCTCGTGACCGCCAACATCGGCTGGAAGTCGAGCTTCGACCCCGAGTTCCGCCTCTACAAGCCCGCCCTCGGCGGCGGCGCCCTGCTCGACGGCGGCGTCTACCCTGTCTCGTTCGCCTCGATGGTGCTCGGCGCGCCCGACCAGGTTACCGGCGTGGCGACGCTCGGCGAGTCGAACGTCGACGAGAACGCGTCGATCGCGCTGCGGCACCCCTCCGGCGCGGTGGCCGCGCTGGGCGTGACGATCCGCGCCAACCCGGTCAGCCTCGGCATGATCGTCGGCGACAAGGGCACGATCCTGATCGACCACGACTGGCACAAGGCCGAAACATTCACCTTGCTGGTTCCCGGCCAGGAGCCGCAGAGCTTCGATTACACGTTGACCGAAGGGCTCGGCTACCAGTTCGAGGCGATCGAGGTCATGCGCTGCCTGCGCGAGGGGCTCACCGAGAGCCCGGTGATGCCGCTCGGCGAGTCGCTGACGATCATGCAGACGATGGAATCGCTGTTGCGCCAGTGGGGCGTGAAATACCCGTCGGACCGGTAACACCTCCAATCCCGTGGGGCCGAGGGCGATGACAGGCGTCGCCCGTACGGGCGGACCCGTGTCCGCCCAGGACAAGCAGAAGGGCGACCACGCAGGGTCGCCCCTACCGGGCATCGTCACGATGGGGTAGGCACACCATGCCAATGCAGTACGGAACCGTTCCGGGCGTCGAGAAGACCGTCTCGCGCCTCGTCCAGGGGACAGTCCCCCTCTCGTCGGAGCGGGAGGCGGAGAGCTTCGCCCTGCTCGACGCGACCTTTGAGCAGGGATGCCGCACCTACGACACCGCCCACGGCTACGGCGCGGGAGACTGCGAGACGGTCCTCGGCCGCTGGATGACGGACCGCGGCAACCGCGACGAGATCGTCGTTCTCGGCAAGGGCGCGCACCCCTACAACGGCCGCGAGCGGGTCACGCCGGAGGACATCACCGCCGACCTGCATGAGTCGCTGGCGCGGCAGCAGACCGACTTCATCGACATCTACGTCCTGCACCGGGACAACCCGAAGCTGCCGGTCGGCCCGATCGTCGAGGTGCTCAACGAGCACAAGCGGGCGGGCAAGATCGGCGTCTTCGGCGGCTCGAACTGGTCGGCGGCGCGCATCCAGGAGGCCAACGCGTACGCCGACGCGAACGGGCTGGAACCGTTCCGCGTCAGCAGCCCGAACTTCAGCCTCGCGGTGCAGATCCAGCCGCCGTGGTCGGGGTGCCTGAGCGTCAGCGGCGAGCAGGGCGCGGCGGAGCGGGCGTGGTACCAGGAGAACGGCATCCCGATCTTCCCGTGGTCGAGCCTCGCGGGCGGCTTCTTCTCCGGCCGCTTCCGGCGGGACAACCTGGACGAGTTCGACGCCTACCTCGACAAGCTCTGCGTGACCTCCTACTGCTCGGAGGACAACTTCCAACGGCTCGACCGGGTCACGGCGGCCGCCGCGCACTACGGGATGACGATCCCGCAGGTGGCGATGGCGTACGTCATGAGCCAGCCGTTGGAGGTCTTCGCGCTCGTCGGCTGCCGCACCGGCGCCGAGTTCGCCGAGAACGCCGCCGTGCTGGAGCAGCGCCTCGGCGAGGCCGACCTGCGCTGGCTGGACCTCCGTAGCGACGAGCGACCGTGGTGATCAACGTTTGCGAACACAGGGAGGCCACAAGGGCCTCCCGTACGGGCCGCCCTTGTGGCGGCCCTCAATTGACTACACCGGCTCCGGCAGCGCCAGCAGTTCGCGCAGGTTCAGCCGGTGCGTGTACATCGTGACCTGCCCCTGCTCGTCGTGCGGCCACTCCTCACGCGGCCGGTCCCAGTAGAGCTCGATGCCGTTCTCGTCCGGGTCGCGCAGGTAGATCGCCTCGCTCACGCCGTGGTCCGACGCGCCGTCGAGCTGCACCTGATGGCGCATCAACCGCCGGACGGCCTGCGCCAGCTCCTCCCGCGTGTCGTAGAGCACCGCAAGGTGGAAGAGACCGGTCGTCCCCGGCGGTGGCGGCGGGCCATCGGCGCTCTCCCAGGTATTCAGCCCGATGTGGTGGTGGTAGCCACCCGCCGACAGGAACGCCGCCTGCGCGCCGTACCGCGTCGTCAGCTCGAACCCCAGCACATCCCGGTACCAGGCGATCGACCTCTCGAGATCCGACACCTTGAGGTGCACGTGGCCGATCCGCGTGCAGGCCGGGATCGGGCGTTCCGTCTGCTCCATCGCTCGCTCCTCTCGCGTTCGCCCGGCGGTCCGGGATGGCGACATCCCACCCGACCGGGGCGTACAATTCCCCACATCGTATCCGAGCATTCGAGCAAGACCATGACCGCCGATTGCATCGCCAGGGACAAGGACGCGCAGCACCGTGCCTGAGACAACGCGACGAAGTGGCGCCCCGGAGCGGGTGACGGTGATCGGCCTCGGCCGGTTCGGCACCAGCGTGGCCCGCACCCTGCACGAGCTCGGCTACGAGGTCACCGCCATCGACCGGGACGAGAAGAAGATCCAGGACGCCGCGGATTTCGTCACCCTCGCCGCGCAGGGCGACGGCACCGATCTGGATTTGCTCCAGCAGCTCAACTGCGACCAATCAGACGTCGCCGTCGTCGCCCAGGGGGAAAATCTCGAGGCCAGCGTGCTCAGCACGCTCCTCCTCAAGAAGCTGGAGGTGCCGTGGGTGATCTCCAAGGCGAAGACCATGCTGCACGGCGAGCTGCTGCGCAAGGTGGGCGCCGACCGCGTCGTCTTCCCCGAGCTCGACGCCGGCATCCGTCTCGCCCACTCGCTCGGCGTCCGCCACATCACCGACTACATCACGCTCTCGCCCTCGGCGGGCATCGCCAAGATCCATGCCCCCGCGAACCTCATCGGGCACACGATCGAGGAGCTGACCAGCGGCCAGCAGGCGAAGCTGAACGTGTTGCTGATCAAGCGCGGCTCGCAGCTGATCACCGTGCCGCACTACCAGGAGGCGATCCAGGAACACGATGAACTCGTGATCGTCGGCGCCGATGCCGACATCGAGCACTTCGTCGAGCGAAACCCGGACGGCCTCCGGGCGATGCGCGCCGCCAGGTAACCGTGGACCACAAGCGCCCTGCCCGCCTGCCGGGCAACCGGGTCGTCCGCCGGCGGCTGGACGCCACCAAGGTCATCACCATCCCCGAGGCGCCGCTGCACCGCGACGTGCCCAATGTCCGCACCCACGCCAAGTGGTTCGTGGCCGGCTTCACCGCGATCGTCCTTCTCGGCACGGTGCTGCTGATGCTGCCGTGGTCGACGACCTCGCGGGAGTCCACGCCGGCCATCGACGCCTTCTTCACGGCGATCTCGGCCTCGGCCGTCGTGGGGCTGACAACCATCGACCCCTCCACCCACTGGAGCTTCCTGGGCCAGGTGGTGATCACGGTCCTGATCCAGATCGGCGGCCTCGGGTTCATGGTCGGCGCCTCGCTGATCCTCGTCTCGCTCGGCCGCGGGCTGAGCCTGCGCGACTCCCTGATGCTCCAGGACGGCTCGCCGACCCTCTCGATCCGCGAGGCCACCGTGCTCTCCCGACGCATCCTCCGCTTCACGTTCATCGTGGAGGCGCTCGGCGCCATCCCGCTCACCCTCGCCTTCATGCGCGACGACCCGCCGCTCAAGGCCATCTGGCACGGGGTCGTCGTCTCCATCTCGGCCTTCTGCAACGCCGGGTTTGAGTTCCGGGGCGGCTTCCGCTCCATCAGCGCCTACGACAGCTCGCCCGCGGTGCTGATCACCATCATGACGTTGATCCAGATCGGGACGCTTTCCTACATCGTGATGAGCGACGTCTGGACCCGGCGACGCTGGTCCGGCCTGCAACTGGACAGCAAGCTGGTGCTGCTCACAAACGGCGCACTGGTCGTGATCGGCATGGTCGGGTTCCTGATCATGGAGTGGAACTCCGCGCTGGCGTCAATCCCGGCGTGGGCCAAGCCCATGAACGCGCTCTTCCAGAGCGTGGCGGCGCGTTCGGCCGGCTTCGCGACCGTCGACTTCAGTGAGGCGCATCCCTCCACGCTCTTCCTGTGGGTGGCGATCATGTTCGTCGGCGGCGCGGCGGGGTCGACGGCAGGCGGCATCAAGCTGGCGACGCTGGCCGTCCTGGTGATCGCCGTGCTCTCGACGCTGCGGGGCCAGATCGAGCCGCAGGCGTTCGGGCGGCGGATCGCGATCAGCCTCGTGTTCCGCTCCCTGGCCATCGTGGCGATCCTGCTCACCGCGCATTTCGTGCTGACGCTGGCGCTGGCGATTACCGAAGACGTCTTCAACAAAGAGTCGATCGGGTTCGTGGCCCTGATGTACGAAACGATGAGCGGCCTGGCGACCACCGGCACCTCGACCGGCATCACGCCGACGCTGTCGACGCCGGGCAAGGTCGTGCTCTGCGTCGCGATGTTCTTCGGCCGGATCGGTCCCCTGACCGCCGCCTACGCGCTGCAGCGCCGCCAGCGGCCGGTGAAGTACCGCTTCGCGGAGGCGAACATCCGGCTGGGGTAGCAGGGCGCGGCATCCGGCAGCCTCGACCCTGGGTGGCCGAGGACGTCGAGCGGGGTCGAATGGGTGGTCGCCTTCCGTGGCCGACGCACACGACCTGCGAACACCCTTCGGGGTGCGCGGCTACGACGGTGGGGCCGTCTCCCGGTAGCGCCGGGTCTTGTATCCGGCATCGGGCGACCACAGGGTCGCCCCTACCAGGGATCCCCACACCCAAATGCACACTCATTCTGAGCGACGCGAAGAACCCTGCGCGAAGCGGTGTTGCCGACAACGGTGGTATGGCCCTGCGAGCCACCGGCCGAGCGCGACACCGCTCGCGTCACGTCGTTCCGCTCTCGGGGTCGGGATAACATGGCTACCTGGGCGTGAGACACGCTCCATCCGCGCAACACCCCACATCCAGCGCCATGCTGTCACGGGAATATGCGCGAGGCGTCGTCGGCCCGGATGCGCCATGTGCCAGAGCGGCACCAGCGCGCTCTCAGTACCCCGACCGCGTCTTGAACGCCTCCAGCGTGAACGCCCCGCCGCGGATAAACTCCATCGACCGCTGCTCCTTCTCCTGGATCGTCGCCACGGCGTCCGGCAGGCCGGCCAGTACGGCGTCCGGGACAACGACGATGCCGTTGCGGTCGCCGTGCAGCAGGTCGCCGGTGGCGAGCCGCTCGCCGTCGAGGGCGATCGGCTCGCCGACGGAGACGATCTCGAAGTTGCCGTGGGAGACGACTGGGTAGCGCATGAAGTAATGGAAGCCGAGCGCGCGGACCTCGTCCACGTCGCGCAGCGCGCCGTCGGTGATCATGCCGACCGCGCCGAGGCGCTTGGCGAGTGTGCTCATCACCTCGCCGGCGTAGGCGCAGCGGTGAGGCGCCCCGCTGACGTCCTGGACCGCGATCACGACCGGCCCCTCCATCGCGTCCAGCGCCTCCCACATCCGCCAGTAGCCGGCGCGGTCGGCGACCGGCCCGGGGTGGCTGGTCATCGTCACCGTCAGCGCGCGTCCGACCATCCGTCCCAGCTCGGGGAACTGGCACTGGACAGCGCCGCCGACGAATCCCGTGGTTCGGTCGCGCACGTCGAACGTCTCGATCGCGTTGGCGATCGTCGGGCTGTCGACGCTGTGCAGGAACGCGAGCGTCGCGGGATCCAGGCCGCGCGGTGTCGCGGACGTCGTGACGGACATGGTGAGCTCCCTCCGGGCCGGTGCGAATGCGTCGGGTCGTGTGGCGGCAGCATAGCCGGAACGCCGGCGGTGGGGAAGCGGGCGCGAGAGGGGAGGAGAAAATCCGGGGCACAAAGCAACCGCACGGGGGATGGCC
>DATLHE010000011.1:0-5248 GCA_035540335.1 Thermomicrobiales bacterium | reverse complement strand
AGCCGCGACAGCAGGGGATAGATGGTGCCCTCACTGACGACCATCCCATCGATCCGCGACAAGGCGCGCACCAGGTCGAACCCATAGCGCTCCTCCTCCCGCAGCAACGCCAACACGCAGTACTCCACCGTGCCTCGTCGCAATTGTGTCAGCGTGTTCCGTGCGTCGCCCTGTTCCATGTTACACATGGTACCTTGCGGATATGTACAGTCAAGTGGTTGGGCCGACGATGTTCTGACTCGGACAGGCTATACACATGAGGCCCCGCGACTCTGCCGGTCGCGGGGCCTCATGTGTATGAGTATGACGGACGTATTGGATCGAAGAATCGCGACGTCGGCGACTACCGCTCGATCTCGCGGCCTGCCTTCGCCCAGTCGAGCATCCCGCCCGCCAAGCTCTTCACGTCGTCCCGGCCCGCCGCCCGGAGGATGTCGACAGCCTCCAGGCTACGAACCCCGCCCCGGCAGACCGTGATCACGCTTCCCTCGGCCGGCACCTCGTCACTCCGACGGGCAAGCTCCCCGAGGGGGATGTGCAGAGCGCCGGGGATGTGCCCCTCGGCCCACTCCTCCGGCTCACGGACGTCCACGAAGACCGAATCCTGCCGGTCGTAGGCCTCGCCGCCTCCCGCCTGGTCGATCTCGCGCGGATCCGGCTGGTTATGCATCAAGCGTCCGAACATGGTTCTCCTCATCGATTGCATCCCGTGTCACGGGTAGGTTCGCGTCGTCCCAGGCGGCCATGCCGCCGACGACGCTGATCAGGTTCGTCTATCCGCGGGTCGCCAGCAAGCTCGCGGTGACCGTGGCGCGGTGGCCGGTGCCACTGATCACGGCCGCCTCAGCCGCCGGGTCGAGCAGGCCGGCGGGCGACGCGCCCCGCGCGAGACCGGGCGTGAAAACACGTACCGATCACCACGGTGAACCTCCTGAGCCGCAGGGGAAGGGCGGCTGGTTCGGTGACGTGTCCCTGCGCTGCCATTGTACGCACCCCGGCGCGCGGTGGGCCCATCCCGGGTCCATGGCATGTCTCCTGCAATTGCCGTCGGGTAACAGTACCGGCGGAATGCTGCGCAGGGCGCCTCGACGGCGCGGCGCTCGTGGCACAACGGCGACGCCTCCCCGCGGCGGCTGACTGCTCCAGGTGGTGCTGTCGATGCGGTCGCGTTTGTTCCGGTGCGCCGTGCACGGGGCAGCGAGTCATGAACTCGATAGACGGAGGTGAACCATGGCAGGACTTCTCTGGGCCATTCTCGTGATCATCGTGGCGGTCTGGCTCATCGGCTTCCTGGCCGACATCGGTGGAGGTCTCATCCACATCCTGCTCGTCGTCGCGCTCATCATCCTCATCTACAACCTCATCGTCGGGCGGCGGTCCGTCTAGCCCCCAGCGATTGAATGCCAACGAGGGCGGCGAGTCCGCTCGCCTCCCTATTTGCGTGCCCGGGCGAATCGCGCCGGATCAGGCGCGAGCGTCCTGCGCCACGGCCTCCATCTCAGGGACGGCGGCCTCCTCCATGCGATCCTGCCGGATGCGCAGGAAATAGATCGTCGTCGCCACGTAGATGAATGGTGAGACGACCGCGTAAACCAGGCTGCTCGCAATATTGACGAACTCCACCGAGCGCGCCGCGAAGATGAGCAGCAGCAGGCCGATGACGGGGCTCGGGATCGTCACCAGCGCGGCGAGCGTGCCGGTCAGCGTCGCCGTTCGCCACCAGCGCCGCCGCACCAGACGCACGCTGCGTCCCCACGACTCCCTGGGCCCCGCCCGCTCCAGCACGACGGCGTGCGGGATGAACACCCGCTGCACCGTCAGATAGGTGGCCGGTATGACCCCGAGCGGCAGCAGGCTGAGGACGCCGATGATCGCCAGCGGCCGGACCAGCGCCTGCACCAGCCGCCGCAGGAACAACCGCTCGTGCGCCAGGACCTCGCGCGCGGTCGGGGTACGCCCCGCCAGCAGCTCGCCCGTGGCGTAGATCGCCATCGGCGCGATCAGGACGAGCGCCACCAGTTGCTGCGCCAGATGCCCGATGAAGGTGAACGACGACCACACCACCGGGGCGTCGGACAACGGTCCACGGTCGTACACCATGTTCCCGAGCCAGCCAACGCCGCTCACGAGCAGCCCGATGCCGAGCACCGCGCCGCCGGCCGGCAGGAAGGCCGGGACGTTCCGCAGATAGAGCCGAAGCGCGGCAACCAGTGTCCTGCCCGTGACGGCGAACAGCGCCGCCACGACCGCGACCCCGGCGGCGATGAGCAGCGCCGCCGCCCAGGGGCTCTCCGCCCAGAGCCGGAAGAGGTCCGAGCTCGACGCCGACAGCTGGCAGAAGGCGTTCGTCGGCGTGGGACCGAGGGCCCCGGACAGCGGCACGGCGAGGCTGGAGGGCCGGAGATCCTCCTGCCAGGTCAGCGGCTGCGCCCATTTGACGCTCTGGCTGGGGCCGAAGGGGCCGCTGAATTCCCAGGTCGCCTTCTGGCCCCATCGCCCCTCGAATGCCACCCATGCGGGCACGGCATTGGGGTCAGATCCGCCGCCGATCAGGACCGGCCGCAGCGGCACGCGGAGGTCGGCGCCAGTCGTGACGTCGCAGCCGAAGCCAGTGTTGTTCTCACCCCAGCTCAGGTAGACGGCTCGGTCGAACTGGCTCGCGTGCGACCCGCGCGAGACGTAGACCACCGGGTGGCCCCCCTCGCGCTCGAACTTGCCGTCGTTCCACCCGGCCCACTCGCCGCCGCCGTGCTGGGCATAGCCAACCTCGACGGGGTCGGTCCGCAGCGCCTCCTCGACCGTGTTCACGTCGAACACGACCTGGATCATCTCCCAGTCGCCCTCGTGGGTGTTGTTGTAGTCGTTGAAGTAGTAGAAGAACCAGTACTGGATGGCGAGGCCGTCGCGCCCCGGCTCGCGGGCGATGTGCGCGTGCGTCGTCGCCGTTTGGCCGGTCATGCGCTCGCGCGACTGCTGCTCGTAGGTACAGCCCGGCTGCAGCGGATTGCCGGCGTAGTCGAGGTAGAACGTGTCGTCGAGCCGCGCAAGATCCTCGGCCGACGGCCCGGTCATCACGACCGGCTGCCCCGGCACGTCCCAGCGCACCGAGATCGCCGGATCATCGAGCACGATCGCCGCCGGCCCGGCGTCGTACGGCTCGCCGTTGGGATCGCAGGCCTGCTCCTGCGGCACCAGCCTCAGCACCGGGACGTATTTCTCGATCAGCGCCTGTTCGGCATCGGTCACCTGCGCCGCCGCGGGCATGTCGCTCGCCGCGAGCAGTGTCATCAACACGGACACGAGCAGAGCCAGCCGGGCACGTAGCAGCACGTTGCGATTCCCATCCTGAAGGGCGTTGATCGTCGAGAGAGCGTTGTCGCGTAGCCTACCAGATTCGCAAACATTGGCTGATGGCGAGTACGCTGCCCGCATCGCGTCCACGACGCATATCGCGAGCTGAAACAGGGAGGACACCGTTGCACACGACACGACGACGCACCCGGCTCACGACGATCGCACTGGCGCTGCTGCTGAGCGGCAACGTCGTCGCGTCCGGCACGGCGATCGCCCATGAGGGCCACGAATCCGATGAGGCGACGCCCGCGGCCTCTCCCGCGGCAGCCCCCTATGCCGGACTGCCGTTCACGCCGCCGCCTGTCGTCAGTGGCGAGGAGAACGCCACCTATACCGGCGCCACGCTCGGCGATCCCGACGCCCCGGTGACGATGGCGATCTACGCCGATTACCAGTGCCCGCACTGCGGAGGGTTCCATCGCACGGCGGAGCCGCGGCTGATCGATGACTTCGTCCGGACCGGCGAGGTCAAGCTCGAGTTCCGCGAGTTCCCGTTCTTCGGCGGCGACGACCTCACCGACGACGGCAACGAATCGGCGCAGGCCGCCGAGGCCCTGCTCTGCGCGGCCGAGCAGGGCGCCTACCTCGACTATCGGGACGCGCTCTACGATGGTCGACTCGGCATCAACGAGGGCGGCTTCAGCGACGACCGTCTCGCCCGCTTTGCGGGCGACTTGGGCATGGATGTCGACGCGTTCGCGACGTGCCTCGCAAGCGGCGGGTACGAGCCGGCGATCACGCAGAGCCGGGACGAGGGGCTCGAGCTGGGCGTCACCGGCACGCCGATGTTCATCATCAACGGCAAGGTGACGCCGTACACCGCGCAAGGGTACGATCTGCTCAGGACGCAGTTGGAAGACGCCGTCGCGGCGGCCGGCTGACGGCACCCAGCGATCGCTTCATTCGGATCATCCCGTCGGTACAGGAAAGAACAGTGAAGGAACAACGCAAGGAAATCTCCGAATCCCGCAAGCGCCATTTCGCCGTCTCGGTCGGCGTCGGCATCGTTCTCGGCGCTGTCCTGGGAATGATCTTCTACCGCGAGAACATCGCCCTGTACGTCGGGGTGGGCATCGTCGTAGGAGCCATTTACGGTCTGGTCGGAACGGCCGGCAATCGCTGAGGCGGCGCGGCGAATGGCTCGAAGTGGCCATCTCGTCGCAGTCGGGATTGGGCCGGTCTGTGGCGAAACCCGGCATTATTGTATACTCGTCGCCAGACACCTCAACAATTTGTTGTTCGTTGTCTTCACACGTCGACGATCGGATGTCGTCGATAACACGGTTCGGCGCCGCGCGCCGCAGTACAAGTACAGGATCGAGCAATGCCTACAGGAACAGTCAAGTGGTTCAATGCCGAGAAGGGTTTCGGCTTCATCGCGCGTGACGAGGGTGGAGACGATCTCTTCGTTCATCGTTCAGTGCTCGGTCTCGAGCCGCTGGGCGAAGGCGACCGCGTTGACTTCGTCGAGGGAATGGGACCGAAGGGCCCCAGCGCCGTCCAGGTGACGGTTCTCCAGGCGAATCCCAACCCGCCGCAGCGCGCGGGCGGTGGTGCTTCCCGCACGCCCGTTGATGTCTCCAACATGCCGCTGATGACCGGCACCGTCGATCGCTTCGACGAGATGCGCGGCTTCGGCTTCATCCGCCCCGCCTCCGGTGGCGGCGATGTCTTTTTCCACCAGTCGGCCGTCAACGGCATCCGTCCTCGCGTCGGCGAGGAGGTCGAGTTCCGGATGGGCGAAGGCCCGAAGGGTCCTCGCGCCGAGAGCGTCCGTGCGCTGATCGATCAGGAAGACTTCTTCTAGCATCCGGGGCGGCCCGCCGCCACCCGCGCATGCAGAGCGCCCGGAGACGTCAAGTCTCCCGGGCGCTTTTTTGCGTGTCCCCCCCCC
>DATLHE010000010.1:0-13294 GCA_035540335.1 Thermomicrobiales bacterium | reverse complement strand
GGGCGAGATGGTCGGGGTCATGGGGCCGTCGGGCTGCGGCAAGACGACGCTCCTCAACTGCCTCTCCGGCCTCGACGACGTCGACGCCGGCTCGATCTTCATCGAGCACGAGAATCTCGCCGCGATGGGCGACAAGAAGCGGACGGATTACCGGGCGCGACGGATGGGATTCGTGTTCCAGGTCTACAACCTGCTGCCGGTCTTGAGCGCGGTCGAGAACGTCGAGCTGCCGCTGCTGGTCTCCGGCACCAAGCCGTCGAGGGCCCGCCAGGAGGCGCTGGTCGCGCTGGAGACGGTCGGGCTCCGGGAGTGGGCCGCGCACCGCCCGGCCGAGCTCTCCGGCGGCCAGCGGCAGCGGGTGACGATTGCCCGCTCGCTCGTCAACCGCCCCGCGATCGTCTGGGCCGACGAGCCGACCGGCGCGCTGGACTCGCAGGCGGCCGGCGACATCATGGCCCTCATGAAGACGCTCAACCGCGAGCAGGGGCTGACGATCGTCCTCGTCACCCACGACCCCGGCGTCGGCGCCCAGGCCGACCGCATCGTGCGCATGTCGGACGGCGAGATCGTGGGGCAGGAGATTCCGGGGCAGACGCGGGCGGACCAGCCGGCCCCCCAGACGGTGACTCCGGTCTAGCTGCGCGCCACCTGAACGCTGAGGAAGGAGCTCCTCATGGAAAAGCTCTTCGGCATCCCCATGCAATCGATCATGGTGGTGATGGTCGTGCTGCTGTTCTTCTGCATCGCGGTCATCGCCTTCATCGCCTGGCGGCAGCCGGTGATCTTCAAGCTCGGGGTGCGCAACATCCCGCGGCGCAAGGCGCAGACGACGCTGATCATCGTCGGCCTCATGCTGGCGACGCTGATCATCTCGGCCGCGCTCGGCACCGGCGACACGCTCAACCGGTCGGTCAACAGCGCCGCGCTGACGGCGCTGGGCCCGCTGGATGAGCTCGTCCTGTCGTCCACCGACGCCGAGGGCGACGCCAACGTCTCCGCGATCATCACCGACACCATGCCCACATCGTCGGTCGACAGCGTGCGCGATATCGTCGCCGGCAATGATCACGTCGACGCGGTCGGCGGCATCCTGCTGAGCCAGTCGCCGGTGCTCAACATCGGCGAGGCCGACACCAGCCAGCTGACCTCCTTCGACCAGGTCATCGGCGCCGCGACGCAGTCGAACCCGACGGTCTTCATGGCCGGCCTCGAGCAGTCGACGGTAGACGCCATCGGCGGCATCAAGGACCAGGCCGGGAATCCGATCGACCTCAACGCGCTTGGCGATGACGGCGTGTACGTCGGCGAGGAGACCGCCGACGACCTCCAGCTGAGCGTCGGTGACAAGATTGCCTTCGCCGCGCAGAACGAGCTCCAGTTCGGCGTCGTCAAGGGCATCGTGCCCGATTCTGTCTTCACCGGCGCGGTGCAGCCGGGCACGGCCTCGATGCTCATGGAGCTCGGGCGCCTGCAGACGATCACCGGCAAGGAAGGCCTCATCAGCGGCATCGGCGTCTCCAACGCCGGCGGCACCCGCGAGGGGCTGAAGTACTCCGACGAGGTGACCCAGCAGCTCAAGGACGGGCTGGCCGGCAAGGGTATGGGCGTCGTCCCGATCAAGAAGGACAACGTCGACCAGGCCGAGCTGATCGCGAACGTCTTCGTGACCATGTTCGTCGTCTTCGGCCTTTTCTCGATCGGCGTTGGCATCCTGCTCATCGTGCTCATCTTCACCATGCTCGCGGCCGAGCGTCGCGCCGAGATGGGCATGGAGCGGGCGGTCGGCGCGCAGCGCCGGCAACTGATCCAGCAATTCATCTCCGAAGGTGCGGGCTACACGCTGCTCTCCGGCCTCGTCGGCACGGCGCTGGGCGTCGGGGCGGCCTGGGTGATCGCCCAGGGCTTCAAGGGCTTTGCGGGCGATGCATTCAACATCGAGGTCTACGTCGCGCCGCGCTCGCTGGTGATCGCCTACAGCCTTGGCGTGGTGATCACGTTCCTCGCCGTCGCGCTCTCGTCGTGGCGCGTCAGCCGGCTCAACATCGTCGGCGCGATCCGCGACATCCCGGACGCCTACCGGGCACATCGGAACCGCAAGCAGCTGGTCTGGGGCATCGTGATGCTGCTCGCCGGCGCGGTGCTGACCTACTGGGGCAACGACATCTCGAGGCAGGCTCCGTTCACGATCGGCATGACGCTGATCCCGTTCGGTGTCGCCGCGATCCTCACCTTCTTCGGCCTGAAGTCACGGTGGGTGCTGACGGTCGCGGGTCTCTACACGCTGGTGTTCTGGCTGCTTCCGGAGAAGATCTTCAACAATCTTTTCGGGAAGATGGACGGCAACATCGAGATGTTCTTCGTCTCGGGCATCTGCATCGTGGCGGCCTCGACGCTCGTCATCATCCAGAACCTGGACACGATTCTCGCCGTGGTCGAGCATCTCGGTGGGCGGTTCAAGGGCCTGCTGGCGCCGGTGCGTCTCGCGGTCTCCTACCCGGGGGCGAACAAGAGCCGCTCCGGCATGACGATCGCGATGTTCAGCCTCATCGTCTTCTCGCTCGTCATGGTCGCGGCCATCAACGAGAACTTCGTGGCGGCCTTCCTCGGTGATGACGCCAACGCCGGCATGGACGTCCGCGTCGACATCCCCGCCGAGAATCCGGTCAAGGACTTCACGGGCACGATCGAGGCGGGTGGCGTGGACACGTCCCAGTTCGTGGGCGTGGGCCGGATGGACACCATCGGCTCGGTCGTGGACGAGGCGCTCAGCAAGACAGGTGAATGGGAACCGCTGACCTTTTCGGGGGTCGACAACGGCTACCTGGACACCGCCAACCTGACGTTCCAGTCGCGCGCCCAGGGCTACGACTCGGACGCCGCCGTCATCGAGGCGCTGAAGACGACGCCGAACCTGATCGTCGTCACCTCGAGCTTCACGGAGGACGCGCCGGCGGACTTCGGCCCGCCGCCCGCCCAGCTCAAGGGCGTCGCGTCCGAAGGCAGCTTCGCGCCGGCGACGGTGGAAGTGCGCGGCTCGGACGGCGCAGTGAGGAAGATGACGGTCATCGGCGTCATCGACCAGCAGGTCTCCATGCTGTGGGGCGCCTACGTCGGCACGCCGACGGTGAACGAGCTGCTGCCGCCGGACCAGCCGCGAGCGGTTTCGTACTTCATCGCGACCAAAGATGGCGCGGACAACGCCGCCATCGCGGCGGACATCGAGCGCGTGCTGCTGCCCTACGGCGCACAAGGCGTCGACATCGAGCAGGAGATGAAGGACAACCAGACGACGCAGCAGACGTTCATGTACATCCTGCAGGGATTCATGGGCCTCGGCATGATCGTCGGCATCGCGGCCGTCGGCGTGATCGCCTACCGGGCGGTCGTCGAGCGGCGACAGCAGATCGGCATGCTGCGGGCGCTGGGCTTCCAGCGTAACCGCGTGGCGCAGGCGTTCGTCATCGAGTCGGCGATCGTCGTCATCCTCGGCATCCTGTCGGGTGCGGTCCTCGGGCTGATCCTGGCATACGAGCTGATGACGAGCGAGGACTTCACCGACGGCGTGAGTGTCAACTTCATCGTGCCGTGGACGACGATCATCGTCACGCTGGCCGTGGCGATCGTCGCCGGCCTGATCATGGCCTACCTGCCGGCGCGGCAGGCGGCTAACGTGCTGCCGGCGGAGGCGCTGCGCTACGAGTAGCCCTCGAATCCGGACGATGGCATGACGGACACGGGAACACCCCTCGCACACGCGAGGGGTGTTCCCTGTTCGCGCGATGTCGGGTGAGAAGTCCAGCGCAGCGCGGCGGATTCTAGTACCATGAGGCTGCACTGCCGATCTGGCATCCAGACCGGGTGGCCAGCGTGCGTGTTTCCACGAACGAATGACGAAGCAACATGGAAGACTGCCCGATGGAACGAAGAGTCAAGATTGTCGCCACGCTCGGGCCGGCAGTCAGCGACCCTCAGCGGTTGCGTGAGCTGATCGAGGCCGGCGTCGACGTTGTCCGCATCAACGCCGCGCACGGCTCGGCCGACGACCGCGCGCAGCTCATCGCGGACGTGCGCGTAGTCTCGGCGGAGTTGGGCAAGCGGGTGCCGATCCTGTTCGACCTGCGCGGTCTCAAGATCCGCACCGGCCCCCTGCCGGACGGCCAGCAGGGCGTCCAGGTCGACCCGGGCGCGAAGCTCATGCTCGTGCCGGAGCCCGTCGATGTGACGCCGCAGCGGATCGGCATCAACTACACCAAGCTGCTCGATGTCGTTTCCGAGGGCTCGCGGGTCCTCATCTCCGACGGCCTGATCGAGCTCAAGGTCGACGCCGTCGAGGAAAGTCATGCGATCGCCACGGTGGTGCGCGGCGGGCAGGTGCGCGGCAAGCAGGGCGTCACCCTGCCTGGCGCGCCGATCAAGGGCGGCGCCCTGACCGAGGTCGACCGTGAGGATGTCGGCTTCGCTGTGAAGCACGGCGTCGACTACATCGGCCTCAGCTTCATCAACGACGCCAGCGATCTCGAGCTGACGCGCCAGGTCGCGGGCCAGCATGGCGACGTCATCCCCGGCCTCGTCGCAAAGATCGAGCGGCCGGAGGCCCTCGCCAACCTGCGCGAGATCGCCGAGGCGTCCGACGGCGTGATGGTCGCCCGGGGTGACCTCGGCGTGCAGCTGCCGCCGGAGCGCGTGCCGCGGGCGCAGAAGGAGATCATCGGCCTCTGCAACCAGATCGGCATCCCGGTCATTACCGCCACGCAGATGCTGGAGTCGATGATCAACCAGCCGGTGGCCACCCGCGCCGAGACGAGCGACGTCGCCAACGCCGTCTGGGATGGCACCGACGCGGTGATGCTCTCCGCCGAGACCGCCGTCGGCAACCACCCGATCGAGGCTGTCCGCACCATGGACCGCATCGTCCGCGAGGTCGAGCGCGACGGACCGGTGCGCTCGGAGGCCGCCCAGCACGCCGCCGACATGAAGGACGACACCGGCTCACGCTTCTCGGACGCGATCGCCCGCGCGGCGTTCGCGCTGACCGACCAGACGCCGATCAAGCACCTGGTGGTGTTCACCAAGACCGGATCGGCCGCGCGCCGGATCGCGAAGTACCGGCCGTTCGCGCCGATCATCGCGGTGGCGGACTCCGAGCTCGTCGCACGGCGGTTGATGCTCGTCTGGGGCATCGAGTCGGTGGTCGTCCCGGTCGAGGAGGACCCGGACACCGTCTTCCGCAAGGCGGGCCGCGTCATCATCGACGCCGGCCTGGCCGAGGAGGGCGAGTACGCGCTGATCGTCGGCTCGCTGCCGATGACCCACGAAGCGGGCCATACCAATCTCGTCCACTACCGCCAGCTCGGCTCGTAGCGGCGCGTTTTACCAGAACCTGGAACGGGGAGGCCATGCGGCCTCCCCGTTGCGTTTGGTCGTGATACGGAATCCGCGTGGACCGTTTATCTTCCGTCGTACGGTCGGCCCTCGCAGCTGCGGGCGGTGGCCGACCTGTCGCGTTCGGTCAAGGTCGGCCACCGCTTGCAGGGGCAGGGCCGGCCGTACGGCGTTCCCATGCTTGGACGATTCGTGATGGCGATCAGGTCACCGTCATCGTCACCTTGTGGTACCCCGAGGCCCCCTGCGGCACGATCCCACGGACCTCCTCCGGCTGCGGGTCGCCGTTGCCGTCGACCGCGCGCGAGGTGATGACGAACTGCCCCGCCTGGGGCGGCGTCCACGTGTAGCGCCAAAGTGCCCACGTCAGCTTCGTCCCGGGATAATAGATCTCCACCGGCCGCCAGCTGTCGCCGCCGTCGGTGCTGATCTCCACCGAGCGGATGCCGCGGTTGCCGGCGAACGCCCGGCCGCGAATCTCGATCTCCTGGCCGGCAGGGAACTCCCGGGTAAAGGTGAACTTGCCGCTGCGCAGGCGCGTGCGTGGCCGAAAGATGTCGCTGCGGGTGTACGGCATGAAGTTCGGGCCCCAGCCCTGCTGCTCGTAGAAGCCGTGCTCGTCCTTGGTCGCGACGTCGATCCGCGTCACCCACTTCACGTTCTTCTCCCCGAACATCCCCGGCACCAGTACCCGCACCGGGTAGCCGTGGATGCGTGGCAGCGGTTCGCCGTTGATCTGGTAGACGAGCAAGGTCGTCGGCTCCAGCGCCTTCTCGATGGCGAAGGTGTCGCGGTAGGCGTCGGCGCCGGTGAGGACGATCTCGTACGCCCCGTTCCCTACCCCGGCCGACTCCAGCACGTCGCGCATGCGCACGCCGCGCCAGTTGGCGTTGCTGAAGAGCCCCGCGCCGATGCGGTTGCTGATGCACATCAGCGTCGTCTCCTGGTCCACCTGCTCATACGCCATCAGGTCGTCGAAGCTGAGGGTGACGCCGTGGTCGACGTGACCGCCGATCTCGAGCCGCCAGATGTCGCGGTTGACGTCGGGGTCGACGACGTTCTTCGTCACCGTGTAGAAGCGGTCGACCGGAGCGATCGGCTGGATGTCCTCGCCGCTGTAAACCGTGCCGTCGTAGAAGAAGGTCGCCTGGTCGTACATCGTCTTCAGGATGCGGTAGATCGGCAGCGTGAGGAGCGCGGCGCCGATGCCGGCCAGCACCGCGCGCCGTCCGATGGTGCGGGAGATCGGACGCGCCGGGGGATCGCCCGGCTTCGTCTGCCAGCGGGCGGCGCGGGAAGTGATCGCGCGGTAGGTGACCATCAGCGTGCCGGTGAAGAGGAGGATGTAGACCAGGAGCGCGAGGATGGTCGCCCACCGGGCCTGGGAGTAGGGGAGGCCGCGGTAGTTGGCGGGGATCACCGGCCAGAGGAAGACGACCAGCCCAGCCCAGACGAGGAGCGAGACGGCGAGCATGATCGCGAACGCCGGCGTGCTGGCGCCGAAGAGCGAGCGCCGGCTGCGACGAGACAGCTGGCTCTCGATGATCAACGCGTAGACGATCCCGACGACCACGCCGATACCCACCACGGCGCGGAGGCCGGAGACGATGCCGAACTTCTTGAGGCCGTTATAGCCGCCATACTTGCCGAAGAGCCGGAAGAAGGAATCGATGTCGAGGAGCGGGGCGATACGGTCGGGCACGGCCTCGACCGGCGGCATGATGCCGAGCCAATAGCGCGAGGCCGCCATGGCGAGGATCATGACGAGGGCGGCGACGAGGCCGGCGAGGGCGCCGGCGATGAGGGTGGGAAGCCTGCGGCCGAGAGCGGCGAGTCCCGTGCGTATGGCCTTCATGCGACATATCCCACGATAGTTCTCAAGGGAATTCTCATCGGCCCCAGTATGCGCCTGTGCATGACGATGTGTACGCGAGGAATGTGTCGATTGGATCACCGGTACGCCCGGAAGCGCCCCGAAGGGGCCGGGGCAAGCCATTTCACTCCCTTGGCGCCAGTTCCGCCACTAGACGTAGCAGCGCACCTCGAAGAGTGTGCGCTTCGCTATGCGAGCACCGTACGCGTAGCACTGGGGCTTGTACCCGGGGTCGTGGCCACCCGTCCCGTCTTGCCTTCGGAACGGTCCATCGCTCCGTTAGCGTCGGCACTTGTGGCCGCGGTGCAGGTCGGCCCGTACGGGAGGCCCTTGTGGTCCCCCTCGGTGACAGGCGGGGCGCAACCGTCGGCCACAGGTGCGGCACAAGTCCCGGCACTACAGGAACAACAGCCCATCCGGACGTTCGGCGTCGGCGTGATCAACGCGGCATTCGCGGACGCGGAAATCATGCCGTTGACTTCGTGTATCAGTGCGTGCACGCTGGAATCACCAACGACCCCGTGTCCGTGAGCAGCGATGCATGCCGAGCGAAAGGCAGACGCCATGACGAATCGAGATCGTGGACCCGTCGTTTCCGGTCCCGATCCCTCCTGGCGGCCGCTCTCCCGCGCGGGCGCCATCGCCACCGGCGCGGCGGTCGTCCTCTACGTCGTCGCCCTGTGGCGGCTGGGCAGGTCGCTCGCGCTGGTCGCCGGGGTGATCGGCGTCACCTCGTGGGCGGGCACGTTCGCCTGGCCAATGACCGGCGAGGGCTCGCTGGTGCTCCTCATGCTCAGCGATTCCTACGCCGGCGCCCCGGAGGGCGAGCGCGGCGCGGCTGGGCGTGGCGACCGGGGCGATCGGCGTCGTCTGCGAGGCGCTGCGCCCCTGGCTGGGCGGCGCGTACGCGGTCTACGGCGTGCTGCTCTTCTTCTGGCTGATCTGGATGGCGTGGTCGCTCTGGCGGCTCGCGGGCGAGATGGACGAGGAGGCTGTCAATGTGGTGGCATGACCTGTTGTGGGGCATCTGGAACGGGCTGACGGCGTGGATCGTCCTGATCGCGCACGTCTTCGGCGCGTGGGACGAGTTCCCGCTCTACGATATGGCGCGAAGCGGCAACTGGTATGACTTCGGCTTCCTGCTCGGGGCCGGATCGCCGTTCCTGGGCCTCTTCAACGCAAACCGGCGCTCCGGGTCGTGAGGGGTGCTCCGCGTCATTGCGCAGACATCAGAGTCTGCCCCTACTGCGCCCCCGTCCTCACCGGTGCCAGCCATCTGCCAGCGCGAGATGCGCCATGACGAGCGCGGCAGTGCGCCAGCAGAGGCGCGGACTCCGGGGAGGATACCCGGGAAAATCTCGGTAATCCAAATAGGCAATCCTCCCGATATCCGAGGCGGCTGAACGAGCGTAGCATCGGCCCACCGTCACAGGAATTCGCTCCGTCGACCGTGGCGCGCTCTGCCCTGTGCCGGGTTCGGCCCCAGGCCGAGGAAGGAGTCACCCATGCGTACGCTCTCCCGTCTCCGGGTCCTTGCCGTCGGTCTCGTCGTCATCGTGCTTGGGTCAACCGTTGTACCGGCAGCGGCCGACACCGGCAAGGTCGTTCGGACCGATGACTCCTGGTCGTTCGAGGACGTGGCGATCTGCGGGCTCACCGTCGATATTGTGGGCCAGAGCAGCTTCCGGGGCACGATCCACGAGTGGGTCATCGGGCCGAACGATCCCCCGGCCGACAACTTCTGGATCGGCAACTTTAACGACCACGGCTCGCAAACCTTTACGAATGTCGCCACCGGCGCAAGCGTGACCGGTACGTGGTCGAGAAACGTCAAGGAAGCGAGCATGGTCGATATCGGGGGCGGCTTCTGGGAGTACACCTACGCCATCAACGGCCCGGTGGTCCGCCTCGGGGGTCGACCGATCGACGTTGGCCGGATCGCCATCACCGACACCATTTACCTCGGGGACCTCTCGACCGAGGCAGACGACTACTTCGTGGGCAGCACCGCGCTCTCCGACGCCGGCCGGCACCCGGCCTTCTACAGCGAGAAGCCGTTCTGCGACGCCCTGGTCGCGGCGATCGGCTGACAACCCGGCCGCACCCGACCGCGGGAAGTCCCACGGCAGCCAGCGGTCCTGGATGTGAAGAACGCAACGGGCAGGGGCGACCACAAGGGGTCGCCCCTGCCGCGTCCGAGGGAATTGTCAATCGCCGCTGGATCGTCGAGCGGCGAAGGCGGATTGGTGACCTATCAATCCGCCGTCACTGGCTCCACGCCGCCGCGAGATGGGGATGTGCGCGCACGCGCTCGAAGGACTCTGGATCGCTGGCGCGGTCCCGGCGGGCCGCGAAGGCCTCGCGCACCGTGATCCCCAGCGGATCCCGCGTGACGATCGTGATCTCACCGGACGTCGGCGCCGTGCCGGCCTCCAGCACGCGCACGTACCAACCGCAGCGGCCGGTCGCCAGGAACTCCGTCACGAGCTCAGTGTGGCCGGCGTGCATCTCCAGCTTGAAGCATGGCCAGCGCGGCTGGCTGATCTGCAGCGTCACGGATCCCCAGCGCCAGACGTCGCCGATGCGGGCCTCTTCCTCGGAAATGCCCGCCAGCGTCAGGTTCTCCCCGACCGCCGCATGCACGCCGTCGCCCTCATACCCCAGAGTCTCGCGCCAGTAGGCGACGTTCTCGGACGGGTAGCAGAAGATCGCCTTGTCCGGTCCGCCATGGACCCTCAGGTCCGCCTGCCGGTCGCCCGCGATATTCGTCGTCGACACCGCGACCTCCGGGGCGTCGACGCGGGTCTTGCGGATGCCGCTGGTGATCGGCTTGCCACGGTAGAGGCCGAGCAGCGACGGCTGCCCGACGCTCACCGATTGGAGGGCGATCGTCTCCTGGTTCACGAGGTGAACTCGTGGACGGACTCGGGGCCGGCGATGCCGATCGCGAGGCGATCGGGGTCGAGATGCGTCGCCGCCGCGCGCAGGAGATCCTCCGTCGTCAGCGCCGCGATGATCTCCGGGTAGCGGTCGAGATAGTCGAGGCCAAGGCCGAAGCGCTCGAGCGTCAGCAGCAGGTCGGTGACGCCGCCGAGCGATTCGACGGTCAGTGGCAGGCGTCCGATGGAGAAGCTCTTGGCGCTCGCCAGCTCCTCGTCGCTGACCGGCTCCTCGCGCAGCCGTCGCAGCTCGCGGTCGATCCCGGCCAGCGCGCGGCCGATGTTGCCCGGGTCGACGCCCGCGCGGGAGGACCAGAGGCTGTTCGCCACGCCGCCGCTGAGCGAGCTGGTCGCGTAATAGGCGAGCCCCTGCTCGTCGCGGACGTGCGCACCGAGTCTGCCCATCAGGCCGAGCTGGCCGAGGATCAGGTTCGCCATCTGCAAGGCGTAGTAGTCCTCGTGCGCACGGGGGATGGTCGGGTAGCCGATCGAGAGGTCGGCCTGGCTCTTGCCGGGCACCGTGTAAGCCTTGCGGACCGTGGCGGCAAGCGGCTCGACCGCCGGGGCCTCCCTTGGCGCGGGAATGGCGGCGGTCCAGTCGCCGAAGACGCGCTCGAGGCTGGTGACGGCCCGCTCCAGGCTCTCGATGCCGCCGACCAGCGCGATCGTCGTCGCGGACGGGCCGAAGTGGGCGCGGTGGTAGGCGACGAGGTCGTCACGGGAGATCGCGTCGACCGACTCGATCTCGCCGCCGGTGCGTAGGCGGTAAGGGTGGCCCTCTGGGTAGAGCAGCTCGCGCTGGGCCTTGCTCGCCATCGCGCCAGTGTCGTTGTCGCGCTCCTGCAGGCCGGTAATCGCCTGCTTGCGCACCTTTTCCAGCTCGTCGGCGGGGAACGTCGGCGTGCGGACGATCTCCCCGGCGAGGTCGAGCACGGTGTCGAGGTCCTCCGCGAGCGCGTGGAACTGGACATCGACCGCCTCGCGGGTGGTTTCGACGCCCATCATCGCGCCGAGACCATCGACCGCGTCGTTGAAGGCGTCGAACGAGCGCGTCCCGGTGCCGCGGTTGAGCATCCGGCCGGTCATCGATGCGAGGCCGGGCGTCGTCTCACCGGTCGCGGCGTGGCCGGCGCGGATCGAGACGGTGCCGTCGACGGCCTGCTCGCCGGGGCGTGGCTGGGCGAGAACGATGATGCCGTTCGGCAGCTCCGTGCGGACGAACCCGTGCTGGGAGACCTCCGTGCCGGTGTAGCCCCACGTCGCGAACGTCGGCGTCGCGCCCTCGACCGTCGTCAGCGCCGGGACGTCGGCGCCGGCCGCGACGACCGTCTCGTCGGGCAACTGCCAGCCCACGGTCCGCTGCTCCGGCACGAGCCAGGTCTGAACGACGCGGCGGACGTCATCCGGCGTGACGCGGGCGAGCTCCTCGTCGAGCGTCTCGACGCGCCCGGCGTGATCGACGATCTCCATCTGCCCGAGCCAATACGCCTGGCTTGTGACGGTCTCCTGCGAGTAGACGTACTGCGCGCGGCTCTGCTTGCGTGCCTTGACGAACTCCTCCTCGCCGGCGAGGTCCGTCTTCAGCCGCTCGATCTCGGCCTCGATCGCCGCCTCGATGGCCTCCGGCGCGACGCCCGGCAGCGCCGTCGCCGAGAAGGTCCACAGGTGCGGGTCGTGATGGAGGCCGGCGCCGGAGCTGGCGGAGCGGGCGAGGCCGGTCGAGACGAGCGCGCGGTAGAGCCGCGACGAGCGGCCCATCGCGCTGCCGCCACCCATGCCCATCGGCTTCGCTCCGGAGAGCAGCGCGTCGGCGACGATGATCGCCGGAATGTCCGGGTGGCGGGCGTCCGGCATCTTGTAGCCCATCATCAGGTAGGCCGCGGGCGACGGCTTGTGGATGGTTACCCTGCGCTCGCCGCGCTGTGGGGCGTCGGCGGCGACGTGCGGCAGCGCATCCTCGTTCGGCTCGATGTGCCCAAACGAGGCCTCGATCCGCGCCGTCAGCTCGTCGGCGTCGAAGTCGCCGACCGCGGTGATGAACGCATTGTTCGGCCGGTAGAAGCGCCGGTAGTGGCCGTAGAGGTCGTCGCGGCTGATCTGCTTCAGGTCCTGCTCGTAGCCGATGACCATGTGGCCGTAGGGATGCCCCTGGAACGCCGCGCCGATGACCTCCTCATACAGGTGGTAGGTCGGGCGGTTCTCCGCGCCCTGCCGCTCGGAGAGGATGACGGTGCGCTCGCTCTCGGTCTCGGCGGGATCGAAGAGCGAGTTGACCATCCGGTCCGACTCGATCGTCAGCGAGAGGTCGAGCTCGGCGGCCGGGATGGTCTCGTAGTAGGCGGTCCAGTCCATCGACGTCATGGCGTTGAGGCTGCCGCCGACGCGGGAGACGTCGCCGAAGATCGCGCCCTTGGGGATCGATGGCGTGCCCTTGAACTGCATGTGCTCGACCCAATGCGAGAGGCCGGTGCGGCCGGGCAGCTCGTTGCGGCTGCCGACGCGGTACCAGACCCAGAACGACGCCACCGGGGCGTCGCGCTTCTCGCGGAGGAAGAGGGTCAGGCCATTGTCGAGGGTGACGGTCTTCAGGGGGAAGGGGGAGTTTGTCACGGAGACATCCTTGGTGCGGTGCGAAGCGGGCGCCCTGGGCGTCCGCGCATATCGATCCAGTATACGAAGGGCCCGGAGTGCCGGAAACTCGTCATCCGGCGGGGAGGCCGGATACAATCGGTGATTGGAGTGGGGCGCGGCCCCGGGAATGTCGGTTCGCGAAAGGGAATGTCCAGGTGGCGCAGGTGAATCCGGAGCCGTTGTACGACCACCGGCTGGTCGAGCGTGTGGTCGCGTACTTGCAGACGCGCGACCCCAGCCTGTTCCCCTTCACGGCGCGATTCGACGAGGAGCGCCAGAGGGCGTTCGTGCGCGACCTGCGGATGGGCCTGAGCGACATCACCGAGAGCGGCAGCAAGCGCGGCACGTCCGCGGCCGGGTTCATCACCAGCGACGACCGGCTGAAGGAGATCGTCGAGGATTGGGCGGCGGCCGGCGGCGGCTGGCCACTCGGCGCGGACCCGACGAACCCCTACGGCGTCGCCGGCGT
>DATLHE010000009.1:0-14002 GCA_035540335.1 Thermomicrobiales bacterium | reverse complement strand
GACATCGTTCGGGCGCGGGGCAATGGGTGTCCGGGGCCGGGGGGGCCGGCGGACAGGGTTGCGTGGGGCGCATGAGGGTGATGATAGCCGCGATGGGGTGATCGCGACAGGCGGGAGTGGGTATGGAGGGCGGTTCGACCGTTTGCGCGACGACGGGACGACGATTGAACGCGCGTTGGCGGCAGGCTGTGATGGTGCTGAGCGCATTCACGTCGTCCCCTACGCCGGGCAGCGGTCCCGTCCGGTCGCAATGCGCTCATCGGGCTGTGCCGACGACGCACACCCCGCGGGGTGCGCCACATGGCCTTGAGGCTATGCCGTCGTTGGGGGCAACACCGCTTCGCGTGGGGTTCATCGCTTCGCTCTGGATGAGGGGGATTTCCGCGCGGGGCGATCGCATGGTTGCGGGCCACGTTGCGGCGCGGGAGGGCATTGAACGCGCTTTCGATGGCAGGCCGTTTGGGCGGATGAGCGCGGTCAATCCCTCCCCTACAGATGGCGGCGAGGCCAGTCTTAATGAATCCCGAGTGGTATACTCGGATATAGCCACAGGGGGGTCGATGCAATGCCGACCCGGGTGGTATACTTTGTCACTGGAAACGAGACTCATTCTCAACTTGATCCCGAGTGCTCGTTTTCTCCGGCGTCAGACGGTTCTTGCGCACGGGAAGCACGGCAGGAGGTCTGTATCAACGTGGCCGCGTCATCGCGCGGAACCTACCGCAACACAACCCAGCGCGCGATCATCCTGGCCGAGGTCGAGCAGGCGGATGGGCATCTCACCGCCGGCGAGATCTTCGAGCGTGTGCGCCGGCGCTACCCGACGATCGCCTACGGGACGGTCTATCGCACGCTGCACCTGCTGGCGGAGCACGAGCTGATCCAGGAGCTGACGTTCGCCGACCAGGCCAGCCGGTTCGACAAGCGGACCGACCGCCACGATCATGTCCATTGCACCGAATGCGGTGTGCTGATGGACGTCGACGTGCCGGTCGCGCTGCTCGCCGAGCGGGTCGCCGAGGAGCAGACGGGGTTCGAGGTGCACCGGCACCACACGGTGTTCGAGGGCCTCTGCCCGGCATGCCTCAAGGCGCGGAGCACCACCCGTACCGCGGCCGGAGCGCGTTCGTAAGCCCCCGCGTCGCGTGCCGGAGCCTCCGGCCGCATTCCTGATTGCCGCTCACCGCGAAAGGCAATCACCCACCTTTGTGTCTGATGAATTGATGCGCCCGGCTGTCGCGCGCATCGATCCTGAAGCGGCTTTCAGAGTGGTTCGTAACACAGCGGCGCCGGTTTGCCGCTTCAGGATGTCAGTTTTGAAGGGCGCGCGGTGTCATCTGCGACGACACACGCGCTAGGAGAGGACTCGTAGAGTAACCATGGCGGATACCACCAACGTGCCGATGTTCGAGATCGAAAACCTGCATGCCTCGATTGAGGACACCGAGATTCTCAAGGGCGTCAACCTGACGATCAACACCGGCGAGATCCACGCGATCATGGGCCCGAACGGGTCCGGCAAGAGCACGCTCGCGAACGTGCTGGCTGGCAACCCCGCCTACGAGGTCACCGAGGGCTCGGTGCGCTTCTTCGGCGAGGACATCCTGGAGCTGGAGCCGGACGAGCGCGCCCAGCTCGGCATCTTCCTGGCGTTCCAGTACCCGACGGTGATCCCCGGCGTCTCGATGTCCAACTTCCTGCGCATGGCGGTGACGAACGTCAAGAATGCCCGCGCCGAGAAGGCGGGCGGCGAGGCCAAGCCGTTCACCCCGCGCGAGTTCCGCCGCCTGATGAAGGAGAAGATGCAGCTCCTGAAGATGGACGAGTCGTTCGCGACCCGCTATCTGAACGAGGGCTTCTCCGGCGGCGAGAAGAAGCGCGCGGAGATCCTGCAGCTGGCGCTGCTGGAGCCGTCGCTGGCGATCCTCGACGAGACCGACTCGGGTCTCGACATCGACGCGCTGCGCGTCGTGTCGGAGGGCGTCAACGCGCTGGCCGGGCCGGAGATGGGCGTGGTGCTGATCACCCACTACCAGCGGCTGCTGAACTACATCAAGCCGCACTTCGTGCACATCATGATCGAGGGCCGGATCGTCCAGAGCGGTGGGCCGGAGCTGGCGCACGAGCTGGAGGCCAAGGGCTACGAGAAGCTGCTGGCCGAGTTCGCGACGATGGCGTAGGTCGGGCGGCGCCCCTGTGGCCCCGGATCTTGCGTCCGGTGGCGCACGTGGAGTGATGGCCGCGAACCCCGCATACCGCCCGGAGCTGCGAGGTGCAGGGCTACGAAGACCTGAAGGAGTTATGACATGGTTGCGAATCCAAAGCCGCAGCAGATCGACCTTGGCGAGTACAAGTACGGCTTCCGCGACGAGGAAGACTACGTCTTCAAGTCGAAGAAGGGGCTGACGCGCCAGGTCGTCGAGGAGATCTCCTCGATGAAGGGCGAGCCGGACTGGATGCGGGAGTACCGCCTGAAGGCCCTCGACCACTTCGAGAAGCGGCCGATGCCGAACTGGGGCTCGAAGGAGATCCACGAGATCGACTTCGACGACATCTACTACTACATTCGCCCCGCCGAGAAGATGGGCAAGACGTGGGACGAGGTCCCGGCCTACATCAAGGACACGTTCGAGAAGCTCGGGATCCCCGAGGCCGAGCGGAAGTTCCTGGCCGGCGTCGGCGCCCAGTACGAGTCCGAGGTCATCTACCACTCGCTGCGCGAGGATCTCGAGGCGCAGGGCGTGGTCTTCCTTGACATGGATTCCGCGGTGAAGGAATACCCGGATCTGGTCAAGCAGTACTTCGGGACGATCATCCCGTACAACGACAACAAGTTCGCCGCGCTGAACTCGGCGGTGTGGTCGGGCGGCTCGTTCATCTACGTGCCGGAGAACGTGCGCGTGGAGGTGCCGCTGCAGGCCTACTTCCGGATCAACGCGGAGAACATGGGCCAATTCGAGCGCACGCTGATCATCGCCGCGCCGGGCAGCTACGTGCACTACGTCGAGGGCTGCACGGCCCCGACCTACAGCACGGACAGCCTGCACTCGGCGGTGGTCGAGATCGTCGTCCAGGAGGGTGCGCGCACCCGCTACACGACGATCCAGAACTGGTCGAAGAACGTCTACAACCTCGTCACCAAGCGCGCGGCGGCCTACAAGGACGCCACGATGGAGTGGGTCGACGGGAACCTCGGCTCGAAGGTGACGATGAAGTACCCGGCCGTCTACATGATGGAGCCGGGGGCGCGGGGCGAGGTGCTCTCGGTCGCCTTCTCGGGCGACGGTCAGCACCAGGACGCCGGCGCGAAGATGGTGCACGCGGCGCCGCACACGTCGTCGCAGATCACCTCGAAGTCGATCTCCAAGGGCACGGGCCGCTCGTCGTACCGTGGCCTGGTGAAGGTCCACAAGGGCGCGGAGCACGTCAAGAGCAGCGTCATCTGCGACGCGCTGCTGCTCGACGAGACGAGCAAGACCGACACCTACCCGTACATGGAGATCGAGGAGGAGCGCGTCTCGATCGGCCACGAGGCCACCGTCTCGAAGGTCGCGGACGAGCAGATCTTCTACCTGCAGAGCCGCGGTCTGAACGAGACCGAGGCGATGAGCATGATCGTCAACGGCTTCATCGAGCCGATCGCCAAGGAGCTCCCGCTTGAATACGCGGTCGAGCTGAACCGCCTCATCCAGCTCGAGATGGAAGGGTCGGTCGGATAGATCGCCGTATGCCGCCGAGCCCGGCGCGGCCCCTTCGGGGCATTGGGCGGAGAGCCTTCGGCCATCCGCCCGTACGGGCAAGGTTTTTCGCGGCCCGGCGCAATTCGGGCCGCGGATGCGCGCACTGAGGGAGTTATGGACGCAACACTACCTGCAACGTTGAACGGGGCTGCCACGGGGTTCAGCCGTGAGGCGGTCGAGGCGCTTTCGGCCTCCCGCAATGAGCCCGAATGGGTGCTCCAGCAGCGGCTGACCGCGTGGGACACCTACGAGCGGCTGCCGATGCCGACCCGCCAGGACGAGGAGTGGCGGCGGACCGACCTGCGCCGGCTGAAGCTCGACCGCTTCCAGCCGTACGTCGCGGGCAACGGCCGCGTCGATTCGCTGGCGGCGCTCGACGGCTCGGCGGGCACCAGCAGCCAGATGCAGTTCGGCGCCGCCGAGCACCGGGCGGGCATCGCGGTCGCGCGGGACAGCGCGACGAGCTACGTCGAGCTCGATCCGGCGATCGCCGCCAAGGGCGTGATCTTCACGGATCTCGACACGGCGGTGCGCGAGCATCCGGAGCTGGTCCAGCAGTATTTCATGACCGAGGCGGTGCCGACGGAGTTCGGCAAGTTCGAGGCGCTCCACGCCGCGATGTGGCAGACGGGCACCTTCCTGTACGTGCCGAAGGGCGTCAGCGTCGAGCTGCCGTTCCGGTCGTTCGCGATCTCGGAGACGCCGGGGTCGGCGCTCTTCACGCACTCGCTGGTGGTGGTCGAGGAGGGCGCGGAGGCGTTCTTCGTCGATGCCTTCCAGTCGGAGACGTTCGAGGAGGCCTCGTTCACCTCGTCCGTGGTCGAGCTGATCCTGCGCGACGACGCGAAGCTCCGCTACGTGCAGGTCCAGGATTGGGGCCGGCACATCTGGAACTTCATGACCGAGCGGAACGTGCTGGGCCGGGACGCCGAGCTGAAGTCGCTGCAGGTGACGCTGGGCTCGAAGTTCACGAAGAACTCGATCGGCTCGCACCTGCGGGGCGAGAACGGCCTGGCCGAGATGCTTGGCATCTATTTCGGCGACGGCGACCAGTTTTTCGACCATCACACGTGGCAGCTGCACGAGTCGCCGTACGCGACCAGCGACCTCGAGTTCAAGGGGGCGCTGAAGGAGCGCGCGCGCTCGGTCTACTCCGGCCTGATCAAGGTCGAGGAAGGCGCGCAGCGGACGGACGCCTACCAGCAGAACCGGAACATCGTGCTGAGCCGCACGGCGCGCGCCGACTCGATCCCGAACCTGGAGATCAGCGCGAACGACGTGCGCTGCACGCACGGCGCGACGGTGTCGCAGGTCGAGGATGAGCACATGTTCTACCTGCAGGCCCGGGGCATCCCGCGGGCCGAGGCGCAGAAGCTCATCGTCGAGGGGTTCTTCCGGCCGGTGATCGACCGCATCCCGGTCGAGGAGATCCAGGACTTCCTGCAGGGCGCGATCGCGGCGAAGGTCGGGTATTAGACGTGGTCGTGAGGCGCCGGGATGTTCGCGGAGGCGCGGATCCCGGCGCTGGATATGCCCCTTTGGGGCATCGGGCAGACATAAGAGTCTGCCCCTACGACACCCAAACGCCCGTTGCGATGCCGTTGGGTACCACTCGAAGCGTGTGGGCCCGCATCGCCGCAGGCGATGATCCGCGTGAGCGAATGCCGGCGAGACCGGCGCTGCGGCGCCGGGAGATCCTTCGACACCGTGCCCCTCGCTCCGCTCGGCGCACGGGCTCAGGATGACGGGAAATGATGGCGCGGGGCGAGTCCCACCCATCTTCTTTCCCGACGGAGCCTCACCATGCAGACGACCTCCCCAACCACCCCGGCGCTTGACGCGACGGCGATCAAGGCCGATTTCCCGATCCTGAACCAGCCGGCCCCGGCGGGGAAGCCACCGCTGGTCTTCCTCGACTCGGCGGCGAGCTCGCAGAAGCCGACGGTGGTGATCGAGGCGCTGGACACCTACTACCGCGAGTACAACGCGAACATCCACCGCGGCGTCTATCACCTCTCCGAGGTGGCGACGTCGGCGTACGAGGCGACCCGGCGGAAGGTGCAGCGCTTCCTGAACGCGCGGCGGCCGCGGGAGTGCGTCTTCGTGCGCAACGCGACTGAGGCGCTGAACCTCGTGGCGCGGTCGTGGGGCGGGGCGAACCTGGGCGAGGGGGATCTGGTCGTCTTCACCGCGATGGAGCACCACAGCAACATCGTGCCGTGGCAGATCATCGCCGAGGAAAAGGGCGCGCGGCTCGGGTTCGTGCGGGTGACGGCGGATGGCCAGCTCGACCTCGACTCGTTCGACGCGCTGATGGCGCAGGGACCGAAGGTCGTCGCCATGACGCACGTCAGCAACAGCCTCGGCACGGTCAATCCGGTGAAGGAGCTGACGGCGAAGGCGCACGCGGCGGGAGCCGTCGTCGTCATCGACGCGGCGCAGAGCGCGCCGCACATGGCGATCGACGTGCAGGACCTCGACTGTGACTTCCTCGCGCTGTCCGGGCACAAGATGCTCGGCCCAATGGGCGCGGGCGTGCTCTACGGCAAGCACGAATTGCTGGACGCGATGCCGCCCTATATGGGCGGTGGCAGCATGATCCGCAAGGTGACACTGGAGAAGACGACCTGGGCCGACGCGCCGTCGAAGTTCGAGGCGGGCACGCCGGCGGTCGGGGACGTGGTCGCCTTCGGCGTCGCGCTGGACTACCTGACGGGCCTCGGGCTCGACAACGTCTGGGCGCACGAGCATGACCTGGTGACCTACGCGCTGACGCGGCTGGCGGAGGTGCCGGACCTGGCGCTGCACGGTCCTGGGGCCGACGTGGCGCGGGCGGGGGTGGTTTCCTTCTCGCTGGGCGAGGTGCATCCGCACGATGTGGCGGCGATCCTCGACGAGCGGAACGTCGCGATCCGCGCGGGGCATCATTGTTGCCAGCCATTGATGCAGGCGCTGGGGTTGCCGGCGACCTCGCGCGCGAGCTTCTATCTCTACAACACGCGGGACGACGTCGACCGCCTCGTGGACGGCCTGATGGACGTCCGGCGGGTGTTTCACCTTGGCTGACGCCACGACGGCGTGGCGGATTGTCGGTACAGGAAGGACCTGTCGATGAGCATGGGCTTCGGTGGGGACAGCATCTACCGGGAGATCATCCTCGAGCACTACCAGCACCCGCGGAACCGGGGCACGCTGGACCCCGCGGATTTTACGTATGAGGATACGAACCCGCTCTGCGGCGACGAGCTCCGGATCGATGTCCGGGTGCAGGACGGGCACGTGTCGGAGATCAAGTTCTCCGGGCGCGGCTGCGCGGTGAGCCAGGCGTCGGCGTCGATCCTGACCGAGATGGTCGAGGGGAAGTCGCTCGACGAGGTGAAGGCGATCGGCAAAGACGAGCTGCTGGACGAGATCGGGATCCCGGTGAGCCCGGCGCGGTTGAAATGCGCGCTGCTGGGGCTGAAGGTGCTGAAGGCGGGCGTCTACGGCGTCGACCACGCCAACGAGACGCTGGAGGACGTGTAGCGGGGACGGTGTGTCGCCGTTCGCTGACGGTTCGTCGGCCTGCGGGCCTCCTCACGAGATCCCTCGACACGGTTCGGCGCGTGCCGCGCCTCACCGGCTCGGGATGACGTTGGTTGGTGGGACGGCCATCTGGTGGAAACGTAATGAGGGTTATTGCGAATGAGCAGGAATGCATCTGTGGCTGAGCATTGGGTGACGGTCGCCAAGGCGGACTATCTGGAGCCGGGCGAGCTGATGTATGTGGAAGTGGATGACGAGCCGGTCTGCCTGATCAACCTGGAGGGCGAGATCCACGCGCTGAACGACACGTGCACGCACGAGGACGCCTCGCTGGCGGACGGGACGATCTGCGGCGACGAGATCGAGTGCCCGATGCACGGGGGTGCGTTCAATATCCGCACCGGCGAGCCGGCGGCGTTCCCGGTGGTGGTCGCGATCGAGAAGTACGGTGTGCGGATCGAGAACGGCGAGATCCAGGTGAGTGTCAAAAGCTAGCAGGGGCGGACATGGAGTCTGCCCGTACGACGAACAGCGACATGAAATCGGGGCGGGCAGCGAGGCCCGCCCCGTTGTGCGTCCCGGGGGCTTCGCATCCCAGGGCCGGGGGGCGGGTCCTCGCTCAGGAGCTGTGGAGGCCGCCGACGATGATCTGGAAGGCGCGAAGCATGTTCTCCATCTCCTCGTCGCCGGAAGCGACGCCGGCCTCGTAGGGAGCGATCAGCGCGGCGACAGCGTCCGGATGCCTGCCGCCCAGGCGGCGTCGAGGTCGGCGCCGGGCGGGAAGCGGCCGTCGAGCTCGAGGATGACCATGCCGTGGGCGAAGGCCCAGACGGCGCGGGCGAGGTCGGGATCGCCGGTCACGCGCAGGAGCGGCGCGGCGGCGCGGACCTCGACGCCGGGCAGGAGGCGGTCGCGGGGGAGCTCGCCGGCGGTGACCAGCCGGTAGAGGTGTGGATGGGCCTTGGCGAACGCGCGGTAGGCGCGGGCGAGGGGGGCGAGCGCGTCGCCCTCGCCCGCGATCGCGTCTTCGAGGGCGGCCGCCATCTGGGCAAACCCCTCGTCCATGAGGGCGATCTCGACGGCCGCCTTGTCCGGGAAGTGCTTGTAGAGCGAGGGGGCGCGCATGCCGACCGCGTCGCCGAGGCGGCGCATGGTCAGCGCTTCGCGCCCCTCGCGCTCGAGGATGTCAAGCGCGGCGGCGACGATCTCCTGGGCGCGGGGGCTGCGCGGCGGCGTGTCAGTCACGCTGGAAGCCCTCGCGGGTGCGCGGGCCGTAGCCTACCGCGCGGTCGACGGCGATGTGCGTGCCCCAGGCGAGCGCGGCGGCCAGCGCGGGCGTGCCGAACCCGGCGAGGGAGGCGAGCGCGAGCAGGATCGGGCCCGCGGGATGGTGCAGCGCGTTGTAGAGCGGTACCGCGCGGGGGTGGAGCTGTCCCTTGGCCAGCCCCGGCGTCATCCCGACGAGGAGGGCGAGGTCGGGCATGAGCGCGAACGCCAGCGCGTACCAGCCGCCGCCGTCGGTGGCGATCAGGAGGCTGGCGAGGCCGGCGACGAGCACCGGGGCGGCGAGGCCGGCGATGCGGCGGCGGGGAAGCGTCGCGGCCGGGAGGGGGTGAGCGTGCATGGCGGGTCCTTTCTGACGTGTCGTGCTACTGGCCCCAGGCCAGGAGGAGCGCGGCGTTGACGATCGCGATGCCGCCGAAGGTTGCGCCCGCCGAGCCGTGTCCGGTGCGGGCCAGCGCCAGCGCCGCGACGGCGAAGACGGCGAGCTGGAGGGTGACGGTCAGCGCGCCCGGGAGGGAGACGCTGGCCCTGGGGGAGAGGAATGTTCCCCAGATGATGGCGACGGCCAGGGGGGTGCCGATGGCGAGGGCGATGCGGGCGGGGCCGGAGTCGCCGGCGCGGTACCCCCAGTAGCCGACCGCGGCGAGCGCGGCCAGCTCGAGCAGGAAGCGGAGGCCGAGGTTCGTGCCCCTGATGAGATCCATGTACGTGTGACTCCTTCACGCGAGAGACGACGGCTAACGTTGTTAGCTCGAAGATAGGCTAACGATGTTAGCTTGTCAAGAGGGGCACGCGGAAGCACCCGTGGGAATGAATCCCACGGGTGCTGATCATGAGCAGACTGAGGATGGCGGAGGTCGGCCACCGCCCGCAGGGGCGCTCGCAGAGGCGCCCGCAGAGGTAGGGTCGACCGTACGGGAGGCGTGCGCCGGGAGGGTCCGTTCGACTCCGCTGCGCTTCGCTCAGGACAGGCTATTGAACGCGCCTGCGGTGGGTGCCCTTGTGGTGGTTGAGCGCGTTCAATCCCTCCCCTACCGGGGGTTGGTGGGCGGCGATCAGTTGCCGAGCTGGCCGCGGAGGGCGCCGGCGGGGAACTCGGCGCTGTAGATGTTGACGTAGTAGTTCGTGGGGTTCATGGCGATGTCGGCCATCAGCGCCGGGTCGGCCGCTGTGCAGCCGATCGAGTTGCTCTGGCTGCCGGACGGCGGGGTGAGATCGAAGACCACGTCGCCGGCGACGCCGGCCGCGCCATAGTGGAGGGAGGCCGCGGTGGCGGGCTCGATGCCGGAGGCGCTGATGACCCAGCAGATGCGTCCCTGCGCCGGGTTGAGCGAGATGCCGGCGAAGCCGAAGCCGTCGAGGTCGCCGACGGCGGGCACCTCGTTGGTACCGAGCAGGACGGCCGCGTGCGCCTTCAGCTGACCTGAGTCTTGCGCGGCGGCGGTGCCGAAGAGACCGAACGTCGCGAAGAGGGCGACGAGAACGAACGAGGAAAGGGCGCTGAGCCGTCGGGCGGACATGTCTTCACTCCATGTATCTGATCCGGGCACAGCGCGACCACACTCGCGCCGCCAGGGGCCGGGTTAGGTGGCGCCGCGATGCCCGGCGCCCGTCTGTCCGATGTCGAGGTCCCAGAGAATGCATTCCGTTGGGGGGAATTATATGTCTATAAGTACTAGCCATGTCAAGGCGATTGACGATCTAATATAGTACTCAAGTATTGGCCCGTTCGGATGAGCCAGGGGGCGGCAGAGCCCGCCGGGGGAATCACCCGGCGGGCGCTGCCGTGCGCGCACTGTGGTGCGGGTTACGAGCGGGTTCGATGCCAGCTCAGGTTTGCCTGCAGGGACGGACATTGAGTCCGCCCGCACGAGATCGCTGCCGGTCAGTCCTCCAACTGGCCATGGAGGGTGCCGGAGGGAAGTCGGCGATGTGGACGTTGACGTAGTAGTGAGACGGGTCGGCGAGGACATTGCCGATCAGAGTGTCGTCGACCGCGAGGCAGCCGCCCGTGCCGCCGGAGGTGGGCGGGGCGAGGGGAGCGACCACCGGCCCGGTGACGCCGGCGTCGCCCACGTGGATGTGGGCGGCGGTGACCGTGGCGACTCCGAAGCCGTCGGAGTCGCCTGGCCCGGGGATTTCGTTCTCGCCGAGCATGGAGGTGACGAAGGTTTCGGTGTTGGTCACCGCCTGGTCGATGCTCTGGGCCGCGGCGTCGCGGACGAGTCCGAGCGAGGCCAGCAGCATGAAGACGGTGGCGGACGAGACGAGGTGGAACCGTCGCGGGTACATGGTGATGCTCCTTCCGCACCACCCTGGCGGGATCGCGTCGCGCTTGCCCCCTGGCACAGCCCGAACTGGTAGAACGCGGTCGCGTGCACTGCCGTGGGTGCACATGGTGCGCCCGGAGGGTCGCCGTGGCCGGGCGCCTGGCGGCTCCTTTGGGGATGTGGCGGGCGGGGAATGCGCGGGACGCGGGGGGATCGCGAGGGCGTCGGGCCTGCGACGGCCGTACACACCGGTTACGGGCCTGCCGGGGCGACGAACCGCCCCGGCATCGGACACGGTCGGGCGCTGACAGATCCCGGCCACAGGTGCGGTACAAGACCCGGGGCTACCGGGGAAGGTTGCCCCGACGGATCCCGCACACCAGGTGCAGGGAGACGACGAGGGGTTCCCTAGTCGGGGATGACGACGCTGGTGAGGTCTGCCTCGGGCTCGGGGAACTGGGGATCCATCTCATCGAGCGTGCCGGCGATGATGCGGGCGATGGCGAGGTTGCGGTACCACTTGTGGTTGGCGGGGATGACGTACCAGGGCGCCTCGGCGGTCGTGCAGCAGTTGATGGCGTCCTCGAAGGCACGCTGGTAGGCGGTCCAGCGCGCGCGGTCATCGAGGTCGCCGACCGAGAACTTCCAGTGCTTCTCCGGGTCGTCGAGGCGGGCCTGGAGGCGCTTCCTCTGCTCCTCCTTCGAGATGTGCAGGTAGAACTTCAGGATCCGGGTGCCGTTGGCGGTCAGCATCCGCTCGAAGTCGTTGATCGCGTCGTAGCGGCGCGACCAGACGGCCTTGGGGACGAGGTCCTTGACGCGGACAACCAGGACATCCTCGTAGTGCGAGCGGTTGAAGATGGTGATCAGGCCGTCGCGCGGCGTCTTCTCGTGGTAGCGCCAGAGAAAGTCGTGGTCAAGCTCCTCGGGCGTCGGCTCCTTGAAGGGCCAGACGCGGCAGCCCTGCGGGTTGACGCCCTTGAAGACGTCCTTGATCGTGCCGTCCTTGCCACCGGTGTCGGTGGCCTGGAGGATGACGAGCAGGCTCTGCCTGCGTTCGGCAAAGAGTCGCTCCTGGAGGTCGCGGATACGCTTGCGCTCGACCTTCAGCAGCGCCTTGCCCTCTTCCTTCGTCGCGACGTCGCCGGTGTCGTCGGGATCGATGTCCGCGAGGGAGATGGATGATTTGGGGTGGACGCGGTAGGTGTCGACGGACATGGGGCGTGCATGCCTTTCACGAGGGGCGCTTCGAACGGGCGTTTCGCGGCAAGCACGGGAGGACCCATTCGACTTCGCTCAGGGCAGGCTATTGAACGCGCCGACGGGAATTGACCCGGAGGTTGGTTGAGCGCGTTCAAGCCCTCCCCTACGAGATTGACGCCACGAGCGGATACGATGTTGGAGAGTCATGCACGAGCGATGCCAGCCGGGGACGGAGAAAGGCCAGTGCAAGGAAGCCGCTGTCTGCCTTCCTTGCACTGGCCTCACGCCGGTGCGTTCCTGTTGTGATGGATGCCCTCACCCGCCGGTGGGCGGCATCCGCGTGACGACTATGGATTCACGACCAGCAGTACCAGCAGGAACATCCCGATCATGCTGGCCGCTCCCAGAACCCGCAGCACGATGTCCTCGCGCGTCAACACATCCTGGGCGCGTCGTTCATTCTCAGTCATTGTGTTAAAGACTCCCCCCGAGTCCGGCCACGGTCATGCGTTCTCCAGTCCAGAGCGCCGACCGGCATCAAGTCCCACACGTCTTTGATTGCAGCGTTTTGCTCCCGGACCGTCCCTCAACAATCCGGATGCGGGGTGTACGTACATGAGGCACGTTCCTTGACTGAGCATAGCCGGTTGGTGCCGCACTGTCAATGAAACGCATGGCACCCGGCATTGGTTTCGCGTCATCCGGACGCCCGGGCGATGGTCCCAAGGTGGCGTACGTTCGCGGTCCCAACGTTTACTCGTGAAGAAGTTCACGAGTGCGACGAAGGGGCCAACATTCCTGATACACAGGCCTCCGGCGGGTCCGTTCATGGCTGCGGCGTGGCCTCGTCGCCGTGCTCCGCGCGCTGCTGCTCAAGGAACGCGACGACCGCCGCCGCATCCTGCGCAGAGAGCGTTCCACCGTAGGGTGGCATGCCGTTGCCTCCGTACAGCACGCGCCATGTGAGCTCGTCGTGTGACAACTGGTCACCGATGGTCGTCAGGTCCGGGCCGCGCTGGCCGCCGGTGCCGCGCACCGCGTGGCAGTTGAGGCAGCCGTTCTGCTCGAAGATCGTCGCCCCGCGCTCGAGCCCGGCGGCCTGGGCGGCGGCCGCGACGTCGTCGGGGAGGGCGAGGTCCTCGCTCAGCTCCGGTGACCAGGGGGCAGCGCCGCCGAGGTAGGTGAGGACGGTGAGCGAGATGACGGCGAAGCCGATGATGCCGAGCGCCCACGGGCGGCGGGCCGGGTGGCGCTCGCCCTTGTTGCTGATGAACGGCACGGCGAAGAGGAGGACGCCCATCAGCAGCGGGCCGACGACGATCAGGAAATCTTCCATCCCGGCCGGCATGAGGGCCAGCAGCGCGAAGAGCGAGAGGAAGTACCAGTCCGGCTTGGGGTGGGCGCGCAGGATGGTGGGGTCGGCGACCTCGCCGAGCGCCTTGGGGCCGGGCCAGATCGCGAGGGCGAGGACGACGGTGCCGATCGCGAGGGCGAAGGCGACGTCCTTCCAGGCGGCGTCGGGCCAGAAGGGCATGCCTTTCTTCTCGAGGATCTCCTCGTACCTGGCCTGGTAGGTCTTCGGGTCGACCTTCTCGCCCTTCACCGGCACCTCGGAGATGCCGTGCTTGACGACCATGTAGAGGTGGATGCCGACGACGGCGAACAAGAGGGCGGGGAGCAGGAAGACGTGGGTGGCGTAGAAGCGCGTCAGCGTGTTGCCGCCGACCGTCTCGCCGGCGAGCATGATCTGCATGATCCAGTTGCCGACGACGGGCACGCGGGCGGCCTGCTCGGCGCCGACGAAGACCGCCCAGTAGGCGTCCTGGTCCCAGCGCAGCAGCTGGCCGGTGAAGGCGAGGCCGATCGTGAGCAACAGGAGCACGACGCCGGTCAGCCAGCTCAGCTCGCGGGGGTACTTGAAGGAGCCGAAGGCGAAGGTGCGGCACATGTGGAGGAAGATGAGGATCACCCTCGCCGAGG
>DATLHE010000008.1:0-5553 GCA_035540335.1 Thermomicrobiales bacterium | reverse complement strand
CCTGGGAGGCTCACCCGGGCGATCCCGTCCAAGTCGAGGAAGGACACCAAGGCCGTGACCGGCCACTCACGATCAGGTGCCGGGCCACGCGTCCATCAAGGACGCGTGGCCCGGCAGGATTTCCTGCCGGGTCGATTCCTTTTTCTAAAGGACGACGGGGCTCAGCGCGCGGCTGATGACAGGCGAGGGCGCTCCCGCGTCGCTTCTTCCCTGGTGCAACATGGCCAACGTATTCATGGAGCGATTACGGGGCTTCGGCCTTTATTTCGTAAAGATAGGGACGTGTCAGGACCCTTGCGGATGAGGAAAATGAGGGTAACAAGAGAACATATGGCAGAATCGGCGACCTCGTCTCACTTGTGAAATTCATCACGGGAGTATGGCGTGATTATGTGTGGGCAATGGCCGGAAAGCCCTAGATAATCGCGGCGCTGGCACGGGTGCCATGCTATGCTTCGTGGCATGGGGAGGCAGCGCGTCCGGCGCGGCATGCCGCCTGCGACGGACCGTTTTCTGCCATGGTACCGCGGCCTGGGGGGCCGCCTTTCGCCGGGTTGACGCGACGAGTGCGTACGATGAAGATGCACCTGCCCACCGGGTGGTGGGGACGTCATCAAGGAGCCAAACGGAAAGAATCATGAGCGACCTGAGCGCGTTTTTCGGGCCCAATGCAGGGTACGTGCTGGAGCTCTACGACCGGTATCTGGAGAACCCGGATACGGTCGACGCTGAGACCCGGCAATTCTTCGACACCTTCTCCCCCTCCCTTCCCTCGACGCCGACACCTACCGCCGTCGCCGCCCCGCCGGGGGCTGCGACCGCCAGCGCGGTCGACGTCCGGAAGATCGCGGCCGCGGTCGGCTACGCCACGGGCATCCGCGAGTATGGCCACATGGCCGTGCAGACCGATCCGCTGGGTGGGCCGGCGCCGGGCGCGCCGGAGCTCGAGCTCGCGACCTACGGCATCACCGAGGAGGATCTCGAGCGGATGCCGGCCGACGTCGTCGACGGGCCGATCGCCGAGGGTGCGGCCAACGCCGCCGAGGCGGTTCGCCGCCTGAAGCAGCGGTATATGTCGACGCTCGCGTTCGACTTCGACCACGTCCAGATCCCGGAAGAGCGCTTCTGGCTGCACGACGCGGCCGAGAGCGGCCGCTATGACGTCCAGCTCGACGAGGGTCAGCAGAAGAAGCTCCTCGAGCGGCTGACGCAGGTCGAGGTCTTCGAGCGCTTCCTGCACCAGACCTACCTCGGCCAGAAGCGCTTCTCGGTCGAGGGCGACGACATCCTCATCCCGATGCTCGACCAGGTGATCGACGACACGTCGTCGGCCGGCGCGCGCGAGGTGCTGATGGGCATGGCCCACCGGGGTCGCCTCAATGTCCTGGCGCACATCCTGAGCAAGCCCTACGGCGCGATCATCGCCCAGTTCGAGGGCGGCAAGCGCAAGACCTCCCCCGGCACCGACTCGGGCGCCGCCTACACCGGCGACGTCAAGTACCACCACGGCGCGCGCCTGTCCCGCAACCCGGAGACGGGCGAGCGGGTGAAGGTGCCGATCGTGCTGGCGCCGAACCCGAGCCACCTCGAGGCCGTCAACCCGGTCGTGCTCGGCATGACCCGCGCCTCGCAGGACGACCGCGCCCACGCCGGCGCGCCCGGGCAGGACAAGGCGAAGGCGCTGGCGATCCTGCTCCATGGCGACGCGGCCTTCCCGGGCCAGGGCGTCGTCGCCGAGTCGCTGAACCTCTCCGGGCTCAACGGCTACAACGTCGGCGGCACGATCCACATCATCGTCAACAACCAGATCGGCTACACGACCGACTGGCGCGACTCCCGCTCGACGCTCTACGCGGGCGACCTCGCCAAGGGCTTCGAGATCCCGGTCATCCACGTCAACGCCGACGATCCGGTGGCCTGCCTCACGGCGGCGCGGATCGCGACGGAATACCGCAAGCAGTTCGGCAAGGACTTCCTCATCGACCTCGTCGGCTACCGTCGCTGGGGCCACAACGAGGGGGATGAGCCGGCCTTCACCCAGCCGCTCATGTACCAGACGATCACGAAGCATCCGACCGTCCGCAAGATCTGGGCGGACCGGCTGGTCGCCGCGGGCGTCGTTGGCAAGGACGACGTGCAGGCGATGGAGCAGCGCGTGCTCGACCGCCTGGCGAAGATCCGGCGCGGCGTGACCGAGGGCACCGAGACGTTCGACGATGAGGAGGAGCCCCGCGGGGGCGGCCGGCAGGAGGTCGAGACGCACATCGATCGCGAGCGGCTGGCGACGCTGCAGGCCGCGATCCACGCGCTGCCCGAGAGCTTCACGCCGAACAGCAAGCTCAAGCGACAGTGGCAGAAGCGCGCCGCGGTCCTCGACGAGGAAGGCGGCACGATCGACTGGGCACACGCCGAGGCGCTCGCCTTCGCGGCGATCCTCACCGACGGCACGCCGATCCGCCTGACCGGCCAGGACGCGCAGCGCGGCACCTTCAGCCAGCGCCACCTCGTGCTCCACGACGCCAAGACCGGCGAGCCGTGGTCGCCGCTGGAGGCGCTGCCGGACGCCACGGCGTCGTTCGCCGTCTACAACAGCCCGCTGTCCGAGAACGCCTGCATGGGCTTTGAGTACGGCTACAGCGTGCATGCGCCGGAGGCGCTCGTGCTCTGGGAGGGGCAGTTCGGCGACTTCGCCAACGGCGCCCAGATCATCATCGATCAGTTCATGACGGCCTCGCGCTCCAAGTGGGGCCAAAACCCCTCGCTCGTGCTGTTGCTGCCGCACGGCTACGAGGGACAGGGTCCCGAGCACTCCAGCGCCCGGCTCGAGCGCTTCCTCCAGCTCGCCGCGCAGGACAACATCCGCGTCGCGAACTGCACCTCCGCCGCGCAGTATTTCCACCTGCTGCGGCGCCAGGCGGCGCGGCTCGACTCCGACCCGCGGCCGCTCGTGCTGATGACGCCGAAGAGCCTGCTGCGGCACCCGATGGCCGCCTCCGCCCCCGAGGAACTGATCGAGGGCACGTTCAAGCCGGTGATCGATGATCCGAAGGCGGCGGAGCGGCGTGAGCGGGTCACCCGGCTCGTGCTCTGCAGCGGCAAGGTGGCGATCGACCTCGAGAGCGCCGCGCTGCGCGACGAGGCGAGTGATGTCGCCGTCGTCCGCGTCGAGCAGCTGGCGCCGTTCCAGAACACGGCCATCGGCCAGGTCATCACCGGCTATCCGAACCTGCGCGAGATCGTCTGGGTGCAGGA
Source organism: Thermomicrobiales bacterium (assembly GCA_035540335.1). Taxonomy (GTDB): domain Bacteria; phylum Chloroflexota; class Chloroflexia; order Thermomicrobiales; family UBA6265; genus UBA6265. The sequence continues at coordinate 2,301 of DATLHE010000008.1, read as the reverse complement.
GGAGCCGCGCAACATGGGCGCCTGGGCGTACATGGGCACCCGCCTGCGCGACCTCGTCGAGGATCGCATCCCCGTCCGTTACATCGGGCGGCCGGAGCGGGCCAGCCCCGCCGAGGGCTCGCTCAACGAGCACAACGCGACGCAAGCCGCGATCGTCGAGGCCGCGTTCGCGGACACCCTGCCGGCCGACGATGCCAAGCGCGGGCGCAAGGCGGAGGTCAACGGCACGGCCGACGAGGCCGCGACCCGGCGCCGCGCCGCCGTCTCCACGGCGAGCGCCGACTAGCGACACAGTCACACGGGCGGCGGGGAGGCATCCCCACCGCGCGTATATCACAATGCAGGAACACAGTTGCGGGACCGGTGACGCAACGATGCGCCGGTCGGTATCACAGGAGAGCGGAAACACGCATGGCGATCGAGATCAAGGTTCCGCCGTTGGGCGAGTCGCTGGTCGACGCGGTGGTCGGGCAGTGGCTCAAGAGCGAGGGCGACGCCATCAGTCGCGGCGAGACGATTCTTGAGCTGGAGACCGACAAGGTCAACCTCGACGTGACCGCCGAGGAGGACGGCGTGCTGGGCGCCATCCAGAAGCAGGAGGGCGAGACCGTCACGGTCGGCGAGATCCTGGGCACGCTCGAGGCCGACGCGACCGCCGTGGCGAGCAACGGCGCATCCGCCGAGACGGCGCCCGCGCCCGCGGAAGCTCCGGCCCCGGCCGCCGAAGCGACCGTCGCCGCGACCACACCGCAGACGACCGCGCCGACGGGTGACGACTCGTCCGCCGGCCGCGCGGCCCCGGCCGTGCGCCGGATGGCCGAGGAGCACGGCATCGACCTCGCCCACGTCGACGGCTCCGGCCCGGCCGGCCGGATCACCCGCGACGACCTCGTGGGCTACCTGGCGCGCCAGCAGGCCCGCCCCGCCGCGCCGACTCCGGCGCCGCAGGCGGATCAGCAAGCCCAGACGCCGTCCGCACCGGCGCCCGCCCCCGCGGCCGCGCCGACCGCGCAGCCGGACCGCGAGGAGCGCGTCCGCCTCTCGCGGCGGCGACAGACGATCGCGACCCGCCTCGTCGAGGCGCAGCACACGGCGGCGATGCTGACGACGTTCAACGAGGTCGACATGTCGGCCGTGATGGACGTCCGCAAGCGCCGCAAGGACGCCTTCAAGGAGGCGCACGGCGTCAACCTCGGGTTCATGTCCTTCTTCACCAAGGCGGTCGTCGGCGCGCTGAAGGCGTTCCCCGAGGTGAACTCGGAGCTGCAGGGCAACGAGCTGGTCCTGAAGAAGTACTACGACATCGGCATTGCCGTCGGCGTCGAGGAGGGGCTCGTCGTCCCGATCGTGCGCGACGCGGACCGCAGGGGCTTCGCCGGGATCGAGAGCGAGATCGTCGCGCTGGCGACCAAGGCGCGCGAGGGCACGCTCTCGCTGCCGGAGCTGACCGGCGGCACCTTCACGATCACGAACGGCGGCGTCTACGGCTCGCTGATGTCGACGCCGATCCTCAACACGCCTCAGGTCGGCATCCTCGGCATGCACACGATCCAGCAGCGGCCGGTCGTGCGCGACGGCGAGATCGTGATCCGTCCGATGATGTACATCGCGCTTTCGTACGACCACCGGGTGGTCGACGGCAGCACGGCGGTGCAGTTCCTGGTCAAGATCAAGCAGCTGATCGAGGACCCGGAGACGCTGCTCCTCGAGGGCTGATTCTCTCCCCATATTGATCCTACGGATGCGACGAGACCCGGACAACGACGTCCGGGTCTCGTTGTGTATCTGTTCGGAGAGGCGGTTCGCGCAGGAGCACCGGCTCTCGTGGCCGGCCGATGTGTCCCGTCGGGGCCGGGCAGACATCAACGTCTGGCCCCTGCACGTGGGGTGGTTGAGGATTGGCGTACGCATTTGCTCCTTCGGTTTCGGCATAAGTCGCCTACGCCAGTAACGCGTGCATCACGCCCACCGCGGAACGGTTCGGCTCACCCTCGACGGCGGGCTCATGCCTTCCGCCTCTCTACGTCGTCACGCTCCTTTGTTCAAAGGTGCTCACGTTCTCCTGTACAGGGACAAGGTGTTCACCTTTGACGAGACGAGGGATCCGGAAGAGGAACGGACGCATCTCATTGTCGCGGTTCGCACGGAGAGGCGTCTGGGGTGTTCTCGCCGGCATCGAGAGCGGGAAGTGACGAATGCACCCGGGTACAAGACCCGGGGCTACAGGGGCAAGGCGCCGGGTCCGCATGGGAACGGCGTGGTGGCAGATTCAATCTCGGGCATTGCAGCCCGGGGCTTCCG
>DATLHE010000007.1:0-3206 GCA_035540335.1 Thermomicrobiales bacterium | reverse complement strand
CCACAGCGGCCAGCGGTCGTCGCGCTCCGGCAGTGGGCGGCCAATGGCGTGGTCCCCCCGCATCGCGTGGTAGTGGGCGTCGTAGTCGTAGGTCATGGAAACCTCCTGGATGCTGGTCAGCCGTTCGAGGGCGGTGCGGGCGTTGATGCTGACGGGCAGGTGCAGCCCGCCATACGGGTGGGCGATGGCGACGCGCCGGCCGGCGACGTAGCGGCCATCGGTGCGGCAGCCGCCGGTCCAGCGGGGCAAGCGGCAGGGCATCTCGGCACCGCCCTCGTAGAGCGGCACGGTCTGGAGGATGTCGCGGCGGGTGGTGCTCATCCCTGCACCTCCCCGCCGTCGAGGAACGCCTGGATGCGCGCCAGCGGCGTGTCGGGGTAGAGCATCGTCATTAGCGCCGTGCACAGCCCGTAGAGCCGCACGTCGGCGTAGGCGGCGCGCAGCAGCGCCTCGGCCTGCTTGCGCGAGAGGTGATGGAACGAGAACGTGTCGTGCCCGTCGTCGTGCGTGACGTCCGGTGCGGGGCGGCGGCGCTGGCCGCGATTGATATGCCTGATGAGCGTGCCGGGCACGTAGCGGCGAATGTCGATCATGCCGTCTGCCATCTGTGTTGCCATCGTGTCGTATCCTTCATGTAGAGCCCTTGTCCAAGAGCCTCTGTGAGCCGCTGCCGGGTCCGATCCGACAGCGGCTTCGCTTACGCGCCTGGTATCCGGGTCGCGCCGCGCCGGCGTGCCCGCTCGGCGTCGAGGTCGACGACGTTGCCGCGCTGGCGGAAGCGGCGCACGTTGGACGGCGCCAGCAGGCCGCAGCGCATCGTGGTCACGGCGTCGGTGACGGCGGTGTCGCCGTCGATGGCGGCGACGGTGACGGCGTGCGCCTGGTCGATCAGCCATTGCGGGGCGTTGAGCCGGATCAGGGTGGACTCGTGGTCCTCGGCCAATTCGACCGTCACGAGCGTCAAACGGGGTCGGTTCATGCGGGGGTTCCTCGCTCTGCTATGCCATATTTCGCCTCCCCCAAAGAGGCCTCACACTGGACCCAAGGGACTCGGAGCGACGTCGATAGACACCTCCTCCTGATGCAGCGGTCCCCAGCCGATGCGATGGATCGTCGAGATCCCCGTGATGCGCGACCGACCGGCCCGACGTCTGGTGCCACCCGGTGCGGCCGCCGATCGCGCATCACGGAGACCCCGGGTAGGATCGGGGCTCCGTTGCCCGCATTACCGGGCGAGACATGGCGGTACCCATCCTTTCTGTGCTGCACCGTTCTGGTGTCGAGATCTCCGTGAGACGAGACCAGACGTTCGCGTCTCACGGAGACCCCGGCAGTGCCGAGGTTCCGCGTGACGGCGTGTGGGAAGCACGCCGCCGGAGGAAGGGGCGCACGCCCGCCGGCGATGGAGGCCGGTGCGTGCTGGTGGAGGGTGTTTCGGAGGCGCGGGGTCATGTTAGGGAGCGTCCGCGCCGATGAGGGCTTCGGGATGGGTGATGACATGGGCGATCAATTGACCGCGCTGGCAATGACGGCAGGGCCGGAAGGCGACCGGGACGCCGTTCTTGTAGTCGGCGATGTGCCCCTCGTCACCGCAGTAGAGGCAGTCCCAGCCGCGCGCCGGGCGCAGCTGCGCGGGCGTCAGGCGGAGGGCGTCGGGCTGCACGCGGCCGGTGCCGGCGCACGATCCGCACACGTCGTCATCGACGCAGGCGGCGGTGTAGCGATGGATGGTGCCGGTGCCCCGGCAGGTCAGGCAGGTTGGCATGTGATGCTCCTAGGCGGTGAGCTCGTCCGCGAGCGTGCGCAGCGCGGCTGCGAAGGTGGCGACGTCGAGTCCCTGGGGAGCGGCCGGCGGGCGCTCCGGCAGGTCGCCCCGCGTCATGGCGCGCTCGAACTGGGCGCGGATGACGTAGTAGCGGCGGCCGATGTGGTAGCCGCCGGGGATGCGCTGGGTGCCGTGCGCCATGTCCTCGCGGATGCCCCGGCGCACGGTGTCCGGGTGGAGACCGAGACGCTTGGCGGCCTCGGCGACGTCCATCGTCTCCGGCAGCGGGTCGGCGGCCGGGGTGACGGCGCCGATGCGGCGGATGCTGGTCATGCCGCCCGCTCCTCGCTCTCGCGCTTCGCCCGGCCTAGCGTCTCCCGCACGAACTCGCTCTTGGAGACGCCGAGGCGGTCGGCCTGCTCGGCGATCCAGCGGATCAGCGGCACCGTCAGCGAGAAGCTCGCGGTCGGGAAGCTGATGCGGTGGACGCGCTCCACTCTGTCGATGTCCCGGTCAGTCATCATGCGCCCCTCGCTCGGTACAAGGTAACAAGTGATTGGTAACAAGCACATGGTAACCGGTGCCCGGTCAATAGTCAATAGTCCGTGGCCGTGGAACAATGACGGCATGACTGAGCTTGGCCGGCTGATCGCCACCGCCCGCGCCCGCCGCGGCTACACGACCCAGCAGGCGTTCGCCGACGCGCTCGGCAAGACGCCAACGTTCGTCTCGCGCCTGGAGCGCGGGGCGGCCAAGGAGATGCCCTCGCCGGAGGACGTGCGCCTGATCGCGCGCGTGGTGGGATTGCCGGTGGCGCGGCTGCTGGAGGCCGCCGGCTACCTGGACCCCGCCGCCCCAACGGGCGATGTACGGACAGTGCCGGGGGATGACCCGCGCGCCGTCGTCCTAGACCTCCTTGACGGCCTCACGGACCAGCAGGTCGCCGGGATCGTTAACGCCCTCCGGCCCATCCTTGCCATTGCCGGCATACGTGACAATCCGTCATCCTTGCCAAAGCACCACACCAACGCAGAGACCGCGTGAGCCCGCCGGCGCCGATGTCGCCGCCGGCGGTGGGGGCGCATCGTCAATCACGCTGGGGGGCACGGAGGACACGGCAGGCATGGCAGAGGATGGGACGATACCGATCGGGGTGTTTATCGATTGCCGCGACGGGCTGGAGGGGTTGCGGGTGATGATCGTGGAGGTGACGGCGAGCGATCGCGTGGTGATGCGGCCGGCGGAGCCCGGCAGCCCGCTGGCGGCGCTCTGGGTGCACTTCACGGGCGGCGACCTCGACGCGGCGATCATGTCGCTGTTCCGCCGCCGCGCGGCGTAGGAGACGGCGCATGGCGCGCAAGGTCGACCCCATCAGCCGCCGCCTGCTGATGGAGGGCGTGCACCCGGTCTGGGTGCCGGGCCGCCAGGTCTGGCGCTACCG
>DATLHE010000006.1:0-2738 GCA_035540335.1 Thermomicrobiales bacterium | reverse complement strand
CGCGAGGAAGTCGACCAGCGCGGTGGCGCCCGAGCCGTCCTCGTCGGTGACGATCTCGCCGGCGGTGCGCGGCGGGCGGGCGGTGGTGTCCTCGACCTGCGTGTAGGCCACGGACAGGCCGACCTGGTCGGCGTCGAGGCCGAGGTCGGTCAGCGACCACGTGTCGAGCGGCTTCTTCTTGGCCGCCATGATGCCCTTGAACGACGGGTAGCGGGCCTCGCCCGACTGGTCGGTCACGCTCAGCACGATGGGCAGGGTCGCGCCGATGACCTCGGTCGAGCCCTCGTTGTCGCGCTTGATCCGGACCTGGTCACCCTGCGACTCCACCACCGAGGCGAGCGTCACCTGCGGCATCCCGAGGCGCTCGGCGAGCATGGCCGGGACGACCGAGCCGGAGGCGTCGGTCGACGCCATGCCGCAGATCACCAGATCAACACCGCCGGCGCCTGCACCGACAGACTCAGGGTCGGCCTTGATCTTCTCGATGGCCTTGGCCAGCACCAGGGAGGTGCCGAGGTAGTCGGAGCCGGCGATCGCGTCGTCGACGACGTGGACACCGGCGTCGGCGCCCATCTGCAGCGACTTGCGGACCGCGTCGACGGCCTTCTCGGGGCCGACGGTCAGGGCGGTGACGGTGATCTCCTCACCCTCACGCTTCTCCCGGAACTGCAGCGCCTGCTCCACGGCGTACTCGTCGAGCTCGGACAGCAGGCCGTCGACGCCGACGCGGTCGACGGTGTTGTCGTCCTCGAACTTGCGGTCGGCCGTCGCGTCCGGCACGTACTTCACACACACAACAATGTTCACTTCGATCCTTCTTGCGGGTCAGGATGTGGTCGCACGTCTTGATTTTCAGCGATCGCCTTCGGTCCGGCCTCCGCGAGCGGCGTTTCAACACCCTCGCCGCTGAACCCGAATGAGCATCGGGGCACCCGAATGTTCGAGACGGGACTACCGCCGCAGTAGCGGTCCCAACTCCGGCTGCCGGTGAGTCCGAAGCTTTCCGACGCTTGAGGACAGATCTCGTCATGAGCCGAAGCAACGAAGGTGGTCAGCCACCCAGAGGCCCGCCGCGATTTGCCCGGGCCGATCAGCCGACACGCGTAAATCATGCATATCAATATACGCTTCAGGGCGTACCGCGCAAGCGGCGTCTCGCATAGTGAGGGGTGAGGGGCGGCTTGGGCTAGCCAGGTGCCGTGAGATCGACACTTGGCGATCCTCACAGGCGGCCAGTTCCCCGTTCGCGGCCACCTTGTGATGTGCGCCAAGCCGCTGCCGGCACCGGATTCAACGCCAGGTGATCTGCTTGTCCATGACCTCGGGATACTTCTTCAACGCATAGGTGAGGTACTCGTCTATGTGCGTACGCATCGCCTCCTCGGCGCCGTCCTGGTCGCCGCCGTCGATCGCATCGAAGATGCGTTGGTGGGCCTTGAGAACCGCACGCCGGCGCTGGATGGGGTACTGCACACCATGCACAGCGCCGCTGATGTCCATCTCTCCCACCATTACGTCGACAAGGAACCCGAACAACGAGTTCCCGGAAGCCCAAGCGATGGTGTTGTGGAACACCTCGTTGGTTGACAGATACGTCTCCACGTCTTCAATACCGTGTTCCATATCCACCAGGCTTCGCTGCAGGATTGCGCGACGCTCCGGATCGATCCGCTCGGCGGCTAGTCGGGCCATCAGCGGCTCGATGGCAGCTCGCGCCTCCGCAATCACGCGGTAGGGAGCGCGGTCGAACTGAAGAAGCAGCGCCAGGGTGGCTGCCAGCGACTCCGCTCCCGGCTTCCGGACGATCGGCCCACCGCCCGGGCCGGGCTTGAAGACCAGCAACCCTTGGAGCTCGAGATATCTAAGCGACTCGCGCAACGTGCCGCGGCCGGCTTGGTACTCCTCCATCATGAGTCGCTCGGGCTGCAGCATGTCTCCGGGCTGCACATCGCGTTCATGCATGTCGCGAACGATGCGTTGGGCGAGAATCAGGGCTGTCTTGCGAGGACGATCGACAGACGCCACGGGGCTACCCCTAAGAGTTCGTTGGCCGAAACACGGGGATCATACTCATCGATTTTCGCAACGCCTCCCGCTCCCGTAACGGTGTCCCAGCGGTCGCGATCACACGAGTACATCGCTCAACCTCGGTCGCCTGACCCCGTAAGCACGGGAATCGGAGCGACCTTGATGGGTCTCGAAGCCTGGCGGGTCGACCGCGTAGCCGACCCTGGACTGGTTGCACGCACGCAGCAAACCACGTTTATCATAGGCATGAATAGTATTCGGCCCTTGCGCGCGACTTGAGAGGAGGATTGCCGGTGGGCACTCGTACGGACCGCGGGAAGAGGTCGCCAGCTGCCCCGTCGCGCATCGACGTCCACACGACGGCGGGCAAGCTCGCGGACCTGGACCGGCGTCTCGACGAGGCGATCCACGCGGGGTCTGCGAAGGCGGTGGAGAAGCAGCACGCCAAGGGCCGCAAGACCGCCCGCGAGCGGATCGAGATGCTGTTCGACGAGGGCACCTTCGTCGAGCTCGACGAGCTCGCGCGGCACCGCTCGACGGCGTTCGGGCTGGAGAAGAACCGGCCCTACGGCGACGGCGTCGTCACCGGCTACGGCATGGTCGACGGGCGCCCGGTCTGCGTGTTCGCGCAGGACTTCACGATCTTCGGCGGCAGCCTGGGCGAGGTCTTCGGCGAGAAGATCGTCAAGGTCATGGACCTCGCGATGAAG
>DATLHE010000005.1:0-4975 GCA_035540335.1 Thermomicrobiales bacterium | reverse complement strand
GTCTACTGCATCATCGAGGCGGCTCGCCACAACGGCATCGACCTAAACAACGCGCGAGTCTCGATCCAGGGCTTCGGCAACGCCGGCTCGATCGCCGCGAAGCTGATCTCCGAGGAGGGCTCGACGGTCGTGGCCGTGTCGGACTCGACCGGCGGCATCCACAACCCGGGCGGCCTCGACATCAACCGGGTCATCGCCTGGAAGAAGGAACACGGCACCGTCCAGGGCTTCCCCGGCTCGACGGACATCTCGAACGCCCAGATCCTCGAGGTCGAGTGCGACATCCTGATCCCGGCCGCGCTCGAGAACCAGATCACCGAGGAGAACGCGCCGCGTATCCAGGCCCGGATCATCGCTGAGGCCGCCAATGGTCCGACAACGCCGGAAGCCGACACGATCCTCTACGACAAGGGCGTCTTGATTCTGCCGGACATCTTCGCGAACGCGGGTGGCGTGACCGTCTCGTATTTCGAGTGGGTGCAGGCGATGCAGGCGTTCCCGTGGACCGAGCAGCAGGTCAACGAGCGCTTGAAGCAGATCATGGACCGCTCGTATGTTGCGATCAGCGAGACGGCGAAGAAGCACCGGGTGCATATGCGCACGGCGGCGCTCGTCCGCGCGATCGAGCGGGTTGCCGAGTTCACGCGGCTGCGAGGCATCTACCCCTAGTCGACCGCATATCTTGAATCGCAGAAAAACGGCGCCGCGACCGCGGCGCCGTTTCTTCATGCCCGGGGCAGGGACACAGAATCACAACATCTCGCCATCGAATCTCCACGGCACCATGCCATTCTTACAACCGCTGCCGATCAGACTCGGTTGCAGCTGGCGATCACAAGGTCCATCGCCACAGGTTTCGACAGCAAACGGGGAGACGGACATGCGGGTGGTCGAGGGACGGCCGGCGGGCGGGCGCGTCGATGCGGGACGCGCCCCAGCCGCGCTGGACGCACGGGATGTGACGAAGGTCTACGGCACGGGCGAGGCGGCGGTGCAGGCGCTGGACGGCGTGTCCGTCGCGTTCGCGCCGGGGACGTTCACGGCGATCATGGGGCCGTCCGGCTCGGGAAAGTCGACGCTCATGCACTGCCTGGCGGGGCTCGACGCGGTGACGAGTGGGAAGGTGCTGTTCCGCGAGGTCGACCTGACGTCGCTCAATGACCGGCGCCTGAGCGTCCTGCGGCGCGAGCGGATGGGGTTCGTTTTCCAGTCGTTCAACCTGCTGCCGGCGTTCACGGCACGGCAGAACATCGTGCTGCCTCTGGATCTGGCGGGCAGGGCGGTCGATCGCGGGTGGTTCGACAGGCTGACGGAGACGTTGGGGATCCAGGATCGGCTGGGGCACCGGCCATCGGAGCTCTCTGGCGGGCAGCAGCAGCGTGTGGCGATCGCGCGGGCGCTGCTGTCGCGGCCCGACGTCGTCTTCTGTGACGAGCCGACCGGAAGCCTCGATTCGCGCTCCGGGCAACAGGTGCTGGCGTTCCTGCGGCGGAGCGTGGGCGACCTCGGGCAGACGATTGTGATGGTCACGCACGATCCCATCGCGGCGTCGTTCGCCGACCGGGTCGTATACCTCGCGGACGGCCGTCTGGCGGGGGAGGACGCGCAGCCCACGGCCGATTCAGTGCTTCGGCACCTGCGCGGGCTGGGGGTGTAGACCGTGGCGAAGACGACACTTCTCCAGATGCGGGCGCACCTCCGCCGGACGCTCGCCGTGGTGCTGGCCGTCGTGATCGGGGTTGGCTTCGTCGCGACGACGCTGATCGCCGGCGACGCGCTGCGTGCTTCGGTGCGGGAAACAATCGGAACCCAGCTGCGTGGCGCCGACATTGTCATAACGGCAGACTCGATGGCGATTGAGGCTGAGCTTGAAGGCGTGGCACTGTCGGTGGACGGCGTGCGTGGGGCCGAGACGCTTGTGACGACGATGGGCGAGGCGAACCGCGCCGGCGCGAACGCCTCGCTCCGGGTCGGGCCGCTGTCGACGTTCCCGGAGCTGCGGGAGGCCATGCCGCTACGGGAGGGGCGGCTGCCGGCGTCGGTCGGGGAGATCGCGCTGACGGCGGGTTCGGCGTCGCAGCTCGGCGTCGGTCTGGGCGAGGCTTTCTCGTTCCGCGCATGGGGCGCGGAGGACGGCGCTCAGGCGGTACGGCTGACCGTGGTCGGCATCATCGCCGGCGGCAACGCGTTCGGCACGAACCTGACCGAGGGGTTCGTGGCTATCGACCAATTCGCCGGACTGATTGACGATCCGGTGCGCGATGCCGTGGTCGTTCAGATCGACACGGGGCAGACGCACGACGTCCTCATCGATCGACTGGGCGAGACTCTCCCGGACGGGCTCGTGATCCAGACGTTCGACGAGCTCGTGGATGCGGAGGTACGCGCGGCGACGAACGGGACCAACCAGCTCGTCTATGCGCTGGCCGCCTTCGGGCTGATCGCGCTGTTCGCGGCGGGCATCGTCATCGCCAATACGTTCACGATCATGGTGGCGCAGCGGACGCGTGAGCTGGCGCTGTTGCGGTGCCTCGGTGCTGATGCCGGGCAGGTTCGCCGGTCGGTCCTGATCGAGGCCTGCATGATTGGGGCGGTGGCGTCGGTGATCGGCGTGGTCGTCGCCGGCGGGGTCGTGCAGGCTGCGCTGTGGCTCACGTCGCGGAGTGACAACGCGATCATGCTGCCGGACACGGTGCCGCTGTCGCCGGTCGCGGTGAGTATTCCGTTCCTTCTGGGGCTCTTCGTGACGATAGGCGCGGCGTTGTCGCCGGCGAGGTCCGCGACGGCCGTGGCACCGCTGCATGCGCTGCGCGCAACCGCGGTCGCCGATGATGGTCGACGTGCTGGTCTTCCGCGAATCGGCATCGCGGCGGTCATGGTCGTGGGCGGCGCGTTGTTGATCGCAGGCGCGGTGGTCATGAGTGAGGCGGCGGAGGACGGGCGCGTGGTTATCCCGCTGCTGGTCGGCATGGCCGGAGGGGCGATCTCCTTCGTGGGGGTCCTCCTCTCGTCGGTCGCGGTCGTCCCCGTGGCGTTCAGGCTGGTGGGGCGACTGATTGCGCTCGTCGCCCGCGTGCCCGGCAAGCTCGCCGTCGCCAACGGCCTGCGCAACCCGCGTCGGACGGCCTCGACCGCCTCGGCGCTGATCGTCGGGGTCACGCTGGTGACGATGATGACGGTGGGCGCGGCCACGACACAGGCGACGTGGGCGGAGGTGATCGACACCCAGACGCCGATCGACCTCGACGTGCGGGAGGGCTCGTCGGCGCTGGTTGATGGCCAGGCGCCCGCCTTTCCGGCATCCGCGCTGGAGCACCTCCGGGCGATCCCGGGCGTCGGCCAGATTGCCGAGCTGCGAACGACTCAGGGTGAGGTTGCCAACGGGGACGACAGGTCGACGTATCAGATCACGGCGGTCGACCCTGAAGATGCTGCAAGGATCGGGCGCGCGGACGGCATGTTCGAGTCGCTGCGGTCCGGCGTAGTCCTCGTGCCGGGACAGATGGCTTCCGCGCTCGACGTCGTGAACGGCGACGCGCTGCGAATCGCGGTGGGCGACGAATCGCTGACCGTGGAGGTCCAGATCGTTGAACTGGTGGCCGGTGAGGTGATCGTCATCCCGGAGGATCTCGCGGCGCTTGCCCCGGCCACGCCGGTCACCGGCGCCTGGGTGCGGCTGGAGGACGGCGTGGACGTCACGCGGGTCATCCGCGAGGTGCCGGGCATTATGCCGACGGGGCGGGAGGTGGATATCGAGGGCGGCGCGGCCGACCGCATTGCCTACCTCGAACTCGTCGACCGGATCCTGCTGGTGGTATCCGGGCTGCTGGCCGCGGCGATCGTGATCGCACTGATCGGGATCGGCAACACACTCTCGCTCTCAGTGCTGGAGCGCACGCGCGAGTCGGGCACGCTGCGGGCGCTCGGTCTGACGGCCGGGCAGCTGCGCGGCACGATGGCGATCGAAGGCGGATTGATCGCGCTGATCGGCGGTGTCCTCGGCGTGACGCTCGGCATGGTGTATGGCTGGGCGGGCGCGCTGACGATGTTCGGGTCCACGTGGGAGGTTTCGCTCGCGTTCCCCGGCAAGCGGATCGCGCTGATCCTCGTGGTCGCGCTGCTGTCTGGCCTGCTGGCGTCGGTGCTGCCGGCGCGGCGCGCGGCGGCGGTGTCGCCGGTGGAGGCGCTGGCGACCGTCTGACCTGGTCACAGGTGGCACATGGCCTGCGGGCCGGGTGTGTAATGGTGGCGGTGTTGCCGCGCCGTCGCGACCCCGGGAGGTGACACATGCTGCTTGGAACGGTAGATCGTGTTGATAGCGAGGGGAGATTCGGGTTCATCATCGGCCCGAACGGTGAGGAGTACTTCTTCCACCAAAGCGCGCTGCAGGGGCCAGAGTTCGGCGAGCTCGGCCCGGGCGTGACTGTGCGCTTCGACGTTTCCACCGAGGAGGGCGACCGCCCGGACGAGCACCTGCGGGCCGTGGATATCAAGTTCGCCGAGGATGCGATCCCAGCCGAGGACAACGAGCCGCTGCCGCCGGAGAAGATCGGTGGGTGACGCCATCCGGCGGCAGACATGACATGAGCCCGGAAGCGCAACACTTCCGGGCTCAAGTTGTGAATCGGGCGACCTCCGCAGCATCTCTCGACATCGTTGACCGCGGGATGGAGGACACGTTCGACATCGCTCGCGCGCAGCGGCAGCGGCAGGGCCAGGGCAGGCTATTGCTTCGTCGTGCCCGGTCACGCCGCATGCGACAAGCAGAAGACCTTTCGCCACGAGATTCGGGATGGCACATTCGGCCGTCGTTGGCCGAAAAACGGGCCGCCCTTGTGGCGGCCCGTACGGTGGGCGGTGTGGCCTCCTTACCGGAGTGACGCTAATCGATGACGAGCAGACGGCGGAGCTCGTCCTCCTGCTCGCGCTTGGTGATGGCGATGATCTCGTCGTTGGGCTCGATGATCGTCGCGCC
>DATLHE010000004.1:0-4592 GCA_035540335.1 Thermomicrobiales bacterium | reverse complement strand
CCGCCACCGAGCGCGACGCCGCGCAGATGGCCTCCTTCATCCGCTCCGATCTCGACACCCGCTTCGGCTCGCGCGGCGCGGTGGTGCGGATTCTCTACGGCGGCAGCGCGAACGACCGCAACGCCTCGGACTTCCTCGCCGCGCCCGACGTAGACGGGCTGCTGGTCGGCAGCGCCAGCCTGACGGAGGAGACCTTCGCCGCGATGATCACCGCCGCGGCCGGAGCATCGAGCGCTGGCTCCTCCCGGCCCGCCGGAGATTGAACCGGAGCCGTCGCGGTGCTACGCTCCACTCACAGCGTCGACATGATTCACTTACACACAAGGACACGACATTCTGTGGATATCGCGATCAATCTCGTGATGATCATCATCTCCGTGGTGCTGATCTTCATCATCCTGCTGCAGACGAAGGGATCATCGTTCAGCGGGGCGTTCGGCGGAGGCTCGGATTCGATCCAGCGCACCCGCCGTGGTTTCGAGAAGACCCTCTTTGACTTCACGATCGGCATCGCGGTCTTCTTCGTGATCATGGCGGTCATCAGCAGCTTTGCGCTGTCGTAGGCACGTCCCGTACCCCGCCCGCGCGGGTGTGCGAGCGGTATCTGGATCGCTATACTGTGCGTGTTCCGTACAGCAGTGATCGGAACGGGCAGGACGTCCGCGGCGGTCCCACAGCAGGAGGATATTGGACATGATGGGTCTGGGCTGGCAAGAACTGGCGATCATTCTTGTCATCGTCGTGATCATTTTCGGCGCTGGCAAGCTTCCTGAGATCGGCTCGGGGCTCGGCAAGGGCATCCGGGGCTTCAAGGAAGAGGCAGGCATCGACGAGGACAAGAAGCAGGCAGTCGACAAGGGGACGTCCAAGACGGCCTCGACGCTGACCGCGTCCACCACGGAGGCGCGCGAGGAAGTCGCGACCGGCGCCAACAAGGAGCGCCGCGAGATCCGCGCCGACGAGATCTAGCTCGTCTCACAACCTCACCGAGTTCTGTGGGGCGCTGACACACAACGAGCGGACGTACCGGGATGGAGGGTTCTCCATCCCGGTAGTTTTTCGCACGCGGGTACCTGCCCCTGTAGCGGAGGACGTGCGACGCCACCACGTCATGACAGCGCACCACTGCAACCTTGTCCCCCACCTCTTGCGTCACCCCTGCCGAAGGTCCGGGAACCGCTCTCACCTCCATCACAGGGCGCGCATCGTCCGCCACGGGAATCTCGGAATCTGCCGCTCGCCATCGAAAGCGCGTAGTATCATCCCACGGGGAGAATCGACCCATCGCATCGATGCGCAGAGGATGCCGCCGCGAATGACCGACCATGAGACACGACCCGGCACCGGAGTCCAGGACAACAGCACAGACCCCAGGTACGGCAGCCCTTACGCGTCCTCCCCGACCGATCCCGACATCATCACCGACGCCACCGGCGCGCCCGTCACCTCCCAGAGTGCGACGAAGCGCCCCTCGATGCTCCGCGAGGTCATCGAGACGATCCTCCTCGCCGTCATCATCTTCGTCGCCGTCCGCGCCGTCGTCCTCAACTTCAAGGTTGACGGCCTCAGCATGACCCCCAGCTTCGCCGACGGCGAGATGCTGCTGGTCAACCGCAACGCCTACGCCCACTTCGACACCTGGGCGCTCGTCGACTGGCTGCCGTTCGTCGACCATGACGAGCAGAACGTCGTCTACCCCTTCGACCCGCCCGAGCGCGGCGACGTCATCGTCTTCACCCCGCCCGCCCCCGGCGAGGACAAGCCCTACATCAAGCGCATCATCGGCCTGCCGGGCGATACGGTCGAGATCCGCGACGAAGGCGTATACATCAATGGGGAGCGGCTCAACGAGCCCTACCTGGAAGGCAACCCGACCCGCTGCCAGACGGGCGTCACCCAGTACTGCGGACCGCTGACGGTGCCGGACGGCCAGCTCTTCGTCTTGGGGGACAACCGCAACAACAGCGAGGACTCGCGCTACTTTGGCACAGTGCCGCAGGGCAACGTGATCGGCAAGGCCTGGATCACCTACTGGCCGTCCGACATGATCGGCGTCGTCCCGCATTACGACTATCCGGAGGTCCCGGATCGCTGACTGGATTCCGCATCAGCCGCCCCGCGCGTACATGCTGATGCATCGCCGGGTGTAAAATGAAGACACCCGTTGGCGTTCGCGGCCGACGGTCCGCAGGGACCCCACCGGGCCAGCTACCACGACGTTCGTTGCCCAGAGCCGCACGATCGCGTGATGCCGAAAGGGCCTGACGATGATCGAAACCACCGTTGAAAGCATCCGGGTCAGCCTCGTGACCCAGAACCGCGTCGTCATCCTCAAGGAAATCGATGGCGTGCGCCACCTGCCGATCTGGATCGGCGCCTACGAGGCCGAGGCCATCGCGATGGAGCTGCAGGGCATCGCGCCCACGCGACCCCTTCCCTATGACCTGTTCCGCACCATGCTCGCCGAAGTCGGCGCGACCATCGACCGCGTCGTCATCTCGGATCTCAACGAGCAGGTCTTCTACGCGCGCATCCTGATCATCATCGGCGGCCGCACGATCGAGATCGACTCCCGGCCCAGCGACGCCATCGCGATCGCCGTGCGCACTAATTCGCGCATCCTCGTCGAAGACTCGATCATGGAGCAGGCGGGCGTCTCCCTCGACGACGACGAGTCGGACGCCACGGACCTCGACCGCGCCGACAGCGAGGACCCTGCGCAGACCGAGCCGATCAGCCCCAGCGACGCCCGCGGCGGCCAATCCGCCCAGGACGATCGCCTCTCCGTCTTCCGTGAGTTCATCAACTCACTCGACCTTGACGACTTCGATCGCCGCAAGTCCAATTGAGCGGCACGATCTTTGCTTATGTATGGGTGTGAGGGCGTTCTCACGTCGTTCTTCGTCACACTCACGTACTTGAAACAGGGACCTCATGGATTCAGAAGTTCAAATCAAGCGTATTGTCCTCAACCGCATGGAGCGTTGCGTCGTGTGCCATCGGGAATTCGAGACCGATGACATCCACGTGATCTCGCGGAAGTCCGATATCTGGACGATGCTCGTCGAATGCACCGAGTGTCACGCGCGCAATTTTGTCGCCGCGGTGCTGAACGACGGCGACCCGCAGGAAGCGCAGCTGGCCTTGCGCCGCCTCACGCAGGACGCGCTCGGCGCCAGCGAGACGGAAAACGAACTCCTGTTCGAGCCGGAGGCGCCCGCCACGGGCGAGCGTGTCTCCGCCGGAGACGTCGTCGACATGCACGAGTTCCTCGGGACCTTCGACGGCGACTTCCGGGCCCTCTTCCGCGGCTAATCGGCCCACACAACCGAACCGCCCCGTCTCAAGAGCGTGCGCTGACCATCACCAGCCGCACGCTCTCTTGGCACGTCACCGCCATCCCGAACACCGCAACCGTGACCAGCGTCCTGGTTCGTCGAATTCCGTCCTCGTCCGCTGTCATAACGGCGCATCCCCCCGGTAGCGCCGGGTCTTGCGCCGCACCTGTGGCCGGTGTCCTCACGCGATCACGATCGCTCGATAACGCACGCCCCACTCACCCCTCATGCTGAGCGCAGCAAGGGCTCGCTGCCGCTTCTCGGCCGAGCCGGTCTTGCCGGCGAGAAGCGGAGCGGGCCCTTGGCCGGAGCACCCAACGCGAAGCGACGTGCGAGACCGGACGGATCCATCCCGGCGCGACCGCCCCAAATCACCCGCCATCCTGGATGACTGGGGGAACCTCCAGGCGACGGAGCCGCATTCCGCCCCCACCCTGCACATCTGCCGCTCCCCACGCGGTTTCCGGAACGCCGCCGAACGCGCGCTGCTATACTCTCCGATGGTAGGAATTGGCGAACTGCGCACACTGCCGCGCCCCGGTCATGCACGCCGCATCGCGCGACAGGGAGGAGTGCCGAGTGGCTCAAGCGGATCAGACACATGCTGTGCGGCCGGTCCCGGCCCCGTACACCGGGCGGCAGGAGATCGACCTCGACGTCGTACGCGAGATGATGTCGCACATACACTACGGCGACTACGAGGAGGCGCAGGAGCTCATCCTCCACGCCCTGCAGGAGGTCAACGAGCACTTCGGCTGGGTCTCCCCCGAGGCCGCCGAGGTCGTCGCCCAGCACCTCGGCACGACCCCCACGCGCGTCTTCGCGCTGCTCACCTTCTACGCCGACTTCCGCACCGCGCCGCGCGGCAACCATCACCTGCTCGTCTGCCACGGCATGTCCTGCTACGTCATGGGCTCGCAGCGGCTCGTGCAATCCCTGAAAGATGATTTCGGCATCGAGGACGGTGACACCACGCCGGACGAGCAGCTCAGCGTCCAGGTCGTCAACGGCTGCTTGGGCGTCTGCGACCGATCCCCCGTGGTCAAGCTCGACGACGAGTTCGCCGGCTCCGTCACGCCCGAATCCCTGAATGACCTGATCCAGCGCGCGATCGCCGGGCGCACCGCCATGCGAGCACACGAGGAGACCCATGGTTCACACAGCGCAGAGTGACCAGCTTTCCCGCCTGACGTCAAAGGATGACTTCCTCGCCTTCCAGAAACGTGCCGTCGATCGTTGGACGGATCTCTGGGA
>DATLHE010000003.1:0-2356 GCA_035540335.1 Thermomicrobiales bacterium | reverse complement strand
GGCGAGCAGATGACAGACGTACGGGAAGCGCGGGCCGGCAAGGCCGGACACCTGGACGGGCTCCATGACGAGATGGCGGCGCAGCGGGCGGCCGCCCGCGAGAAGCAGGCGCGCCGTGGCAAGCGCAGCGCCTACGACCGCGTCCTCGCGCTGCTCGACCCCGACTCGTTCGAGGAGCTCGACGTCTTCGTGCGCCACCGCGCCACGCAGTTCGGGCTCGACAAGTCGCGGCCGCTCGGCGACGGCGTCGTCACGGGCTTCGGCACCATCGACGGGCGGTTCGTCGCCGTATTCTCGCAGGATTTCACCGTCTTCGGCGGTTCGCTGGGCGAGGCCTACGCCGAGAAGATGGTCAAGCTGATGGACCTCGCCGAGCGCTACGGCTGCCCGATCATCGGTATCAACGACTCCGCCGGCGCCCGCATCCAGGAGGGCGTCGAGGGTCTGGCGGGGTACGGCGACGTCTTCTTCCGCAACGTCCGCGCGTCCGGCGTCGTGCCACAGATCTCGATCATCGCCGGGCCGTGCGCGGGCGGGGCGGTCTACTCGCCCGCGATGACCGACTTCATCTTCATGGTCGAGGGCATCGGCCAGATGTTCATCACCGGTCCCGACGTGATCAAGACCGTCACCGGCGAGGAGGTGACCCGCGAGGACCTGGGCGGCGCGGCGACGCACACCTCCACGAGCGGCGTCGCGCACTTCCGCGCCGCCGACGAGGATGACCTCAACGAGCAGGTGCGCTACCTGTTCTCCTTCCTGCCGTCGAACAATCTCGATGACGCGCCCTACTTCGCGCCGGAGGATGACCCCGGCCGCGAGGACGCCGCGCTCGACGCCCTGGTGCCGGAGCAGAGCAACCGGCCCTACGACATGCACGACGTCCTGCGCTCGGTGCTCGACGATGGCGAGTTCTTCGAGGTGCAGGCCGACCACGCGCGCAACCTGATCGTCGGCTTTGGACGATTGGACGGCCACAGCGTCGGCATCGTCGCCAATCAGCCGAACGTGCTGGCCGGCACGCTGGACATCGCGGCGAGCATCAAGGGCGCGCGCTTCGTCCGCTTCTGCGACGCCTTCAACCTGCCGCTGATCACCTTCGTCGACGTGCCGGGGTTCCTGCCGGGGACGGACCAGGAGTACAACGGGATCATCCGTCACGGCTCGAAGCTGCTCTACGCCTACTGCGAGGCGACCGTGCCGAAGCTGACCGTGATCACGCGCAAGGCCTACGGTGGGGCGTACGTCGTCATGTGCTCGAAGCACACCGGGGCCGACTTCAACGTCGCCTGGCCGACGGCGGAGATCGCCGTCATGGGGCCGGAGGCGGCGGTGGGCCTCATCTTCCGCCGTGAGCTGGACGCGGCGATCGACGCGGAGGCGCGGCGCGGCGAGCTGATCCGGGAGTACGAGGACCTGTTCGCCAGCCCCTATCAGGCGGCCTCGCGCGGCTACATCGACGACGTGATCGAGCCGCGCCGGACGCGCCCGTGGCTGATCCGCTCGCTGGCATTGGCGCGGGCGAAGCGGGTCGCGGCGCCGAAGCGCAAGCACGGGAACATCCCGCTATGACGGACGACGACCAGCTACGCATCCACGTATATCCGGAACCGACGCCCGAGGAGCTGGCGGCGATCGTCGCGGTGATCGGATCGCTGCGTGCGGCGGACCCTGACGGGGGCGCTCCCGAATCGTCGACACGGGGCCGCGACCGTTGGGCGAAGACGGGCCGGCGGGAGGTCCTGCGGGCGACGGAGTGGGAGCAGTCGGGGGCGGCGAGAGGGCATTGAACGCGCATCCACCTCGGTGGCGAACATCCCGGTAGCGTCGGGTCTTGTGCCCGACGGTGACGCAGCGTGTGCGCCCGTACGGAGGGCCGGACGCGGCGGGAGGGCATTGAACGCGCGTCCGGGGTCTGACCCTTTGGGTTCCTGAGCGCGGTCAAGACTTACCCTACGGAGCGTGATCTCCGATTTCCTGGACAGTGGGCCAGAACCCCTGTCGCAACAGCGCGCGCAGATGATCGCGGGTGTCGCGAATCTGGGCGGCGAGGGCGGGGTCGCGCTCGGGCAGGCCGGAGGCGGCCAGCTCGTCGTCGTCGAGCTCGATCAGCGTGCCGTTCGGCAGCATCACGATGTCAAGGAACAGGTCTGGCCAAATGACGAGCGGCGTGTCGCCGGACGTATTCAGCAGCGTGGGACGCGTGACGTTGGCGTACCAGCCCTTGAACGCACCATCCGGCGCGTAGACCGCAAAGGCGTTGAAGGGGTGCAGCGGCGAGAAGAACTCGCGCACCTCGTCGCCGTTCTCGAAGACGAGACCGTGGATGTCGTACCGCCCGTGCTCCCAGTACGCC
>DATLHE010000002.1:0-20845 GCA_035540335.1 Thermomicrobiales bacterium | reverse complement strand
CCTGGAGTACCGCATACGTGTCGTCTTCCCTTCGGGCCCTGAACCGCTACCGGCGGCGGCTGGCCCATTACCTCCGGCCCCACAAGCTGCAGATCACGCTGCTCGCGCTCACCCTGTGCGCCTCGATCGGAGTCCAGGTCGCCACGCCGCTGGTCGCGAGCCGGTTCATCAACGAGGCCGTCGCCGGTGAGCCACTGAGCGGCCTCATCACCCTCGCCCTGCTGACCATGGCCCTCGCGCTCATCGGGCAGGCGCTGGCCGTCGCCGAGACCTGGGCGGCCGAGAGCGTCAGTTGGGAGGCCACCAACGCGCTGCGCACCGACCTCGTCGCGCACCTGCTGCGGCTGGACGCCGGCTTCCACACCACCCACACGCAGGGCGAGCTGATCGAGCGGGTGGACGGCGATGTCGCCACCCTCGCCCGCTTCTTCTCCCGCTTCGTCGTCTCCGTGATCGGCAACGGCCTCCTCATCGTCGGTGTGCTCGGGCTGCTTCTCGTGGTGGACTGGCGCGTCGGCCTCGGCCTCGGCGCCTTCGTCGCGGTGGCGCTCGTCGCCATGCTGCGCATCCGCGCCGCCTCGACACACCACTGGTCGGCGGAGCGGCAGGGCAGCGCCGATTTCTACGGCTTCCTCGGGGAATACCTCGCCGGGCTGGAGGACATCCGCTCCAGCGGGGCGGGAGCGTTCGTCCTCCGCCGCTGCGCCGAGGCGATGCGCGTGTGGCTGGCCGCGATCCGCCGGGCCCAGATGCGCGGCTACGCCCTCGCCGCCACCAGCGAGGGGCTGTTCGGCCTCGGCATGGCGGCGGCGATGGCCCTCAGCGCCATGCTCTACCGCGACGGCGCGCTCACGCTCGGCACCGTCTACCTGATCTTCCGCTACACCGAGATGCTCCGCGCCCCGACCGAGCAGATCCGCAGCGAGGTGCAGGACTTCCAGCAGGCGGACGCCTCTCTCGGCCGCGTCGAGGCGCTCCTGGCCGAGGTCCCGCGCCTCGTCGACGGCCCTCTGGACGCGCTGCCGCCCGGCCCGTTGTCGATCGAGCTGGACGATGTCTCCTTCGCCTACGAGGCGGACGCGGACGCGCCGGTCCTGCGCGACGTCAGCCTCTGCGTCCCGCCCGGGCGCGTCCTCGGCGTGGTCGGGCGGACCGGCAGCGGCAAGACGACCCTGATCCGCCTCCTACCGCGCTTCCACGACCCGGACACCGGCGTCGTGCGTCTCGGCGGCGTCGACGCGCGGGATGTCCGCCTCGCGGCGGTGCGCTCACGGATCGGCGTCGTCTCGCAGGAGGTCCATCTCTTCCACGCCAGCGTGCGCGACAACGTGACGCTCTTCGACGAGACCGTGCCGGACGCCCGCGTTCACGCCGCGCTGGACACGCTGGGCCTCGGCGACTGGGCGCGGCAGCTGCCGGAGGGGCTCGATACGCCCCTCGGCACCGGCGGCGCCGGGCTCTCCGCGGGCCAGGCGCAGGTGCTGGCGTGCGCCCGCATCCTCCTGCGCGACCCGGACATCGTGATCCTCGACGAGGCGTCCTCGCGCCTCGATCCGGCCACCGAGCGCCTGGTCCACCGCGCGCTCGGCCGCCTGCTCGAGGGTCGCACCGGCATCATCGTCGCCCACCGGCTCGCCACGTTCGCCTACGCCGACGACATCCTCGTCCTCGACGACGGTCAGGTGCGCGAGCACGGCCCGCGTCTTGATCTCGCCGCCGACCCCGATTCCCACTTCGCCCGGCTGCTCCGGGTGGCCGCCGAGGAGGTGACCCGGTGACGACCTACCCGACCTGGCGCTACCTGACGAAGATGTTCCGCTACGCGCCCGGCATCTCCACGGCCCATGGCGTGCTCTGGGCGGTGATGAATCTCTCCTCGCTCCTCCCGGGGCTGATCGCCGCGGCGTTCTTCGACGCGCTCACCGGCGACGCGACGATCCCCGGTGGCACGACCGGGCTCGTCATGATGCTGGCGCTGCTCGCCCTCGCCCGCGCGGGGCTCTACCTCGTCGCGGGGTGGGCCGAGATCACGATGCGCTTCACGATGAGCGGCTTCCTGCGCCGCAACCTGCTGCGTCACGTCCTCGACCGCCCGGGCGCCGACGCGCTGCCCTTCTCCGTCGGTGAGACGATCAGCCGCTTCCGCGACGACGCCTACGCCGCCGAGGACAATCTCGACTGGACCGACGAGACGATCGGCGCGGCCCTGATCGCGCTCGTCGCGCTGGTCGTGCTGCTGCGCATCGACGCCAGCCTCACGCTCGCCGTCCTGGCGCCGATGATCGTCGTCGTCGCCATCGCCCAGCGCGCGAGCCATGCGCTCGCCCGCTACCGCGTTGCCAGCAGCCAGGCGACGAGCGAGGTCACCGGCGCCATCGGCGACGTCCTCGCCGCCGTGCAGACGGTGCAGGCCGCCGGCGCCGAGGAGCGTGTCATCCGTCACGTCCGCCGCCTGAACACGAAGCGTCGCGCCGCGATGCTCGCCGACCGCGTCGCCACGGCGGCGATGGATGCCGTCACCTCGAACATGGTGAGCCTGGGCACCGGCCTGGTCATGCTGCTCGCCGCGGGCGGACTCCGCGACGGTGGCCTGACGGTCGGCGATTTCGTGCTCTTCGTCGCCTATCTCGGCTTCATCACCGAGTTCACCACCGGGCTCGGCCAGTGGATGGCCCACTACCGGCAGACCGGTATCGCCTTCCGGCGCATGGAGACCCTGATGGGCGACGCGCCGCCGGAGGCGCTCGTCGCCCCGACGCCGCTCTACCTGCGCGGCGAGCTGCCGCCCGTGCCGCCCCCGGCGCCGATCGGGGCCGACCGGCTGGACGTCGTCGCGGCCCGGGGTCTGGCGTACCGCCATCCATCCGGGCGCGGCATCGCGGATGTCGATCTGACGCTGCCGCGCGGCACGCTGACGGTCGTCACCGGCCGCGTCGGCGCGGGCAAGACGACGCTGCTGCGCACGCTGCTCGGCCTGCTCCCGCACCACGCCGGCGAGATTCGCTGGAACGGCGAGATCGTCGACGACCCGGCCTCGTTCCTCGTCCCCCCGCGCGCCGCCTACACGGCGCAGGTGCCGCGCCTGTTCAGCGAGACGCTGCGGGCGAACATCCTGCTCGGATTGCCCGAGGATCGCGAGGCGCTCGCCGCCGCCGTTCACGGCGCCGTGCTGGAGCGCGACATGGCAACACTTGAGGCGGGCCTGGACACCCCCATCGGCACACGCGGGGTCAAACTCTCCGGCGGCCAGGTCCAGCGCGCGGCGGCGGCGCGGATGCTCGTGCGAAACGCGGAGCTGCTCGTGATCGACGACCTCTCCAGCGCGCTCGACGTCGAGACGGAGCGCGCGCTCTGGGAGCGCCTCTTCGCGACCGGCGACCGGACGTGCCTGGCCGTCTCGCACCGCCGCGCCGCGCTGCTGCGTGCCGACCACATCGTCGTTCTCAAGGACGGCCGGGTCGACGCCGAGGGCCCACTCGACGTCCTTCTCGCCACCAGCGCCGAGATGCGCGCCCTCTGGCACGACACCGACGAGGAGGAGCATTCGTGAGTTACCTGCAATCGCCCGCCTACACGGACGCGGAAGTCGCCGAGCTCTACGACGTACTGAATCCCTGGGACGCGGGCGATGATTTCTACCTGGATCTGGTCATGCGCGCCGGCGCCGTGCTCGACGTCGGCTGCGGCACCGGGGCCATCCTCAAACGGGCCCGCGCCGAGGGCCATACCGGCCGCCTGGTGGGAGTGGATCCCGACCCCGCGATGCTCGCCGTGGCCCGCCGGGGACCGGATATCGCCTGGCACGAGTCCACCGCCGCCGCGATGCCGTGGGACGCCGCATTCGACCTCGCGCTGATGACCGGCAACGCCTTCCAGTGCCTCGTCGGGGACGACGACCTCGCGGCCTCCCTAACGGCCATCCGGCGCGCTTTGCGCGACGGCGGCACATTCGCATTCGACACGCGCAACCCCGCCGCCCGGGAGTGGGAGGACTGGCACCACGGCACACCGATGGAGGTCATCGATCCTGCCGGTCGAGAGCTGCGGATCAGCTACGAGGTCCTCGATGTCACCGGCGACGTGGTCACCCTCACCGAGACGACCGGCGACCGCGATGGTCGGCCCCTCCGGGTCGACGAGGGGCGGTTGCGCTTCCTCGACCCGGATACGCTCGCCGCCGCGCTGACGGCGGCGGGGTTCGCGGTCGAGGCGCGATACGGCGGCTGGGACGGGCGACCGTTCGCCGCCGCATCGCGCCAGGTGGTCGTCATCGCGCGTACGAAATAACGCGCGGGCGTGAGCGGCCGACCCCATCGGTAGGGGCAGCCTCTAATGGCTGCCCTTCCGCCCGAACGCCTGCGGCGTTCGCCCCTCACGCCGCCCGCAGGGCGGCTCGTCCCTCCGCCGGGGTGACCGACCCGTATGCCGCCACGAAGCCCTGTCGCCAGCTCGGGTAGCGCGGCGTCCATCCCAATTCGCGCTTGGCCTTCGCGTTCGACGCGCCGCGCGCCTCCGTCCCCATCATCACCGCACCCTCGCCCGCGAAGAGCCGCGCGACCCAGCGAGGGACGCGGCGCGGCGGCTTCGCGCCCAGGATCTCGGCGAGCAGCGGCAGCCACTCGCGTACGGGGGCCGGCTCGTCGTCGACGATGTTGAAGATCGCGGGGCCGTCGTGATCGAGCGCCAGCACGGTCGCCGCGGCGGCGTCCTCGAAGTGGACGAACGATTGATAGCCATCACCGTCGGCGACGATCGGGAACTGCCCCTTGCGGATGGGCGCGAGGAGCGCGTCGCTGGGGTCGCCGTAGAGGCCGCCGTAGCGCAGCGCGATGCCGCCGGAGCCCGTGACCGCCTCGTCGAGGTACCGCATCGCGGCGGAGGTGTCGCGCATCGACGCCACCGGTGTCGGGTCGAGCGGATCCTCCTCGGTCTTGACCGGTCCGCCCTCGCGCGCGTACCGCAGCGGGGCGAAGCTCTGGGCGACGAACCGCGTCACGCCCGCCTCGGCCGCCGCCGCCAACAGGGCGTCGGTGCCCTCCCGCCGCAGCCGGTTGGTCAGGGCGAAGGTGCGGTCGATGCTGCGGGAGAAGCCCGCGCCGCCCAGGGCGGTCGCCTCATGGATGATCGCGTCCGGCCGCGCGGCAAGCACCGCCCGGCGCACCGCGCGGGCGTCAAGCAGGTCGAGCACGACCGGCTCCGCCCCGAGCGCCCGGACCCGGTCGGCCCGCAGCGGCGACGTGGCGGTGCCGATGACCTCATGCCCCCGGTCGAGCAATTGCGGGACGAGCCGGGTGCCGACGGCGCCGCTGGCGCCTGCAACGAAAACGCGCATCATGTGGTCCTTCCTGATCATGAGAGGCCGAGCCCCTCGTCACATCGCCCGCATCTCGCGGGTCTACAGGGCAGACACGTCGCGAGGGAGGAATGTGACAGGTGAGTGAACAGGACTGGTTGGGACAGTGCTTCGAGGAACATCGGCCCCGCCTGCGGGCCGTCGCCTACCGGATGCTCGGCTCCCGGAGCGAGGCGGAGGACGCCGTCCAGGAAGCATGGCTACGCCTCAGCCGCGCCGACACCAGCGACGTCGAGAACCTCGGCGCGTGGCTGACCACCGTCGTCGGCCGCGTTGCGCTGAACATGCTGCGGTCGCGCCGCACACGCCGCGAGGAATCGCTCGACGTCGTCCTGATGGACCCGGCCGCGGACCGTGCCGGCCCGGAGGACGAGGCGCTCCTCGCCGACTCGGTCGGCCTGGCGCTGTTCGTCGTGCTCGAGACGCTGGCGCCCGCCGAGCGGCTGGCGTTCGTGCTGCACGACATGTTCGCCGTGCCCTTCGACGAGATCGCGGCCATCGTCGACCGCTCCCCCGAGGCGACCCGGCAGCTCGCCAGTCGCGCTCGCCGGCGCGTCCGTGGCGCGACCCCGGATCCGGATGCCGGCACGCCCGCCGAGCGCGCCGTCGTCGACGCCTTCCTCGCCGCCGCGCGAAACGCCGACTTCGAGGGGCTGCTGGCGGTGCTCGACCCCGACGTGGTCCTGCGCGCGGACTTCGGGCCGTCGGCGGGCGGGCTGCGTATCGTGCGCGGGGCGGAGTCGGTCGCCGGCCAGGCGCTCACCTACGCGCGGCTCGGCCTCTCGATGCGCTGGGCGCTGGTCAACGGCGCAGCGGGGCTCGTCTCGATCCGCGACGGGCGGCCGTACTCGGTCGGCTGGTGCGTCGTCCGGGACGGCAGGATCGTCGAGATGGACATCGTCGCCGACCCGGTGCGCCTCCGCCAGGTCGACCTGGGACCGTTCGACCGTCACCGGTAGGGGAGTCCCTCATGGGCTCCCGCTTCGCCGCAGCCCAGAAGAAGTCACTCCGCTGCCGATGCGCCATGATCGGGGCATCGGCAGCCGCGCACGCCCCGGAGATTCGCATGACCTACGCCGGATTCGACCAAACGACGCTCGATCGCCTCCACGCGACCATGCAGGACGCCGTCGATGGCGGCGAGATCGCCGGGGCGGTCACCGCCCTCCAGCGCGACGGCGCCACCGCGCTCGACGCCATCGGCTACCGCGATCTCGCCCAACGCCGGCCCATGGAGGTTGACACGATCTTCCATATTGCCTCGATGACGAAGGCGGTCACGGCGGTGGCGACGCTCCAGCTGCGTGACGAGGGGCGCTTCGCCCTTGACGATCCCGTTGGCCGGTGGCTCCCGGAGTTCGCCTCGCCGCAGGTCTTGCGTGTGCCGGATGGTCCGCTCGACGACACGGTGCCGGCGGAACGGCCGATCACGGTGCGCGACCTCCTGCGGCTCTCGCTCGGCACCGGGATCGTGCTCGCGCCTCCGGGGAGCACGCCCATCCAGCGGGCGATCGACGCGGCGGGCGTCGCGCCCGGCTTCCTGCCGTCGATCCCCGACAGCGACACCTGGATCGCGCGCCTCGGGTCGTTGCCGCTGATCCACCAGCCCGGCGCGGACTGGCTGTACCACACCGGCGCCGAGGTCCTCGGTGTCCTTATCGAGCGTGTCACCGGGCAACCGCTTGGGGATGTGTTCGACGCGCGCATCCTCCGCCCGCTGGACATGGTCGACACCGGGTTCAGCGTCCCGGAGGCGAAGCTCGATCGGTTGGCGACCGCCTACCGCGTCGACGCGTCGGGCGCCCTGGTCGTCATGGACCCGGCGTTTGCACGGAAGTTGCTGCCCCCGCGGGCTCCCCGGCCGGGGACGAGCGAGCTGGTGAGCACGGCGCGTGATTTCCTGCGCTTCGGGCAGATGCTGCTCGATGGTGGGACGTTGGACGGCGTCCGCATCCTGGCGGACACCTCCGTGCGGGAGATGACGACCGACCAGGTCACGGCGGGAGAAAAGGCCGCCTGGCCGGGCTACCAGGCGTTCCTCGGCGACGATGGCTGGGGCTATGGCGTCTCCGTCCTCGCTTCAAGGGACGCGTTTGGCCGCTCGGCAGGCAGCTACGGCTGGGGCGGCGGCCTGAACACGCACTGGCACAACGATCCCGCGCGCCGGTTCGTAGGCCTGCTGCTGTTCCAGCGCGAGATCACCGGCCCCGAGCCGGGCGGGGTGGTCGATGACTTCTGGCGCCTCGCGTACCAGGCGCTGGATGGCTGACGCGTTTCCGGAAGGGGCGCGACCGTCGTACGGGCGGACTCTATGCCCGCCCTCATACGGAATCCGGATTGGTGCTCACGCTATCGTAGCAGCGCACCCCGAAGGGTGTGCGCTGAGAGCCATGCTCGAAATGGTTGCGACGCTGGGTGTAGGGGAGCACCTTGTGTGCTCCCGACGATGGGAGGAGACAAGCTCCTCCCCTACCAATCTTCTCGAAAACCGCTGCAATGGCCGCACCCGTGGCTACGGGACCACCTATAGGAGAATCACGATGCCGACGAACACATCGACGAGGGATTCCAGGGTCATCAGGGCGCCTCGCGAGCGCGTCTACCGGGCGTTCGTCGACCGCGAGGACCTGCTCGCCTGGCTGCCACCTGGCGGGATGACCGGCGCATTCCATGTCTTCGACGCGCGTGTCGGCGGCGGCTACCGGATGTCGCTCGTCTATCCGCCCGGCGAATCCTCCTTCCGCGGCAAGACAGCCGAGCATGAAGACGTCGTCAACGTGCGGTTCGTGGCGCTGGCGCCCCCGCGTCGGATCGTCGAAGCGGTCGACTTCGTCAGCGACGATCCCGACTTCGCCGGGGAGATGACGCTGACCACGACGTTCAATGAGGTGCCCGGCGGGACGGAGGTCACGATGACCTTCGAGAACCTGCCTCCCGGGTTGCGACCCGAAGACAACTCGGCCGGCGCACAGATGTCCCTCGAACAACTGGCGCGGTATCTGGAGTGACCGCCTCACCGACCGTGACGATGGAGGTGTCGCTCGATGAGAGACGCGCAGGGGCAGGTTTCGATGCCTGCCGGAATGCCGTCGCGGCGAGTCGGCCCTGGCCACACCTGCGGGCTCCGGTGCTACCCGGCCACCGCCTCCCACGGCGCCTCCGGGGCGGGGGAAGGCCCCTGCGCTTCTAGCCACGCCCGCACCTCCCGATCCGAGCGCAGCCGGACGACGCGCGGATCGCCGGCAAACCGCGCCGGCCAGTCGCGCCGGTGGCGGCGATGGGCGCCGATCAGATACGGGAAGAGCGAATCGCGGGAGGCGAAGCAGTTCCGCCAGTCCTCGCGATTGCCGTTCCAGAGCTCGACGTCGTTGCGGATGTGGGAGACCGTCCGGCGCACGGCCCGGTAGAGCTTGAGCGACAGCGGCAGGTCGAGCCAGACGACCGTGTCGGCCTCGCGGACCACCGTGTCGCCCAGCTTCGTGTCGTAGTTGCCGTCGATCACCCAGCCGTCCGGCGCCTCCGCCATCGCCGCCCGCACCCGCGCCCGAAAGACCTCGATCGGCTCCACGCTCCAGTTCTCGCGGTGATGCAGCCCGTCCAGCTCGATCCAGGGCACGCCGAGCCGCCGCGCCAGCTCCGCGCCCAGGGTGGTCTTGCCGGCACCCGAGGTGCCCTTGAGGACGATCCTTCGCAGCATGCTGCCTCCTGCCCCACGTACGCCCTGCGCCGCAGAACCATACGTTCGGTCCAACGTCGACCGCTACTGGCGAAACGCCCGGATCACCTCCCGCGCCCCGTCCACTCCGATCGGGGGATACAGGATCGGCACTTCGACCCCGGCCGCGCGGTACTCCGCCAGCCGCTCCCGACATTGCTCAGGGGTCCCTATCAGGCAGGTCGCCTCCAGGAAGCGGTCGGAGAGACCAGCCATGCCGTCTCCCTGCTCCATCAGCGTCGCCTCGTCGGCAAATCCCGATACCCGGAGCAACGCCTTGAAGAACGGGAGACCCGTGTAGAGCACAAGGTTCTGGCGGGCCACCTCCCGCAGCGCATCGAGGTCGTCGCCCACGTAGGTCGGCAAGCCGAGCGTGATCGTCAGCGGGCCCAATTCGGGCGCCCTGGCGCGACCGCGCGCGGCCCATTCCTTGCTTTGGGCGACGCGCTCCACCGACCAGAACAGGGGCATGATGCCATCCGCCAGCTCTGCCCCGAGCTCGACGGTGGATGAGGTGAGCGAGCCGACGTAGAGCGGCACCGGGACAGGGGCGGGCCGTTGCGGCAGGTGCGTTGCCGGCCCCTCGCCCTGCAGCCAGCCTCGGACGTCGGTCAGGTAGCGCCGGAAGGCGCCCAGCGGGTCGTCCATCGCGATGCCCAACGCCCCGTTGACCGGCTGGTGGCTGACGCCGAGCCCGAGGATGAAGCGGCCGCCGGTCGCCTCTGCGATGAGGGCGGCGCCTTCCGCGCAGGTATAGGAGTGGCGCAGGTAGATGTTGGCCACCCACGTCCCGACCTGGATGCGCTCGGTTGCCGATCCCATGAGCTGGGCCGTGGCCATCGCGTCGTTGTTGATCTCGGTCGAGAAGATCGCCTCGAAGCCGGCGGCCTCGGCCTCGCGCGCGACATCCTGGATCTCGTCGGTGCGCCATCCCACCCCGGGAATCACGGCAAGCGCAAGACGGTCGGTCATCGTTCGCTCCTTTCGCCGCGTGGCTGAATGCTCACCGCGGCCCAGGTACGAGCAGTTCGGTCGTGACCACGACCCGGCCTCGTTGATGCGACGTGGCTTTGGTTGTTGGGATCCCCACTCGCAGCATACACCAGAGCGGAGCCTCGTGAACGCAGGCGTGGAACAGGCAGATGTGGAACCCATCCAACGGCACCGCCCGCGAATCCCCCGGGAGGTGGGACGCTCGGACGACCCCTGTCGAGGGTCCGCGCCAGCGGGTGTACGATGGAAGCGGGTTGGACCGCCAGGACGCCTCCTCCATGCCCGGGAGCGACGACACGAGTGTCACCCAGGTTGCTCGGGGCCAGCGCGTGGGGCTGAGATCGAGCGCGCGTTCCCGCGTTCTCGCTCGCCCGTCACCTATGCCGACCTGATCACGAACAGCGGGGTCGTGGGGCGCTCGGCCATTTCCCCAATGACCGCATTGAGGCGAGACCCGGAAGGATGCCAGGCGTTCGTGGGAGAGAGGATGGGGACCTGTGCGGTTGGGCGCGGGCGATAGCGTATCGGGACGCGCAAGGCGGCTCGTGGGACATGGCGTCTTTCGCGAATCGGAAAGATCGAAATGGTGAGCTCACGACCGATCAAGCGGCTGACGGTGACCCATGATGATTCGGGGCTCTTGCTCGATCCGCGAGAGGCAGGGGCGGCTCTGGCGTCGCTCTCTCCCGCGACCATCGCCGATCCCGATGATGCCGCGCCGTACATGACGGCCTATCTTGATTGGCGCCCGGCTGGCTCGGATCCAGGGAGGCGGCCTGCGCGACGGCAGTTTGAGGATGCCGCGAACGAGCTGCTCGCACACTATCCGGCGCGCACGCCGGCGGCCGAGAGCCTGGCGATTGATATCGAGCGGATCACGAAGTACCTGGACGGTGAGCGAGTCGATCGATCCATCGACGTGCCGCCACTGCCGTCGGCGACCCAAGGCATCGTCATCGTGGCCAGGGCGCAGGCAGGCGTGTTCGAGCCGATCGTGCTTGGGGTGCCGGCCGAAACGAATGTGACCGCGGCCCCCATTCCGGCGCTGGCGGAGCTCATCCGGATCGGGGAAGACTACGAGCCATACGCGGTCTTGGTGGCGGACAAGCAAGAAGCAAACCTGACCTTCGTCGCCCAGGGCCGGGCCCAGCGAGAAGTGAATGTGCGGGGAGCCGGCTATCCCTTCCGGCGCAAGGCCGGCGGGAACCAGCGGCGCTACCAGGCCCGGGCCGGCGAGCGGCTCGATCAGTTCGCGCGGACATTGGCGGAGGGAGTGCGGCGTGAGCTTGATGAATGGGGCGTTCACGTCCTGATCGTGGCGGGCGACGAGGTCATCACATCGCCGCTGATGAGCGCGTTTCCGGCCAGTGTCTCCGACCGCGTTGTCGGGCTGATGCGGAAGGACATCCGGGCGGCAACGCAGGATGTGATCGACAAAACCCTGCCGGTCGCGTGGGAAGCCGAGCGCGAGCGCGAAGCCGGGATGGTGGACCGTATCGCCCAGACGATCGGCGCTGGTGGCCCTGCCGTGGCGGGACCCGACGCCGTGCTGAGGGCGTTGAAGGATCGCCGGGTCGAGGAGATTGCGATGGTCGATGACTTTGCGATCGACGGCTGGTCCGACTATGCGGCGAGAGTCGCGGGGGTGGGAGCGATTCCCGACCGGCATCCGACCGGTGGCCGCGAGAGCGACATGGTGCCGGTTCCGATCCAGGAAGAGTTGATTCGCCTGGCAATCATCGGCGGTGCCGAGGTCGAGATCGTGCAGATCGCGGCGGCCGGGGAGGCATCGCTGGCGAATCAGGGAGTGAATCCCCGGAGCGAGATGGCCCAACAACTCGACCAGCTGGGCGGGGTGGCCGCGACACTGCGGTACTGAGGCTTTGGCGCGTGAGCGCAGCCAATCCGTCCCTTGCACCACCGTACGGGCGGACTCAATGTCCGCCCTACATATCTCGTAGCCGCGCACCCCGAAGGGTGTGCGCCGTCCGGTCGCGCGATCGCAGTCCGGGGCTACGAGGATGCCCCATACTCCCGCCGCACCACCTCCGCCAGCGTCGTCAGCGGGATCGACGGGAACCGCCCGGCCCGCTCCGACGCGTCGAACGTCATGTCCGTGGTGTCCATCACCACCCCGGCCCGGATCTGCCGCGCCAGCGCCGGCTTCACCGGCCGCATCAGCGTCGCCATCACCCGCATCACCGGCAGCGGCACGCTGCGCACCTGCCCGCCCTTCCCGGTCTCCCGCTCGACCGTCTCGACCACTTGACGCATGGTCAGGTTCTCCGGCCCGCCGACCTCGATCACCGCGTTCCGCAGCGCCGGGTCGGTGGCCGCCAGCGCGACGATCTGCGCGACGTCCTGCGCGGAGACGAAGTTGATCGGGTTCTGGCCGCGCCCGAAGATCCGCGTCGCGCCGGAGTGCACCAGCGGTGCACCGAGCAGCCGCAGCCACGTCTCCATGTACGCCGTCGGCCGGACGATCGTCCACGGCACCCCGCTCGCCCGCAGCTCCTGCTCGGCGAGCGCCTTCTTCTGGAATAGCTCCATCGGGTGGTCCGGCGCGGCGCCGTGGATCGACAGGAGCACGAACTGCCCGACGCCCAGCTCCCGCGCCGCGCCGATGAGGTTGGCGTTGCCCTGATGGTCGACCGACTCCGGCGAGACCCCGCCCGGGCCGGCGAAGCCCTGGATCGCCGAGATCACCGTGTCCGCGCCCATCATCGCGCGGCGCACCGTCGCCGCGTCCCGGACGTCCCCGGCCACCAGCGCGGCGTGGCCGCCCAGGCGAAGCACGCGCGAGGGCTCCCGCGTCAGGATCCGTACCTCCAGCCCGCGCTCCGTCAGCAGGCGCACCACCTGCTTCCCGAGCGTGCCGGTGCCCCCGGCGATCAGGATCATCGGCACACCTCCGTCACCGTCATGCTCGCTCACGTCCCGTCAGTTGCCGCACGGCGGCATCGATGCCCGCGCCGCCCGTTTCCACCGGCTCCATATAGAGCCGCGCCCACGCGACGCGGTCGTCCCGGATCCCCATCACGGTCACGCCGCGCATGTGATACGGCGCGCCCTCGGGCAGCGTGCCGCTCCAGTCCCACTCGGTCCAGACCGTCTCACCGTCGACGATGGCGCGCAGCAGTTCCGCCTTCAGGTCTGTCACGGCGGAGAACATCTGCGACCAGTTCGCGCGGACCTGTTCATACCCGGAGAAGGCGCGGTCCGGATGCGCCGGGAAGGTGCTCTGGTAGTCCGGCGCGAAACAGCCGACGAAAACGTCGAGATCGTGGGCGTTGAGCGCCCGGTGGAGCCGGTCGATCACCGCCATCGGCCCCGCTGCGGATGCGTGCTGGCTCATGGTGCTCACCTCATGCCGCCACGGCCCGCGCGATCGCCGCGGCGAAGCCCGGCAGGCTGCGCTCGATCATCGCGTCGTTGGCCGTGAGCGAGATCCGGAAGAAGCCGGGCGTCTCGAACATGTACCCCGGCAGCACGAAGACATCGTGCTCCGCCAGCCGCTCGGCGAAGGCCCCGTCGTCGGCGAGCGGCGATCGCACGAAGAGGTAGAACGTGCCCTCCGAGCGCTCCACCTCGTACCCCATCTCCCGCAGCGCCTCGACCATGCGGTCGCGCTTGCGCTGAAGGTGCCCGACGTCGATCGAGAACTGTTCCAGGCGCGGCAGGGCGTGCTGCATGACGGCGTTGGGGAAGATCCACCCGGAGGCGACCCGTACCTCCCACGCCGCCTGCCGCATCGCCTCGCGGTCCGGCATCGACGGCGGCAGCGCGAGATAGCCGAGCCGCTGCCCGGGCGCCAGGTGCGTCTTGCCATAGGAATACGCCAGCAGCGCGTGCGGGTAAAACTCCAGCGGGCTGTGGAAGCGCGCGCCGTCGAAGATCAGCCGGTTGTAGGGCTCATCGGAGAGCAGGTAGATACGACGGCCGTTCCGGTTCGACGCGTCCTCCAGCAGCGCGGCCAGCCGCCGCAACATCTCCAGCGTGTAGATCTTGCCGGTCGGGTTGTTCGGCGTGTTGACGATGACGATCCGCGTGCGCGGCGTGATCGCGGCGGCGATTGCGTCGAGATCGAGATCATAGGTGGCGAGGTCGATCCGGACCTTGACCGGCACCAGCCCGGCCTCGACGGCCATCGCCTCGTAGAGGAACCATGGCGGCAGGCTGTAGATCACCTCGTCGCCGGGGTCGGCGACCAGCTTCATCCCCAGCGCGAGCGCCCCGAAACCGCCCGTGGTCAGCAGGATGTCCTCCGGCGCGAACGCCAGCCCCAGATGCCGGCTGAGCGACGTTGCCGCCGCCTCCTGGGCGACCGGGAGATCGTCGGTGTAGGCGAACCACTGGTCGTGCCGCGGCACCGCCGCATCCCGGATTGCCTCGACATAATCGTCAGCGGGTGTGTCGTGCGGGTTGCCGAAGGTGAAGTCGCAGATGGACGGGTCGTCTTTCCGCCGTGAGTAGGTGGAGTTGGAGTAGAACGCGCCGATCAGCTGAAACGGCGCGACGGCGCCGATGCGCGCGGCGCGCTGGGAGATGGGCGAGGAAGTCACGGTGGCGTCTCCGGGGTGCGAAGATGGGTGACGGTGATGCCCCGCTTGCCATCGTAGCACCCGCGGCGCACCTGTGGCCGGGGACCGGCGCGGTTCCGGAAGAGTGGGAAGAAGGGGAAGACCATGTCGACGCCCGGGCGATTTTACGATGACCTCGCGACCGACTATCACCTTGTTTACGTCGACTGGTCGGACGCGGTCCGCCGCCAGGGCAGCGTGCTCGCGCGCCTCATCCGCGAACGGGCGGGTTCGGACACTCGCTCGGTCCTGGATTGCGCGTGCGGGATCGGCACCCAGGCAATCGGCCTGGCGCTCCAGGGGTTTGTGGTCCGGGGCACGGACATCAGCCCGAAGGCCGTCGCGCGAGCGAGGGCCGAGGCCGCCGATTTTGGCGTGGACATCTCGTTCGGTATCGCCGATTTCCGTCGTCTGGATCGCGAGGTCGAGGGCCAGTACGACGCCGTCATCTGCTGCGACAACTCCCTGCCGCACATGCTGACCGACGACGACATGTGCCTCGCGCTCCGCGGCATGCGCGGCAAGGTCAGGGCCGGCGGTCTGCTTGTCGTGGGCGTTCGGGATTACGACGCGTTGGCGGTGGAGCGCCCGCACGCCACCATGCCTCTCGTCATGGAGCGGGAGAAAGGCCGGTCGATCACCTTTCAGGTCTGGGACTGGGCAGAGAATGGGGAAAGCTATGCGCTGAGTCTCTTCGTGCTCGAGGAGAGCGCCGGTGTGTGGCACACGCGGTGCCACACGACGACCTATCGGGCGTTACGGCGCGCCGAACTGGACGAGTTCCTGGAGCGTGCCGGGTTCGAGGACGTTCGCTGGCACGGTCCCGAGGAGACCGGGCACTACCAGCCGCTCGTCACCGCGCGCCGCCCCGCGACGTGACGGAAAGCGGAAAGGACCACCCGCATGGACACCCTCCACCCGCACCTGAGCCTGCCGCCGCTGCTGCACATCGGGCACGTCGTGCGCGATCTGCAGGCCACGGCCGGCCAGTTGGCAGAAATGTACGGCTTCGTGCCCGACGACACCGTCTTCGAGAGCGAACCCGACAACACCGACGACTTCCTCGGCACGTTTGACCTGCACATCACCGGCGCCCGTGTGCGGGGCGAGCCGGCGTCGTTCGGCGCGCGCTTTGGCTTCATGACACTCGGCACGACGCAGCTGGAACTGATCCAGCCCCAGGAGGGCGCCTCGCCCTACACGATGTTCCTGGAGAGCGCCGGCGGCGGCCTGCATCACCTCGCGTTCGTCGTGCCCTCGATCGACGAGCGCCTGCGCCAGTGGACCAGCGCCGGGATGACCGGCACCGTGCTGCTCGACGCGCCGCTGCCGAACGGCGGCCGCATCGTCAACGTCGAGAACCTCCCCGGCAACCTCATCGTCGAGCTCATCCAGCGCGGTTGAGGAAACCCTCGCAGAGATCGGGCAACCGCGAAGGGAACACGGCATCGTAGCCCCGCACCTGGTGTGCGGGGTCCGCCACCAGCAACGGCTTTTCGATGCCTGAACGGCGCTTCTCCCCGGTCGCGCCGGGTCTCGTGCCGCACCTGTGGCGACCCTTCAGGCCGGCGTCGTCCTCGGTCCCCAGGGCAGAGGCTACCGGACGCCGCGGTCCCAATCACCCGTCATCCTGAGCTTGTCGAAGGATCCCCCGGCGCCGCAGCGCCGGTCTCTCCCGGGCGGACCGGGAGCGGATCATCGCCTTCGGCGATGCGGGCCGACACTGCTTCGCAGGTACGGCCCCTACGTCAGCAAACGGCTGCCCCACCTTCGTAGGGGCGAGTCTCCGTCGCTGCCGTCGTCGCCGCGCACTCCGAAGGGTGTACGCCTCCCGCTCCGAATCAATCACCCGCCTGACCGGCGCGCACCGACTGCGCCGGAGGCGCGATGAGCAGGTCCCGCCCCGCGCCGAGCCCGCTGAGCAGCATCGGCGCCAGCGCCACGATCAGCAGCGTCAGCGGCACCGTCCAGCCGCCGGTCACGTCGTAGACGAGCCCGATCAGCAGCGGCCCCAGCGCCGCCAGCAGGTACCCGACCGTCTGCGCCATGCTCGACAGCTCGGCGGCGTGGACCGCGTCCGGCGAGCGCAGCCCGATCATCGTCAGCGCCAGGCTCAGCGCCATGCCGACGCCGAACCCGACCAGCGCCATCCACAGCAGCGCCAACGTCACCGGCGCGACCAGCAGCCCCGCGATACCCACCAGGCAGAGCAGCGCGCTGATGGTGACCAGCCATTGCTGGTCCGGGCGCCGGTTGGCGAGCAGGGGCCCCGCGAAGGCGCCGGCGACGCCGACGATGCTCATGAACGAGAGCAGGAACCCGGCGCGCTGGTCCGAGATGCCGTGGTCGATGAAGAGCGTCGGCAGCCATGCCGCCGTCGAGAAGAAGACGAGCGATTGCGACCCCATGTAGATCGTCACCTGCCACGCCACCGGGTTGCGCCACAGGTTGGTGGTCGGGTGGCGACGGGCGCGGGCGTCGCCCGCGCGGCGCGCATGCAGCAGCCACGGCATGAGCACCAGCAGGCCACCGAGCGCCGGCACGGCCCACAGGCCGAGCGCGCCATGCCAGCCGAGGCCGAATGCATGCTGCAGCGGCACCGTCAGGCCGGCGCCGAGCGCGCCGCTGCCGGAGATCGCCATCGAGTAGAGGCTCGTCATCGGGCCGATCCGGTGCGGCGCCTCGCGCTTGATGAACCCCGGCAGGATGACGTTCCCGATCGCGATCGCCGCCCCGAGGACCACCGTGCCGCCGAAGAGCATCGCCAGCGGCGTCGCCGTGCGGGCCAGGATGCCGAGAATCAGGGCCACGAAGACGCCGCCGAGCACCCGCTCCATGCCGAACCGGCGCGCCAGCGCCGGGGCCAGCGGGGCGACGAGCCCGAAGCAGACGACCGGGATCGTCGTCAGCAACCCTGCCGCCGCGCTGCTGATGCCGGTGCTCGCGCGGATCGTGTCGAGCAGCGGCGAGACGCTGAGGATCGGCGCGCGGAAGCACAGCGCCAGGATGACGATCGTGACCGCCAGGAACACCGGCGGGAAGGCGCTGCGAGAAGATGGTCCCGTGTGCTGCACGCCTGTCCTTATCCGATCGTGGTCAAGGTCGTGTACGGCGCTCATCTGTCGCGGGTGAGCCGGCTGAGGGCGGCGCTGGCGATGACGAGCAGCGAGGCGAGCGCGGTGCCGGGCGAGATGCGCTCCCCGAGCAGAAACGCGGCCCAGATCAGGCTCAGCACCGGCTGCACGAGCTGGATCTGCCCGACGCGCGCCACCCCGCCGAGCGCCAGCCCGCGATACCACGGAAAAAACCCGAGCAGCATGCTGACCGAGCCGAGGTAGACGAAGCTCAGCCACGCCTCCGCCCCGCCCCGGGGCAGACCGTCCCGCGCGACGAGCACCGCCGTGATCGTCAGCAGGAGCGGCGTCGCGAACACCAGCGCCCAGCAGATCACCCGCCAACCGCCGATCTCCCGCGCCATGATCGCGCCCTCGGCGTACCCGAGCGAGGCGAGGACGACCGCCGCCAGCAGCAGCGCGTCCCCCGCGTGCGGGCGGCCCGCCCCCTGCACGGCCGCGAAGACCAGCACCGCCACCACGCCCGCCGCGCAGGCCAGCCAGAAGGGCACGCCCGGCCGCTCCCCCGCGCGCAGCACCCCCATCACGGCGGTCGCCGCCGGCAGCAGCCCGACCACGACGACCCCGTGCGCGGCGGGCAGGTGCTCCATCGCGATCGAGGCCAGCAGCCCAAACCCGAACACGGTGCCGGCCGCGACGAGCACCAGCGGCCACCAGTAGCGGCGCGCCGGCCACGGCTCGCGCCGCAGGCGCAGGATCGCGATCGCCAGCGTGGCCGCCAGCAGCGCCCGGCCAATGCCGGTAAAGACGCCCCCCAGCTCCGGCGCGGCGATCCGTGTAAACGGCAGCGTGAAGCTGAAGGCGAGCACCCCGAGGAAGCCGAACACCAGCCCGAGCGAGCCAGCGTCCAGCGCGGGGCGATCGACGATGGTGGTTGACGGGAGCTCGGGAGCGTCGTTGGCCATGTCTGTCCTTGTGGCCCGGGCGCGTACCGGGGCAATCCGCCGCATCATCGCACAGCGCGTCCGAAGCTGCCCGTTCGGGCCATGCGGACCATACGATGTCGCCGTCACGGTGCTAGTGTGGCGAGGGGTTGTTCAGTGTTCGCGACGCGTCCGGGACAGGATGCGAGGTTCGCCATGTCCATGTCGTCCCGGCCACTCCAGCGGGACCCGTTGCCATTCCGACCGGTCGCGCCGGCCGGACCGGTAGCCCCGCCGCGCCCGATGACGCCCCTGCTCGGTCGCGACCACGAGCGCGTGGCGGTCCGCGCCTTGCTGGAGCGCGAGGACGTCCCCCTCCTGACCCTGACCGGCCCCGGTGGCGTCGGCAAGACCCGCCTCGCCATCCAGGTCGCCGCCGATCTCGCCGGGACGCTCCCCGATGGCGCCGTCGTCGTCCCGCTTGCCGCCGTTCGCGATCCCGCCCTCGTGCCCGCCACCATCGCGCAGGCGCTCGGCCTGCCGGAGGCGGCGGATCCCCCCTTGCATAGCCGTCTCCACGCCTTCCTTCGCGGTCGCGAGGCCCTGCTCGTGCTCGACAACATGGAGCATCTCCTGCCCGCCGCGCCGGTCGTTGTCGACCTCCTTGGGGCCTGCCCGCGCCTGACGATCCTCTGCACGAGCCGTGTGCGCCTCGGCGTCTCCGGCGAGCGCCTTTTTCCGATCCCGCCGCTGGCGGCGGAGGCCGCGATCCTCCTCTTCGCGGATCGCGCCCAGGCTCAGGTGCCCGCCTTCGCGCTGACGGACGAGACGAAGCCCGTCGTTGACGCCATCTGCGACCGGCTCGATCGGCTGCCCCTGGCGATCGAGCTGGCCGCGGCGCGGATCGGCGTGCTCTCGCCGGCGGCGCTGATGGCCCGCCTCGAGCGCCGCCTCGAGCTCCTGACTGGCGGCCCGCGCGACGCGCCGATGCGTCAGCACACGATGCGGGACACGATCGCCTGGAGCGACGACCTACTGGACCCGCACACGCGGCGGCTGTTCCGCTGCCTCGGCGTCTTCGTCGGCGGCTTCACGCTCGACGCGGCGGAGGCGGTCGCCGGCGCGGACGTGCTGGAGGGCATCTCGGCGCTCGTCGCCGGCAGCCTGCTGGACGTCCGGGAGGGCGTCGACGGCGAGCCGCGCTACCTCATGCTGGAGACGATCCGCGAGTACGCGCTGGAGCAGCTGGCGGCGAGCGGCGAGGAGGCTGCGAGCCGGGATGCCCACGCTTCCTGGCTGCTCGCGCTCGCCGAGCGATTGTGGGCGTCCACCACCGGGCGCGAGGTCGCCGATCGCCAACGGCCCCTGCGATCAGAGCACGGCAACATCCGGGCGGCGCTCGACTGGCTGCTGGCGCATGACCCCTCGGCTGCCCTTCAGCTCGCGGGCGCGCTCCATGACTATTGGGCGCACTTCAATCATTTCTCCGACGGACGCCGCTGGATCGAGCGTGCATTGGCGGACGCGCCGGACGCGCCGGCGTTCATCAAGGCGCGAGCCCTCGGGGTCGCTGCCTGGTTGTCCATCCTGGAGCATGATCTGCCGCGGGCGGACGCCTATCTGGCCGCGGCCATCACGCATGCCCGCGCGGCAGGCGATGAGCGG
Organism: Thermomicrobiales bacterium; assembly: GCA_035540335.1. GTDB lineage: Bacteria > Chloroflexota > Chloroflexia > Thermomicrobiales > UBA6265 > UBA6265. The sequence goes on along the minus strand of DATLHE010000002.1, from coordinate 542 downwards.
TTGATCGCCAGCGTCTTGGGGTTGGTCGGCAACCTCGCGCTGGTGCGGGGCGACGCGGAGCAAGCGTGGAGCGCCTGGCTGATCGCGCACGAGAGCGCCGTGGCACTCGACGAGCCGCTGCTCAACGCCATCGCGGTCCTCAACCTGGGGCAGGGCGCCGCCGCCCGGGGCGATCTTGCCGCGGCGCGCCAGTTTCTGGAAGAGGCACTCGCGGCCCATCAGGTCTCCAGCGGCCCCTATGGCGAGGCCTTCGCGCGCCTCCATCTGGGCCGGGTGCTGCTGGCCCAGGATGACCAGGCCGGGGCGGCGGCGTATCTCCGGGACGCGCTTGATGCATTCGCGCAGGCTGGTGATGAGGCCGACTTCCTCGCCGCGCGGGCCGCCGACGGGCAGGAGATCCGGCCCCGCACGCCCCACGGTCTCAGCCGCCGCGAGCTGGAGGTCCTCCGGCTGCTGGTCGACGCCAGGACGGACGCCGAGATTGCCGCGGCGCTCTCCATCAGCCGCCGCACGGCCTCCACCCACGTCCAGCACATCTACGA
>DATLHE010000001.1:0-2506 GCA_035540335.1 Thermomicrobiales bacterium | reverse complement strand
ACAGATTGCTCCGCTCCAGGCCTTCCAGCAGCGCCTTGCTGTCGTCGCGGCCGGTGACGGCATCGCACAGGGGACCGCTCAACCGGTCGAGGATCGACGTGTGGAGGAGGAACTCCCGGATCGGGTCCGCCTGACGCCGCAAGACCTCTTCGATCAGATAGTCCACGATGTACCGGTCGTTCCCGGCGAAGGCCCGGATGAACCCGGACACGTCGTTCCGCCCCCGCATCGAGAGCGCCGCCAGCTGCAGACCGGCGATCCACCCCTCGGTCCGTGTCTCCAGAGCCGCGACGTCGGATGCCGAGAGGTCCAGCTCCATCACCTCGTGGAGGAACGCGGCCGCCTCGGCGGTGGTGAATCGCAGGTCGGCTGCGCGCAGCTCGGTCATCTGCCCCCGGGCGCGCAACCGGGCCAGCGGGAGCTGGGGATCCTCACGGGTGGTGATGACGAGGTGGAGCTGTGGCGGCAGGTGCTCGAGGAGGAAGGCGACCGCCTCGTCGAGCGGTTTGGCATCGATGAGGTGGTAGTCGTCGAGGACAAGGACGATCGGGTCCGGGAGGACGGCGATCTCGTTGAGGAGGGCGGTCAGGATCGACTCAGTTGGCGGCGGTTGGGAGGATTGGAGCGCGCCCGTCAGCCCGCCGCCCAAGGTCGGCGCGACGGTCTGCAACGCCGCGATCAGGTACGCCAGGAAGCGCGGGGGGTCGTTGTCCGCCTCATCCAGCGACAGCCAGGCGACCGGCCGGTCGCCATCGGCGATCCATTCGCTGACCAGTGTGGACTTGCCAAAGCCCGCCGGGGCCGAGATGAGCGTGAGCTTGCGGTGCAGACCCTCCCGCAGTTGCTCGATCAGGCGCGGCCGAGGGATCACCCGAGGTCCGGGCGAGGGCACATAGAGCTTCGTGACCAGGACGGGCAGGGTCATGGTCTGCTCCCGGGCATGGAGCGGCGCATCGTCACGGCGTCCGAAGGGAGGCGACGAGGTCCCGCAGCTCGTCGGCGGTGGTGCCGGGCTTCGGGTTCGCCAGGAAGACGTGCGTGATGCCAAGGGCGTGCATCTCGCGCAGGCGCGCCCGGACGTCGGCCACCGGCCCGGCGACGACCAGCTCCTCCATCAGCGAGGTGGGAATCGCCCGCTTCGCGGCCTCCAGGTCGCCGCCGCGCCGGAGATCGCCGAAGCCGCCGCCCTGCCCGAGGATCTCGTTCGTGTTCATCGCGCTCCGGACGTCGGCGATGACGCGCCCGACGTCGTACCCCGGCGATTCCAGCAGCCGTTCCATGCCGGGCAGCGCGTGGATCATCGCGACGGTGCTCTTGCGCTGCTCGTAGAACCGCTCCGGTTCGTCCGTGACCGTCACCGACGACCGCGCGGCGACGACGAATCCGGCCGGGTCGCGCCCCACGCGCGCCATCTCGGCGCGGACGGTGGCGACGGCGTCGCGCATGAACTGCAGGGATGACAGGTCGTTGAAGATCACCCCGTCGGCGTGCCGGGCGGCGATGCGGAGCGCGAGCGGCCCGACGGCGGCGAGGTAGATCGGCAGGTGGGGCTGGACCGGGCGGATCGTGCGCTCCCAGCCGTGGACGGCGAGCTCGGTGGCGCCCTCCGGGGACGAGGCCCGCATCTCCGGCGACCACCACCGGCGCAGGAGGCCGAACGTCTCCTCCAGCCGGTGGCGCGGGCTGCCGATGTCCATACCGAGCGCGACGTCGTACCACTCCGGCTGGCCACGGCCGAGGCCGAGGAACGCGCGGCCGTCGCTAAGCGCGTCGAGGGTCGCCATCGAGGCGGCGATCAGGCTGGGATGGCGGTAGTAAGGGTTGACGACTCCGGTGCCGAGGCGGATGCGGGTCGTCTGGCGGGCGACGGCGCCCAGCACGGCGAGGGCATCCCAGCCGTCCGGGTCCTCCAGCAGCCAGAGAGAGTCGATGCCCGCCTCATCGGCGATCCGGCCCATCTCGACCGTCCAGCTCACGGCGTCGGCATAGGTCTGCCGGTCGCCCGTGCCTTGGGCCTTCGCCCACTGCCCGGGGCCCGCATCGAGACAGAAGGCGAGCGAAGATGACGGCGTCTGGTCCGGTTCGGGCATCGAATCTCCTACTCCATCCCGCCGTCGAACCAGTCCAGGAAGGAGAGGACATCCTCCCAACCCTGGCCGCCGGCGAGGGCGTCTTCGGACAGCATCTCGTCGCGGATGTAGCGACTGAGCGAAAGGCGGATGTCGGAGCGCGACATCTCCTCGACCTGCGCCACGCACCGGCGATGCAGCCGGTCGATCTCGCTGCTGCTGTACCTCGCACGCGGGTCCATGGTGTGGATGCGTTCGAGCGCCGCCCAAAGCTCCTGGTCGTCCATCCCGGCTCCTTCCCATACGCGAGCATGCGAGTTCTCAGGAGCCCATCATAAACGGTGGAAACGGCTCAGCGAAGCCCGGTCTGCGCGCAATCCTCGCAGCCCAGGCCATTACAGAGGGGGCATTGGGCGCCAAGCGCCCGAACGAGCGCG